>PLSV01000397.1 GCA_003165235.1 Syntrophobacteraceae bacterium
CGGCTCTGGAACCTCGCCCGCCCCCCCGCCGAACCTGCCATCCTGCGAGGGCATGTAGTGCTTGTTAACCCGCCGGCCTTCAGTTTTTGGGCTAGCTCAGTGGCGTTCAACCCAGATGGCAAGANNCAGCCCGGATGGCAAAACCCTGGCTTCGGGAAGCTATGATAAGACCATTCGGCTCTGGGACCTGGGCCACCCTGGGACCCAGCTTGCCATCCTGCGCGGACATGAAAGTGGGGTTACCTCGGTGGCGTTCAGCCCCGATGGCAAGACCCTGGCCTCGGGAAGCTATGATAAGACCATTCGGCTCTGGGACCTGGGCCACCCTAGCGCCGAACCTGCCATCCTGTCTGGACATAAACATTGGGTTACCTCGGTGTCATTCAGCCCGGATGACAAAAGCCTGGCCTCAGGAAGCTATGATAGGACCATTCGGCTCTGGGACCTCGGCCGCCCCGATGCCGAACTTGCCATCATGGGTGGACATGACGATACTGTCACCACTGTGGCATTCAGCCCGGATGGCAAAACCCTGGCTTCGGGAAGCAGTGATAAAGCCATCCGACTATGGGATCTCACCAATCCCAATGCAGTACCTGCCATCCTGCGCCGACATGGGAATTCGGTTAGCTCCGTCGCATTCAGCCCGGATGGCAAAACCCTGGCCTCGGGAAGCGAAGATACAAATATCTTTATTTGGATTTGCACAGAGGCTCTGTCCGATCTGGTTTGCCAGCGAGTATGGCGGAACCTGGAACCTGAAGAATGGGAGCGTTTCGTGGGATTTGGTATTCCCTACGAGCGCACCTGCCCCAACCTGCCCTAGCGGGGAACATTCCCCTCCTAAATGATGCGCAGGCCGGCAACTGCTAGCCTAGTGCAAACGACAAGGGCGGACAGACATACTTGCTGGTTGCAAAGCTCCTGCGCCAAGCCCACGGCCAACAAGTTCCCAGTATCACCCGCCTCCCGCAAACCTAAGCAAGGAATCGTTAGATCCCACGCCGCTGCATGTATTCCACTTGTGTTTTGCCATGTCCGGGCAGTTGCTAGTAAAAAAACGACTGCGCGTTCGAATCCCATGTCCGCGTTTGGGTGTCGCACGTGTCAAGTCGATGCGATGAAAACCGCACCTGCTCTATGCCTGTGCGGCTTCAATTCCCGCCTCGGGTATTCGCATCGGTGCAACTTTGGTGCAGGTTCAAAATGGCCCTTACTCCGTCGATGTTTGCGGGTGAAGCCCGAAGTTCAGATCCTCTCGTGCCTTTTTCGTATGCCCGCTTCCGGCCGTCTTTCCGTAACCTCCGCCCGGAAGCGCCCAAGCCTCCCGCGAACGCCCCGTCTCTGGTCATGGACAGTGATCATAGACAGGTCATGAAGGGATAGCGTCGAGAATGGCGGCGGTCGGCCTGCCCGCTACGCGCTCGCACTACGCAGAGTGGTTATCTTTTTCGACAAGGTGGTATGGAAGTCTATTATACGAGGTCTTTCACTCTCAGTCTCGCCACAATTTGTTCGCGATCACGAAAGTGATAAGCTGCATAAAGATTATAATCGCCACGCAACCCGGCCATCCGGCCTGCTTCCAGAAAAAACCGGGAAGAATCGAACCGGCGCAGCCGCCGAGGTAGTAGCAGGAAACGTAGAGACGGGCAGCCGAAGACCGGGCCGCGCCTGCAGCCTTACCCACACGGCTCGATGATGCCGACTGGCAGACAAAAACGCCCCTGGCCTGAAGCGCGAGCCCTGCAATGACCACCGGCACATGCCGAATCAATGTCAGCAAAATGCCCGACGCGGACACTCCCACTGCTCCCACCAACGCCCAGCGGTAACCGACGCTGTCCAGGATGCGCCCGGCGACCGGGGTGATCACTGCGCCAATCAGGTACACGGTAAAAATTGACGCCAGAGCAGCAGGCCCAAGGAAGAAAGGCTTATCCGCCAGATAAAAGTTAACGTAGGTAAACGCCCCAACCATGGAAAACAGAACATTAAACCCAACGGCGTAAGTCGCCAGAAGCTGCACGTTGCGCAAATGCATCCACATCGACTCAAAAGCCGCCGGGACATTTGTTTGGCGCACGAATTTCGTGGAGCGAGGCAGGAGCCGCCGTGTGCTCAGGGCTGCGGCTAAAGTGACCGCGCCAAGAACAACAAAGGCCGTACACCAACCCCAGTGGGTTGCGGCTAAACCGACAATGAAGCGTCCCGCAAACCCGCCGACAACTGTGCCGGTCACATAAATCGCCATGGTGGAACCGACCGACTCGTCCGGGGATTCCTCACTGATGTACGCCATGGCGACGGCGATAATGCCTGGAACGAACATCCCCTGCAGAAAACGCCAGGCGATGAACTGCCCCAGGTTGGCCGCCGTCGCCGCCAGAACCGTCATAAGAGTCAGTCCCAGCATCGCTATTTGATATCTATTATGTATTATAAAATCCACGGAGCCCTGGGATGGAACTAAGACATTTAAGATACTTTGTAACAGTCGCCGAGGAATTGCACTTTGGGCGGGCCGCCCAACGGTTAGGCATCGCCCAGCCGCCGCTAAGCCAGCAGATCAGGGCGTTGGAAGAGCAAATCGGCGCCTTGCTGCTGTTGCGAACCAAACGGCATGTGGAACTCACCGCCGCCGGAACGGTCTTTTTGCAGGAAGCCCGGAAGGTCCTCGCCCTTACGGATCAAGCCGTACATGCGGCCCAGCGTGCTGCTCGCGGCGAGATTGGAGAACTGGAGGTTGGATTTGTCAGTGGCGCCGTCTACGGGAAGGTTCCTTCGATCTTTCGTCTCATGCGAACCCGATACCCGGATGTCACGCTGGTTTTGAAGAACCTGAGCACCGAGGAGCAGGTAGAAGCGATTAAAGCCTATCGGCTGGATGTCGGCCTGATGCGCCCCCCGTTGACTGATGAGGAATCGCTGGTTGTGCATGTTATCGGACGAGAGCCATTGGTGGTCGTCTTGCCACGCACGCACCGCCTGGCCAGGCAAAGAAAGATCCCCGTGGAGGCGCTGGCCGGGGAACCTTTTCTTCAAGTCCCCCGCCATCTTGCACGGGGGTTCTACGATCAGTTCATGCACATCTGCGCCCAGGCTGGATTTTCTCCTAAGACCGTCCAAGAGGCCCCCACGACCCAAACCATTGTGAGCCTCGTCGCCGTGGGCATGGGTGTGTCGATTGTCCCGGCCTCATTGCAGAGTTTACAACGAACCGACGTAGTGTACCGGCCTCTGGGAGCGCCGGCGCCCACCACTGAATTGGCCGTCATATTGCGTCCGGACGACGAAAACCCGGCGCTTCAACGCTTCATGGAGGTTATTTGGGAGGTGGCGAAAATTAAGGACCCGCGACAAAAAACTGGTGGCGTGCAAGCGGCGGCGGCCCGCAATACAAGCAGTCAGCAGCATTAGTGAGCATCAGGCCGGCCCGCAAAAGCTCTCTGCTTTTTGGTAAGACGATGCAGCGCCGGCGCAACATGGTCAAGGCGCTGAGGCAACGTTTCAGCGAAAGCAACCCTCTGGAGTTCTACGGAAATTGCATGGGAGCGAGGCGGTGAATCGAACGACTGACAAGCCGGCACCGCCTCGCAACCACACAAAAATCCCCTCCGTTAGATAAGGCCGGGCCGATGGCGCTATTCTCGCGGTATAGTGGTCGTTGGGTAGCCAGGGGTCCCCCCATCCTGGGCAACACAATTACCTCCCGTGGATACGATGGAACCGGCCGAGATCACCATTCCGGAGCCGTTATTGACTATAGTGTTATTGCTTATCACCACTATTCCGCCGCCTGCATTCACCAGAATGCCCTGCTTCACGTTATTTCCCAGGACACAAGACTCTACGCTCACCAAACTGTTACCCTGCACGTAGATTCCCCGGAGGGAATTTCCCGAAAGAACTGATCTGCTTACTATGGCCTTTATGAAAGCCTTGGCTGCCGACAGGCCGGTTACACAACCTTCCACCCTGGTGTTGTCTATGGAGACCGTGGATTTAATCGCGCCACCTGACGCTGACAGGGAGATGCCGGCAAACAAATTCGACGTCGACCCTGGAGCAACGTTTCTGATGGTTGTATCGGATACGAAAAGCTGACTCGTCCCAGTTGGTTCGAATGATATTCCATAATTCGAGAGATTAGAGATGGCGCATTTTTCCACAAAGAGTGTGCCCCCAGATGAGGAAAAGTCCACCCCGGTCAGTCCGCTGCCTCCGCCATCTATACTGAGCCCTCTAAGGATAACCGTTTCGCCCGCCGTAATGTTTATCGAAATGCCCGTCGAGGAAGCCAGAATGCCCGCATACATGCCGCCGGCGTCAATTGTCACGGATTGGGTGATGGTCACTGGGCCGAAATCTCCGGGAGCTTGCACGCTGATCACGCCGCCCGAAGCGGTGTTCGTTGAGTTCAACGCCCCGCTGAAGGTCAGGCACGGGCTACTGTAAGCGCCGCACGAACCGCTGTCGGTTCCCACGGGGGAGACCCACGTGCGCGTCTGCTGTGCAAAAAGGTTGGAACTGCTCGCAAGAATCATTGCGGCAATGGCGAAAAAGATCAAACCCAATCTGGTCCTGTGCATGTGACTTCTCCTTTTATGGTGAATGATTCAATGATCAGATCATTGTCCCCGGCAGTATAGTAAAGAAGGGGCTAAATCTTCAAGTAATATGATTTTATTGCGGCTCAATCATAGGAGGACGGCTTTGCGCGAGGCAAGTAATTTACTGTTAAGAAATGTAAGGACGGCATATTATTCAACTTTTGCGCCCGGCTGCTTACGATTTCACGAGGCGAGGCCATATTTTGCGCCATAATCGATTGATTTTGATTTAACAGCGCGCCTACATTTTCCCCTTTGTCAGGAGTAAAGAGCATGAAGCCTGTCATTGCGTTCGCCAACCATAAAGGCGGGGTCGGTAAAACCACCTCGGCAGTGAACATTGCGTCTGTCCTGGGAGAAACGGGTAAGCGGGTATTGGTCATGGATATTGACCCTCAAGGCAGCGCCAGTCTGCATTTCGGGGTCAGAGACAAAGGCGCGGGATTCTTGCGCGCCCTGGAAAGAAGCGTTGCGGCCCCTGTGCTTCCAACGGCAGTAAGAGGGGTTGATCTTATTCCCTCCGGTCCAGCACTTGCTGAGGCTGCGCAAAGGTTTAGCGGAATACTCGGCGCGGAACTCCTGGCCCGATGCCTTGCACGGACCCAGGGCGATTGGGAGCTGGTCATAATTGATTGCCCGCCAGGTCCCGGAATTCTCACCACCAGCGCTCTTCGGGTCAGTCAGCATGTAGTCATTCCAATTGAAACCAATCCGCTTGCGCTGAACGGCCTGGATCAATTGATCGAGATGCTGGATTCAATGCGCCGGGGAACCCCCCATCCCTGGATTCTGGGGATAATCGCGTGCCGCGCCAACCCGAGGCGTAGAGTTCATAGGGAAACTATGGCTGAATTGGAGAGGCGATTCCCCGGCAGGATAGCTCCATTCGTCCGTGAGAATGTCGCGTTGGCGGAGGCGCCCGCTCGGGGAAAGCCTGTAACCCTGTATGCGCCCGATTCGAATGGGGCCGAGGACTATCGCCGGGTGACACAATGGATGTTGGAGCGTTTGGGTTGAATCAACCGATACGGGAAGCCGGAGGCCGGAAGCTTTCCTGCCCCCGCATCATGCTTTCTGGTCCCGGCCCAGCCATTTTCATCCAAAAATGCCCGGCGGCAATGACGACCAGGATGGAAACGAACTGGGCCGAAAAACTGAAAATCCTCGTTGGGGCCATCACGCTCACAACGAAGGGGTCGGTAAGGATCATATCTGTGCCCACCTTTGCAAGGACAGCGCAACCGACGTAGTTAAGGAAAGGAAACCTTTCGATGACCAGGCAAAGGAGGTTGCTGGCGAAAAAAACGACGGGAATGCTCACGCCAAGCCCAAAGAAGAGCAGGAAAAAGTTCCCCTGCGAGGCGCCCGCAACAGCCAGCATATTGTCCAAAGACATGGTGATGTTGGCGATTACCAGAATTTTAACAGCCTGGCCGGTATTGGAGATCCCTTCGTCCACAGACGTTGCGCCGGTTCTCAGGACTAGAAGCGTCACCGCCAGGTAGATGACTATAGCGCCGCCAACAAGTCTGACGAAGCTGTGCTCCAAAAGCCTGGCGACAAAGAAAGTAAGCAAGACGCTCAATACAATGGTGATGCAAGCGCTAAATGTTATGGCCCTCAAGCGCAGGCGATTCGGAAGAGACCTCAGAGCCACGGCGACGACCATCGCATTGTCGACTGATCGGACCAGATTGATAATGATCACGCTGCAAAGAGCTGAAATCCAATTCCAGTCGAAGGATATCGAGCCTAGATTATCCAGTCCCACGATTAGCCCCATTTGCTGTGAGCAGGAAACCTGCTGTCACGGCTTTTCTTTTGGAAGAGCAGCGCCGGCAACGTCCTTCACACCTTCCACAACGTTCACCAACACCTCCCTGACAGCCTTAACAGCCGTATTGCCAACGCTTCCCGCCGCCTCGATGGCTCCATTCACAGTCACCTTGGCCATCTCTTCGGCATTCGCGCCTGTCTCCCTTGCCGCTTCAATGATTCCGTCCACCGTCCTGCGGGCGACCTGCCCAACGTCCGCTCCAATCTCGGCGGCTCCGTTGACTGTCCCCCTGATAACCTGTTTGGCGACGCTCAACACATCACCCCCAACATCGCTTACACCCATGATAATCCCTTTCGCCACGCTCTTGGAGCTCAGCAAAAGCCCTGTCCCAACTTCCTCCACCGCTTTGAAGGTCCCTTGCAGCACGTCCTTTGTCACGTTGAGGGTCTCATCGGCCACCGAACCCGTAGCCTTAAGGGTATCGGAAACGGTGTTCTTCACCAGGGTGACAATCTGGGTTTCGATCTCGTTGACGCCCTTAAGACCGCTGATGACACCCTCTTTCACAGTGGCCCCCGCCTCACCCATCGTCGCCTTGATGTCTGTCCGGGGTGTTTCCTCATAGCTCTTTTCTCCAGGACTCATTTCCTGCTCCTTTTTCTTCGGTCGCTGAGCTCTTCTTTCGGCCATCTCGCACCACCTTTCACAACAGGAACGAACAACCCATTGTCGCCTTGCTCCCTGTTCGCCTCCCTGGCTCACTGTTCCAAGTTTGCCGGCGCATATAACGGCGCCGCATCCCTGCCTGATCCCGAAACGCCATTACAAACAAAAAAAGACACCGTCTGCGGCAATTCCCTTAATTGCGCGGCGCATGCATCGTGTTATCTACGCCGCCTTTCACTGCCGGCCGGGCAATCGAGGCGCAAAGAGGAAAATATACTAAACCGGGTTGAGAGCTAAATGCCTGAAGCTGCTCCAACTGCGGATTCATTCCGTTTTCGAAAATCGCCATTAGAAAATCTCACAGGAAAAATCCCTGCGCTGAGAAGATAGGGATTATGCGGCATCACCGCCATTCCAGGGCGTCTATTTTTGACCTCCGTTATACAGTAACGCTTTTATGCGTTTTGTCATCCTGATTGTTCATTACTTGCCTACTCAGGGATTGAGGGATCGAAGGATTGCATTCCTAAATTCCGCAATGGGGAATTGATCTTTATTGCCGGAATGGAGGATATACCAGGAATGTGACCGGCGTTGCTCAAGATGATGACAGTCGTGTTACGGAGCTTGCTGCTGTTATGTTGATGGGGCCGGGGTTAATTCTTTAGCGGCTCCCGAATAAAGGCGGATGGCTTGCTCGCCGATCATCCTGGCGGCGGCCCAGGCCGTTATTCCCCCTGCAGGCAGGGAAAATAGCGGGTTGATGTCGAGAACACCGGCAAGCAACGGAAGCCCGGCTGCGAGACCGGTGGCGGCAACCACCGCAAGTATCTCGGGAACGCGCGCCTCATCTTCGATATCCATGCCGTAGAGAAGCGCGATCTCCAGAATGAGATAGAGGTGCATGCGGGTAATGGCTGAAGTTCCTCCCACAAAGCCCAGGAACTGGAATGCCTGGCCAAGTCCGGGAACCAGCATCGGGAGATGAATGAGAGCGCCTCCCAGAAAGGAGAGAGGCGTTTGGGCCGCAATAAGCCGCCTCGCCTTTTGCTCGGCAGTCTCTTCAGGATAACTCTTATTAACAGCTTCTACTACCGCCCGGATACGAGTCTTGCGAAGGCGAAGGAAAAAGTAGAAGAACTGATCGGTGAAAATGCTTTGTCGGGAGGCTAAATCCTGGGCTGGCATTCTGTGGCGTCCTCCATCTCTTGGCCCTCTTTACACACAGTGATAACCTGGCTTACAGGATTATCACTTATAAAATGATTTTCCCGTACGGTCGAATTAAACCTCAGGGCCGTTGCATCCTTTGAGGAGGGCGCTTTCAATACAACACCCCGTCCTGCTCTCGATGAGCCGCCAGGTCGTTCGAAAGACCTAATCCGCCTGCGGTTTCGCAGCAGGGCCCGCTCTCTCGGCTATCAGCTCTGCTTTGACTTCTGCGGTGATATCTTCGAAGGACTCCGCAGCCTCCGATAGCAGCTCTCTTCCCCTTTGAACGAGGCTTAGTCCGGTTTTGATCGTTGCTTTCGCCAAAGGCTTTATAATCGATGCAGCCACAGGAGCGATCACTGGAACGAGAATAAGCGCTCCTATCCCAATCAGAATGGGAGTCCCAATTTTAAGTCCGTTATCAAAAAACGCCATATCTTCTCCTCATTTCAGAAAGTGCAAGGTCGATTTCAATACATCGCAGCAAGGCTGGAGAACAGGAATTTGCTCGCAGAATTCCCGTAATGCAGAGGCTAAAAGTTCTTAATGGGTGTGTCAACGATGAAATTGCGGATTTTTCATTCCTTACCTACTAATCAGACCCCATAATCGCCTTTCGATGAAACCTGGTCCGGTTCGCAAATTCCGGAGTGTTTCTTTTCCATTTTGTGCGTTGGATTCTACAGGCCCGGCGCCATGAAAAAGTCACGAAAATGCAACATGGCTGGCATCGAGGATATTCTATCTTTTGCCGATATGCACATTGAATCATCGAATATACGAAGTGAACCAGGGATTTTGCGGGATTATGCTTATGCGCTCCATATCGGCAGCCTACAGCGAATCAAATTCGAAAATGGATACATCTTTATCTTTCCGTGCATCCAGAGCAATCCACGATTTGGCGTCGAGAGGGCGATCCGTCTGTATAGATGCGATTGCCGAGCCTGCTGTGTGCATAGATCCCGAGACGCCGGTTCGTGACGCAAAGGAAATGCTAGGGGTGGATGAGCCAATAAACGCGCTTGTGGTGGCGCTCGCCGAGAGACCTGTCGGCCTGATCAGCAGCCTCCATCTGGACAGGATTTTGAGTAAGCGGTTCGGGGTCGCCCATTATTATCCCAAGCCCGTCTCCCGAGTGATGGATACAAACCCACTCAGCATCGATGCCTCCACACCCATCGAGGTCGCCGCAAGCCTTGCAATGCAGCGTGAGAAAGCCAAGATATTCGATCACATCATAGTTACCCGTAATGATTCGCTGATCGGGGTAGTGCCGGTTCCGAAGATGCTTGAGACATTGGCTGCCCTCGAGCACGGGCGACGGGCGCAGCTCACCCGGCTGACCGAAAGGCTAAGGGAGGAAATCAGTGATCGGGGAAAAGCCGCCAGCGCCCTGCAGCGTTCACGGGAAATGCTGAAGAGGGTCATCGAGAGCTTTCCTCATTCGATTTTCTGGAAAGCCCCTGACCTGCGCTATCTCGGGTGCAATCAGAATTTCGCCAGGGAAGCGGGGTGTGAAACGATATCCGACGTCGTTGGCAGAACCGACAATCAGTTAGGGTGGAAAGATAATGAGGCGCGCCTGTTTCATGAGCTGGACATGGAGGTGGTAAATTCGCTTGCGCCCTTGCACCGTATGCTGGAGCGCGAATCGGGGGCCTTGTTCTTCGACATCAGGCGAATTCCCATGTTCGATTCCAAAGGGAATTTCACTGGAGTTCTTGGCGCCCACGAAGACGTGACCGAAAAGGAAATGGCGGCCAGGGCCATTGCGGCCAATCGTGCGAAATCGCAATTTCTTGCGAATATGAGTCATGAGATCCGAACCCCTATGAATGGAGTGCTCGGAATGGCCGAACTTCTGTTGGGAACCGACCTTGACCTGCAGCAGCGCAAGCTGGCTGAAACGGTTTTCCGGTCCGGAGAGTCGCTTCTCCGGATCCTGAACGATATTCTGGATTTCGCCAAAATCGAAGCGGGCAAGCTCGAGCTCGAACATCTCAATTTCGACTTGTGGATACATGTCGAAGAATTAATGGAACTCTTTGCTGATAACGCACACAGAAAGGGACTTGAATTCATCTACCAGATCGAGGACGACGTTCCCCGCAGTTTGACCGGCGACCCTGGCAGGCTTAGTCAGATTCTCACCAACCTTATCGGAAATGCGGTCAAATTCACCGAGCAGGGGGAGATTTTCGTTCGCGTTTTTCTTCGGGAGGAGACTCAGGACGGCATACTGCTGGGTTTTGAGGTCAGGGATACCGGGATCGGAATTCCACCGGAAGCACAATCTAAAATCTTTGAGGCATTCTCTCAGTCAGACCAATCCATGAATCGCAGATTTGGGGGCGCCGGGCTTGGACTTAGCATATCCAGACAACTCTGTGAAATGATGGGCGGTCACATCGAAGTGGAAAGCAGCCCAAGGAAAGGAAGCAGTTTTCGCTTCACTGTCAGATTAAAAAAGCAGGACCACGGCAAATCTGGCCATGAGCTTTATGTGTCTTCAACTCTGCGGGATTTGCGCGTGCTTATCGTTGACGATAACGAAACAAACCGGGCCATTCTGCAGTGCCAGCTCGATTCGTGGAAAATGTCAAGCGGATGTGCGGCAAATGGAGAACAGGCCCTGAAGATGTTGCGCGATGCGGTCGATAGCGGGCAAGCTTACGATTTAGCCATTTTGGATATGATGATGCCGGGCATGGATGGGAGCGAACTAGCGCGGAGAATAAAAGAGGACCCCGACCTTGCGCCGGTTGTCCTGATTATGCTCAGTGGAGGCATAGAAAGACATCCCCAGTCCGATGTCGCAGCCTACCTCACCAAGCCGACCCGACCGTCCCAACTCTATAACGCCATCGTAGAGTCGGTTCAGGGCTGTCCCGGCACAAAAACAAGCGTTCCCCTCCACCCTGTGAAAGTAAAATCTGAATTTACGCCAATTCTGCTGGCCGAAGACAATCCCACCAACCAGCAGGTCTGCACGGCCATGCTAAAAAGACTGGGATGCCAGCGGGTTGACGTTGTGTCAAACGGCCGCGAGGCCATCGAGGCGCTCACGCGTACGCATTACGGTCTTGTTCTAATGGACTGCCAGATGCCGGAGATGGATGGATATGAAGCGGCAAGACGGATTCGAAAAAACGAGATTGAATCCGGGTTTGCATCCCGCATAACTATTGTGGCGCTCACCGCGCACGCAATGAAGGGATCTCAGGAACAATGCCTGGCTGCCGGGATGGACGGCTATCTCTCCAAGCCCTTTACGCTGCGCCAAATCAAGGCCGCCCTGGACCGCTGGCTCAAGAGCAATGCCGGCCCTGCTGAGGAAATTAATGCAAGTGCGGCAGGCCGCCTGCGTGCAGACTCCTCTCAACCCCAAGAAGTTGTCAAGGGTCATGAGGATGGTGAGTTAATCGACAGAAGGGTGCTTAAAAACTTGACTATAGGCGATACGGAACTGCTTAGAAAAATATTGAACACGTTTGTCCATTACTCCGATGGTCTTTTTGCGCGAATCCAACTCAATGGCGAGTGCGAAGAAGCCAGGAAACTGGCCCACAGTCTGAAATCCTCCAGCGCTAACATTGGGGCGATGCAACTGGCCAAGCTTTGCCATGAGATGGAAACTGCATGTCAAACCCCCCATGGCCTGAGCCGTGATCTAACGTTTAAAGTGGAAACTGAGTACTGGAAGGTGAAAGGAGCTATTGCGAAAATCCTCTCAGACGGGATTTGACGGGCGGCCGGGGCTGGGCGCGCCCAACTCTCACGCAGGCAAAATTTGCATGCTCATGCGCAACAGGCCTGCGATTAGTTAAATGGATGTGGCGCGTATGCGGATATTTCAGGGCCGCGCCAAAAGGTCCCATGCATGCTGGGCATGACGGCGCAATACTCTGAAGGAGGCGGAGCGGGGCAAGCAATCAATTGAACGGTCAACTCCGGGCAGCCTGGCATAAGAATTGCTCAATAGTTTCGCGTAATGCATTCTTTCTTTAAGGACCGCAGTTTCTCGACAAGGCTTCCAGGCGGCAAATGCAACCCTCTCCTGTCTCCAGTGTAGACCTGCCGGAGGTCCCCGCATCCAGGACTTCCGAGCCAACCGTAAACGGGGGTCAGAGCTTTGACATGGCCCTCAAAGCAGCGGCATTGGAGCATTCAGGTTCACAAGCCGCGCCGCAATCGGTTGCTCCGGGACCCCTGGATGCGCCTCTGTCGAGACTCCCCGCCCTCTTATCCGCCCAATCTTTGAATTCGCCTCCGCCATCAGGAATGGATGCTGCGGCAGCTTACCAGAGGCATGCCATAACATCGGCCCAACCGGCGCCCATAAGCGGCGCTCAGAAGTATAAAGACGACCAGTTACTTCGCAATCCGGGGGGCCGCGGCTATTACCTGGATGAAAAAAAGGTCGTCGAGCCCTCGCATAAGGAATCCATTTTGGGGCTGGTCAGGAAGGATTTTTCCGACGCCTTCGGAAATATCAGGAATTTTTTCGGCAACATTTTCCTGGGGACCACTGTTCTTCATAGGAACGAGAACAATGAAATCATGAAGGGACATCAGAAGGGACTGTTCGCAACGATAGGGGATTTCTGCAAAGACCTGGGGAGCGCCCTGAGTTTCGGCTCATGGCGCCCGGACTCCGCGCAGGCCCCGCATGGTTTTAAAAATCGGCTCCTCTATTCAGTATCCAAGCTCAAAGACGCATTTATGGGGGACATTCTCAATGGGGTCCCTTTAAGTGTGAACCACATGGGCAAGAACCTGATCCTGTCGGGTTGGCATTTGGCGGAAGTTTTGCCTGATGCGGCAATAGGAAACTTTGAGCCGGGCCAAAAGCTCACTACCAACATTTTCGATAACGGCCATGTCGCTATCGAATACCTCACGGACATCATCCCCTCCGGCGACGCCTGGCTGAGAGTCCACGCATCGAGTTTGAAGGAACTCAAGCCGCCGCTCCTCTACAACATCAAAATGCCTGAGTTTAACAACGGAGACATACGTTGGGAGAACGTGAGAAACACCTCGTTTCGGAAGACCGTTGAAACCTTCGGCGCTCTTTTGGCAGATGCCCTTTCCATCACTTTTATAGGGCAGACCGGAAGTTCGAGCAATCGGCGAAACCAAGTCGAATAGTCCTTCCTATAATTGTTATATCAAAATGAAATGATTAAATTTATAGAGATATGGGCAGCAAAAGAGCTTCAGATACACGCCTAGCGTGCCGCCGCTGTGACCAGTGCGGGATCAGGACCGGGGTAAAATCGGATGATGATGATGTGTGCGTCCTGCAATGCTCACTTTGCGGAAAAGAATACCCTTTTTACAAATCGCAGCGGGAAGACAGGCAGTTGCGAGCAATGGAAGAGAAGAGCGATATGCCCTCAGCCTGCAACACATACGACACAATAATTGTTGGGGGAGGCCCGGGGGGTCTGTCGGCCGGAATTTACGCCTTGAGGGCTGCGATGAAAACGATACTCATCGAGAAAGGCGCTCCGGGCGGACAGATGGCTATCAACAAAGGCATCGAGAACTACCCCGGCTTCATAGATATAAACGGCTTCGAGCTGTCCGAGAGGTTTCTCAAGCACGCAAAATCGTATGGGCTTGAAATCTTGCAGGAGGAGGCAATCGCCATAGAGCCGGGCATCGAGTTTCATTCAGTTAGGCTCGCAAACGGAAAAACTCTGAAAGCCTATTCAATCATCCTGTCGCCCGGCGGAATTTCTCGTACTCTCGGCGTGCCCGGCGAGATCGAGAACCTTGGACGGGGTGTGTCATATTGCGCAACCTGTGACGGATTTTTTTTCACAGGCAAGCCGGTGGCGGTGGTAGGCGGCGGCGACACCGCTCTGGAAGAAGCCCTCTACCTTTCCAAAATTGCCTCTGAGGTCCATCTGATCCACCGCCGGAAAGAATTTCGCGCAGGCAGGATAGTGCAACAGCGCATCAACATGGAGCCGAAGATAAAAGTAATATCGAATGCAGTAGTGACGAACATAATCTCGGACGGAAACGGCGTCAGCTCGATCGTGGTGAAAAACGGCGAAGGAGCTGAAAGCGAGCTGCATGTAGAGGGCATCTTCATTTTCGTAGGCTTTGCCCCGAACCGAAAGCTGGTTCCCGCAGGCGCCAAAATGAGCGAGGGCGGCTTTGTTTTGACAGATGAAAGATGCGAGTCAAGTATTCCCGGGATCTTTGTCATTGGCGACCTGAGGCAAAAATATGCCAACCAGATCGTGGTGGCGGCCTCCGACGGGTGCATATCCGCCCTGGCCGCAGCCCGGTGCGTAGAAATGAGAAAAGCGGGTTTCACGAACTGTAAATTAGCGGCTTGAGGGAACAATTCGGGGTAGTGGCGCCAACTGTCGGCGTTGTGCATCCTGAAATTCCGACAACCAGTCTCATTGACCCGTCACTTAAACGTTCCATCGGGAAAGTGTATGGTTTTGCCGGCTTTGGGGTAGCGCGGCGCGGTCACATCGCCGCCATCACTCGATAAAAGGGCCCAGTAGAAGTCCGCCGTCGATATTGTTTGCATTGAGGCCGCGATCTATCTCGAGTGCTGAACCCTTGCCGACGTTACGCTCGAAGATGTCGCCGTAGTTGCCTACTGCAGTTAAAACACGCTGCTGCCAGTCCTTATCCAGCCCCAGCTCATTTGCAGAGATCGGCATCGCACCGGCGCCCCCCGCATACCACTGGGTTTCCGGCCTCTCCGCGCTGACCAGCGTGTGCACCGTCCAGGCGACGATTGATGACCACTGCGCATCTTCGGTTCCCGTTACGGCCATCACTGGGAAGACGGCCAGAGTCTCGGGAAGGATTCGGCTCGACAGATGGTTCACCCCGGGGTCGAGCCGGACCGAGGCGAGAGTCGTGATCTCACCTGCTAAGGCATGGCAGCTTTGCACTTTGTAGGCATCGTTCATTTCTTCGTCCTCGGTGAATCCCCGGCGGAACCACTCCTTGTGGATCGAATCGAAATGCGCATTCAGGGTCCTCTCGACCGGATTTCCGATCATGAAGCAGATACCGTTCCCGGCGAGATCGTCAAGATGTTGCGCGGCTGCGTTGACCGGCGTCATCACCGCATGGGATTCCACGAACACGGTGGGGCCGGGCAGCACTTTGCCGGCCAGCTTCTGCTTTGCAATCTCAGAACCCGTTAGAAAATAGATATCGTCCTGCTGGTTGCGCACGGCGTCGAAGTCCTTCTGCGTCTCGTATGCATGATATTCTATACGCTCGGGGGCGCCGAGCACCGCGGCGGCGACCGCGCGGCAGACGTCGACTTCGAGCCCGGTCCAGCGGCCTTGGGCGCCGGGGCTCGCCAGGCCCGGCCGCTCTACGCTTCCGCAGCGCACGAAGCCGCGCGCTTTCACGCGCTCGGCTATGCTGCCCGCCGTGGCGTCGGAGATCGAACAGCAGACAAAAAACAGGGGCAGCATGATTGACAAAATACGCATATATCCTCCAGGGGCGAACGTTATGAAACAGTGAAACGATGCGCGGCCCCGACAGCGGACGGGGGCTGCCGCGCTGCGCCCTCATCGGTCCTGGTGATTCTTCAATTGCCCGCCGGATAGGTGCCCGGCAACGGATTAAAACCGGGGGGAGCATTGGCTACGATTCCCTGCTGGATATCCTCCGGCGTGATCCCGATCTCCAGGCAGCCATGGCCGCCATAATGCGGCAGCGATGTCACAACGTTATCCGGAATCATCGCAAACGAGGCCGGCAGGGGCCTAGAGGCGCCCGTCAGGCGTTTCGGATCGAAGCCGGACAGGAGGCTGCTCGATATCGTCGAGTTTATGTCGCGGGGTCCCAGACACTTTTGCTGGAATCCTGGGGGGCCAAACTGGTTGAACGCCGCAGAGTCGCCGAGCGCGAGCGCCTGGGCCTCGTCGGGGAGGCTGGCGAGGGCCGGCAGTCCGAAGATCGTCTCGATCGTCTGGATTATGGCGTTATGATCGCCCTCTACGTGCGAGACGGCGTGCGTCCGCGCATAGGGCGAGATGAGGAGCAGCGGGATGCGGACTCCCCTTGAAAGCGGCAGAGTGTCGGGGCCGTACGAACGGATGCGCGGCGGAACGTGGTCGTAAGAGCCGTCCCCCTCGTCATATCCGATGATGATCGCACAGTGAGCCCAAATCTTCGGATTCGACGCGATCGCGTTGATCACACGGGCCGCCATGGCTTCGCTGATCTGCCGGTCGGCGTATTGCGGGTGGTCGTCGTCGCCTTGCTTTGCCTGATTGATTGCCGCGACTTCATCCGCCGGCGTATAGGGGTTGGTGATCGGCGGCATCAGTCCCATTTGGTTCCCGTAGCCCCCTCGGATGTAAAACACACCGCTTTGCGGCAGGGAGTTGTTCGCCATGTCGGTGAAGAAATCGGTCATTCCGTGGAAGTTCGGGCGCAGCGGCGGCGTGTTGGCGATATAGCCGAAATACTGCGCCCCGTTGTGATGGGTGACGTAGAAATTATGCGAGGCCACTCCGTTCGTGTCGCTCGCCTCGAGGTCGTAGCCCTCCTGGTACCAGCCCCAGTTGACGGGCTTGGTCCCAAGATGCTGGATGTAAGGGATATCCTGCTGAATGTCCGGCAGGTCGAACCCCGGGTTCAGGTTCTGCTCCATGACGTTCTGAACATTTTTGCCCTGGAAGGTTAGCGGCAGGCTGGCGAAGGTCAGGTTGCAGGCGATGTTGCCGGAGATGTTGCCCTTATTGTCCTGCTGACTCATGGGCATCGGGTTGGCCGATGTATCGAACAGCGAGCCCCAGAAGGGCTCGTTGCCGCTGACAATCGGCGGTCCTGTCGTCGTGCCGGTGACGCCGTTAACGGTGTAGATCTGACCGTTCGGGCCGTGCTCGACCCATTGCGTTTCCCCAGACTGCCCCGAGATCATCGCAATCGCATTCGGGGTGGAGGTCGCGTCCTGGGTCGCGAAGACGTTGTCGAAAATCGTGAAGCGGCTGGCCCACCGCCAGAAAAACGGAATGGTGTCGCAGTCGATGTGCGCCATGACAAGGCGTGCATACTGCGTTCCCTCAGCCTCGGTCTTTTTGGTGGGCGCAGGCGATGCGAAGCGGTTGTACTCTTCATAGGCGAACTTGTCCATCCGCGCCACGCCTGTCGCCGGATCCACGTCGATCTTTTCTGCGACCCCGTCGTGGGTATTGTCGGCGCTGTCGATGGCGCTTGAATTATACTCCGGTCCGATCCGGAACGGCTGGACCGTGACCGTCTCGCCGGTGACGCCGTCAACATAAGCCTGGTAGAAACCCGGCGTATTGAACGGAGAACGAGGTTTCAGGCCGTCCGAATAGATGCCGTTGACACCCGGAAACGTGCCGTACTCGTTATCGAACGAGTGGTTCTCATTGAAAATAATGAAAACATATTTGATTTTTGCCTGCAGCAGCTTTACCATCGCACTTTGTGAGAGTTCAGGGTCCGTGGCGGGATTGTTGAAGTAAGGCCTGATGTCGGGCTCGACGTCAGGCTGGGCCGTTACAGACGGGATAGCCTGTTTGCTCGACAGCGTGTCCGCAGACAACGTCTCCGCGAATGCCGCCGGAATGACAGACCAGCGCAGCAGCGATACCGCCACAGCCAGTGCAAGACTGAATTGTCTGAATCGTCTCATGGGACATCTCCATTGGGATTGATAATATCTAGTTTTCTTCCCTGGGTAATGTGAACCGGAATGAATCCTCTCATTGCCCTGCGCTATTCTTCTTATACGGCATAAATACATCGACACTTTAGGGGCTCATTGCCCCAAATGAGAAGATGATCAGATTCGAAAACCTGCGCAAGAAATACAAACAGGTCGAAGCGCTCAAAGGTGTGAGCCTCCAGGTTGGCCAAGGTGAGCTGTTTTCATATCTCGGGCCGAACGGCTCGGGCAAGACGACGACCATCAGAATACTTACCGGCCTTGCGGTCCCTTCTGCTGGGGACGCATGGCTGCACGGTCATCATGTCGGGAAGGAAAGCCTGCAGGCGAAACGTCAATGCGGGCTCGTATCCCAGAACATCAATCTTGACCACGAACTGACGGTGGGCGAGAACCTGCACCTGCACGGAAAACTTTTCCAGATGCCGCGAAAAGAAAGGGCGCAGCGCATTCGTGAACTCCTGGAATACGTTGAAATCGCGGACAGAATGGATAGCCCGGTAAAATCGCTCTCCGGCGGCATGAAAAAAAGGGTGATGATCGCCAGGGCGCTCATGCACTCGCCGAGGATCCTCTTTCTCGATGAACCTACGACGGGTCTCGATCCCGCCATCAGGCACCGCATATGGTCGCTTATCAAGAGTATCCAGCGAAGCGGGGCGACCATCTTTCTGACCACCCATTACATAGAGGAGGCTGAATTTCTGGCCGACCGGGTCGCTTTCCTGGACGAAGGCAGGATAGTCACCCTGGACACCCCGCAAAACCTGATGGAAGGCTTGGGGACATGGGCTCTGGACCGGGTGGCCGACGGGGGCCTGGAGACCCTCTTTTTCCGCTGCAGAGAAGAGGCCAACAGACATATCACAGCGCATGAAGGCAGCTTTTCTCTGAGGCGTGTAAACCTTGAGGACGTTTTCATCTCGCTTACCGGCAAAAAGGTCAGGACATGAGAGGCATGCTCGCAATTTACCAGCGCGAACTTCTCATCCTGCGCAAAAGATTTTTCAGGCAGTTGGCTGCCATGTCGGTGAGCCCTCTGCTCTATCTGTTCGCTTTCGGATTCGGGATGGGGCGCGGCGTAAGGGTGGGCGGGCATTCCTACCTGGAATTCCTGATCCCGGGGCTTGTGGCGATGAACAGCATGATCCAGGCTTTCGCAATAGCAAGCGAGATAAACATTGCGCGTTTCTATTGGCGCATATTCGAGGAATTTCAGGCTGCGCCAATCAGCAATATATCTTACGTCACAGGAGAGGTGCTGGCGGGAATCACCAGGGCGCTTTTTTCGACCGTCCTGATCCTGTCGATCGCGGTCCTGTCCGGGGTGGTTCTGTCTTACAACTTTTATTTCTGGCTCGCGGTGGGGCTGAACAGCTTCGTTTTTGCATCACTGGCCGTTGGGTTGGCGATGCTCGTAAAATCGCATTCCGACCAGGCCCTCCTCACCAATTTCTTCATCACTCCAATGGCTTTTCTGGGCGGGACTTTCTTCCCCGTGGACACAATGCCCGGATGGGTGCAGCACATCCTGCATTTTTTGCCGCTGACCCATGCCTCTAAAGCGATTCGAGCCGCTGCATTCGGCGATCCACCCGATTTTTCATCCTATATGCTGCTCGCTTTGCTTGGCGCCGTTTTTTTCGTCCTCGCATTCCACTGGGTTAACCGAGCACGCGACTGAGACCATCTCACCAAGTCCGGCAACGTCTCGCACAACATCAAGCGAAGCGCACAAATCAGTGCATCTGTCTTTTCCAGAAAACGAGCACGCCCTCCTTTCCGAAACTCGCTTGGACCAGTTCCCAACCCTGCAGGCCCTCTTCGTTTAACAAGTTTTCCATTTTCCTTATCTGTTCGGAAGCGACCATCTCCACGTTGCAACTCCCCTCGCGGGAACAAAACAAAATCATCTCCCTGAAAGCTTCGGCCGGGTGGATGGTGACTCTATACTCAAAAGAACCCATTTTGCTCTCCTGGCAGTTATCGAAAACGAAAGCACAATAGCTCACAAAAGACCGGGGTTCATATCCCCAACCATGGGGTTTTATCGCCCACGCTCATTGACTCTGCTCAAGATTAAAGTAGTTCTTGCCGCACTTTTCCCTTCAATCCGGGCATTATATCATCCTGCGGCAAAAACAGCGACGAGATGTCATGACAGTGCACAGAGTATTTGTAAGGGTTCACCCCGGCACTCGAGGATGGAATCAAAAGATCTATCCATTTGCCCTTTTTTTCAGAGCGTGGGCATGAGGAACGGCTTTATTATTTTTCTTTTTCGCAGCCGTTTTTGCTTCCTCTCTATTGTATTTGGCTGATTTTACCCTGCTATTGCGGCCTGTTTTGGCTGTGGCTGCGGCAGATTTTACTCCGGAGGACTTTTTGCCTGAGACAGCCCCCGCTGGTTTGTTCTTCCCTGAAGCGTGCCGGGAAGGAGTTTTGCCATTTCTGGCCCTAAATTTTTTAGCTGTTTTATTTATTTTTTTCTTGTCATTTAAAGCCAGCTTTTTTGACGCCGATAGCTTTGTCCGGCCCCTTGCCGCCAGACGGCCTCTTTTTCCGGCTTTTCCAGCCGGCGCTCTTTGAACCCCGCCGGCCCAGCGGCGCCTTCCCGCGCTTACCGCCTTTCGCTTCGCGGTCGTTGTGGGCGCAACGGTTTTAAGATCATTGTAAGGGGCGCCGGTTTCACGAAACCCCTCTTCTATCAGCCTCTCAGCTTCAGAACACCGGATCCAGGGATTATGCGCTCCCATCACAACAGCAAGTATCCTCGTATTACTCCGCCTTGCGGTCGCTGATATATTATAGCCCGATGCGCAGACAAAGCCGGTCTTCAGGCCGTCCACTCCCGGACACTTCCCCAGAAGCCTGTTGGCGTTATGATGCGCGCGTCTACCGTAGGCGTATGACTGCATCGAATGAATAGTCAACGATTCAGGAAAGCGGTGAATATAGGCTACGGAGAGCCTTGCAATATCGTGCGCCGTTGTGACCTGTCCCTCGGCAGGGAGTCCGTTGGGCGTCATGAAGTGGGACCTGGTCATTCCCAATTCACGAGCTTTGGCGTTCATCTTTACAACGAATCGTTCCACGCTTCCGCTGATGTGCTCCGCCGCTGCGACACAGGCGTCGTTACCTGAAACAACGGCCATTCCTTTGATGATTTCCCCCATAGGGACTCGCGCGCCTGCCTTCAGGCCCATTCGGGAACCACCCGCAGATGCGGCCCGCGTGCTGACCTCGACTTTGTCGGAAAGGCTGACATGACCTTGCTTTATAGCTTCGAAAACCAGATAGAGAGTCAGAATCTTGGTAATTGACGCAGGGGCGATAAGATAGTCGGCATTTTGCTCGAAAAGAACTCTGCCGCTTTCCATATCCAGCAAGATAGCCGAACGGGCATTGACATGCCGATTTACCGCAGCCTGTGAGATATGCGGAATAAGCAAGCAAAGAGAAAAAAGAAGGAGAACGCACAGGAATTGCCTTTTGCGCTGCATCGAATTCTCTCCTGTTCGTTTTTCCCGATTTCGGGAACGGGACTGGGGAACCATTTAATAACCGGACCTCTGAGATCCTCGCCCATCCAGCTATTCCACATGACCGAAACATGTGTATCTATGGAGATATAGAAGCTATTTGTCAACCCAAATCATTCAACTTTCTATCTAAAACCCGGCACAAGGGTTAATTTTGGTTCAGAAAGTATTTTTTGCAAAGAGAACCGCTCTTTTGATATATACTTCGCCTATCTTGTGCCCGTTGTCGAGCGCGACGACACACGATTTTCGAAAAATGGAGCGAAAGGAGACCGGGATATGTTCGGCCGGATTATGGATTTCCTGTCCAAAGATATGGCGATGGACCTTGGCACCGCCAATACCCTCATATATGTCAAAGGCAAAGGCGTCGTTCTGGATGAACCATCTATGGTCGCTATCGAAAAAGACTCCGGCGAGGTAATCGCCATCGGACGGGAGGCCAAGAACCTGGCCGGCCGTAACACCAGGGGAACGACCGTAACCAGACCGATGCGCGACGGGGTCATTTATGATTTTGAAACGGCCTCTTTCATGGTCCGGACATTTCTTGGAAAAGTATTCAGGCGGTTCCCCCTGTCCAGACCCAAGTTGGTTGTGGCCGTCCCGGCCGGGATCACCTCGGTTGAGAAGCGTGCGGTAATAGAAGCCGCCCAGATCGCGGGCGCAGGCAAGGTGTTCCTTATCGAGGAGCCGATGGCCGCCGCAATCGGCACGGGTCTTCCTATCGATCAGCCCACCGGACAAATGATCGTTGACATCGGCGGGGGGACAACCGAAGTGGCCATTATTTCCCAATTCGCAGTCGCCTGCAGCGAGTCGCTGCGGGTGGCGGGCGATGAGGCCAACGAAGCCATTTGCCAGTTTATCCGGCAGCAATACGGTTTGGGCATTAGCGAAATGATGGCCGAGGTGCTCAAGATGAAGATAGGTTCCGCAGTGCCCCTCAAGAAAACACTCGAGATAAAGCTCCGGGGAAAAGACCTCGTCAGCGGCTTGCCCAAAATCATCTCCGTAACCGATGCCGATATCAGGTTGGCCACAAGGGGGCCGACACGGGCAATAGTTGAAGCCATTCGGCGCGTTCTGGAAAAAGCCTCGCCAGACCTCGCCTCGGATATAGCCGAAAACGGCATTTGGCTGGCCGGCGGTGGTTCCCTGCTCAAAGGGCTCCGAGCGTTGATTCACCAGGCTGTTGGAATCGAGGTGGAAAAATCCGAAGACCCGCTTCGAGCGGTAATCCGCGGGGCCGGCTCAGTAACGGAACATTTTGATTATTACCGTGATGTGTTCCTGAACTGATTTCCAGGCTTGCCTGTCCCTGTTGCTCTCCAATACATACCCCCGTATTCGGCCCTAAATGTAGTGAAGAAACCTCCGTTTTGACCGATTTATATCTCATGCCATAGAAACACCATGAAACCATGGCGGCCGCTGAGAAGACATTGTTCGGCATAGCTCATACTGAGGCCGGATGCCTGCTTGCCTGTCGCTGGGGGATGCCGGGGTTCTTAAGCGAAACGATACTCCATCATCACGAACCGGATAAAGCCGGCGGGAACCGGTGTCTGCGCACCTGGTTTACGTCGCTGACGTAATAAGCTCCCGTTTCGCTCTTGGATGCCATGTGAATAAGACCGACGCCTCGCACCTGCGCTCGAGTCTGGACGTGATCGACTTCAACACCGGGAATCTTCCGGCGCTGCTGGCTGGCGCATCCTTCAACACATCTGCTCTTGCCGGCAGCCTGTAACGGCAGCGCCTGATTAAAATTTTTTCCCAAGGGCACTGCATTCGGGAGGTTTTTAAAGAAACAAGACTCGCAGGCTCATTCGAAATCGATGATTATCGTATAGTCAAACAATAGAATTTTAGTGGAGGAACGCATGATTATCAGGGGATACGACGCTATTAGCGCCGCCAAAGAGCTGAAAATGCCGCTCGGGAAATATAGTGAGCAATCTTATCGAGGGTTCAGGCTCGATCTTTCGATTGAAGAGGCTTCCCGCCTGGCAGGTCAGGACCAAAACCTCATCTTCATCGAACTCGATATTCCAAACCTTTCGCTGGAGCAACTCCTGAAGCTGTCTGCGGCGTTGGGCGCCGAGCCTGGGAAAAGTTGCATCCAGGTCAGAAATAAATTCGAAATCGAGGGAGACGACGACCGGGCAGCGATATTTGACGCCGTTGCCCAAAGATGGCGTGAATTGAAATCGAAATCTCATTGAAGCACCCGGCACCCGCTCAATTGCGAGTTCACCGCAGTCCTGAACTAAGACGCCAAACCAGGCGCAGAGAACACACCGCAGCCCCGCGCCGCGCAGGGCCGCAAGTAACGCCTCATTACTGCGAAAGGGGTGTGTCGGCGCAAAAAATGTAAGGCGGTTCTGCGCCGCGCGGAACCGGAGATGGCCCTCTTTGGCGGCCCTCGTGTTTCTGGCGCGTTATCGATATTTCTCGTGAGATCGCTTCTGCGAGAGCGGAGTGTGCACTCAAGAGATTAGAGCAGACAGCCTGATTAGACCAAAACGCAGGCGCTGAGGCCGACGTTCTCCAGTATCGGCGCAACCCGCGCAGCATCAATGTTCACGTCCAAATCTCCGGGAAATCGATAAGGTCGATATGCCTGGCTGCATCGTATTCTTCGTAACGTAAAAATCATTTTTCCGACATCAAATTGAAAAACTTGTTCAAGTAAAGTCACCGGAATTTGCTTGGAGGGAGCAAAATCGCAAACCTATTTTGAGGGGGGGACAAATTGGACAACTTCAGCCTGAATACCGCTCTTTTGAAAGACATTCTCCAGAGCGCCAAACCACTGGGTCACAACGAAAAACCGGATAATCTCAATCTAGGGTTTGGCTTTCTCTACTATGGTCTGGCCAGGGCGCTCAGACCGAAGCATCTCTTGGTTATCGGCTCCGGGTTTGGTTTCAGTGTGGTGTGCTTTGCTCTGGGAATAAAGGACAACGGAGGTGGGATGCTTACCTTCGTCGACCCCTCTTACTCCCTGGTCAAAAACGGCCCGTTCAAGACTATCGGGGGAAAGGACAAATGGAGCGAGCCTCTGAGAGTCCAGGCGCATTTCAAGCAGTTCGGGGTCGAGGACATAGTCACCCATTACAAATTAAGGTCGGATCAGTTTTTCTCGTCCTTCAAAGCCCTTGGGTTGCCCCGGATTGATATTGCTTTTATCGACGGCAGCCACGCCTATGAGAACGTAAGAAATGATTTTCTGAACACGCTCGAACATGTCCACAAGAATTCCTACATACTCCTCCACGATTCCAACATCTATGTGCGGGAAATCATCGGACATGCAGGCGTCAAGAAATGGCTGAAAATCATCAGAAAGGATAAAGAGTTTTTCGAAATAACCAATTTCCCATTTTCATCGGGAATGGCGCTCGTGCACATTCTTCAAGACAAAGTATGGAGGTATGCAAAACAGTAGTGTTTCCGATGCTCATACTACTCGCCTTTGTCGTTCTTTGCGCCTCCCTTTATCTGTTTTGGCGTCATGTCTGGTTTTTTCGCAATCCTCAACGAATCATTCCTCCTGAAGGAACCGGCATACTCAGCCCTGCTGACGGCACGGTGGTATATGTAAGCCGGATGAAGCCGCAGGAGAGCGTGATCAATATCAAGCGGGGCGTCAAAGCCACTCTCAACGATATCACTAAAGAGGACATAGCCCGTCCTAAAATTCTGATAGGGATATTCATGAGTCCCTTCAACGTTCACTACAACCGCATTCCTGTTTCCGGAAAAATTGGATTCATTCATCGCCATCCCGCATCAGTTGGGAACGTCTGCATGTTATCCATGCACCTTCGAACGCTTTTCAAGCGGCCTCCGCTCTATAGGAACAGCACGCATATAATCGGCAACGAAAGGACCGTTACGAAAATCGAAGGTGAATACCGGGGCAAAGAACTCGCCTGCTACGTTGTCCAGATCGCCGCAAGAACTGTCAACGGCACAGACGTATATGTGGGCGAGGGCTGTCAGGTAAACGCGGGAGAGATTTTCGGCATGATCCGCATAGGGTCCCAGGTAGACCTTGTGATTACTCCCCTGGAAGGAATGACCATCAAAGTTTGCGCGGGGGAAAAGGTCAAAGCCGGTCAGACCGTTCTAATCGAATGATAACCGGAAAGGATAGAGGGAGAGAGCATGAAGATCGATTTGCACGTTCATTCCAAATATTCAGTTCGCCCTTCGCAGTGGATTCTCCAAAAGCTTGGCTGCCCGGAGTGCTTCACCGAACCGGCCGAAGTCTACCGAATCGCCAGGCAGAAAGGAATGGATCTGGTCACTATAACAGATCATAATAACATCTCCGGCAGCGCCGAGATCGCACACTTGCCCGGCACATTCATAAGCGAAGAGGTTACAACGTACTTTCCCGATGACGGGTGCAAAGCCCATGTCCTGGTTTATGACATAAATGATGCAATTCACCGCGAAATCCAGAAGGTGCGCGAAAACATATTCGACCTCGTCGACTACCTTGCCCAAACAGGCATTGTTCACGTCCTCGCTCACCCGCTTTACTCGGTAAATGACAAACTCACGATCAAGCATTTTGAAAAATTCCTCCTGCTCTTCAAGAACTTCGAACTCAATGGAGCCCGGGACGACTATCAGAACTACTCAATAAGACAGATTCTGGAGAATCTAACCCCGGAAATTCTAAACAACCTGATCGATAAGCACGGGATTGTTCCGGTTTCCGCAGAACCTTGGCGCAAGAGTTTGACAGGCGGCTCTGACGACCACAGTTCTCTTAACGTAGCCCGCCAGCATACGGTGGTTAAAGGCGCCCGCAGCTTAAAAGAGTTCCTCCATGGGATCGATACGGCACGAACCATACCGGTGGGCAAGGGATCGACCCCAGGCGTCATGTCTCACAACATCTACGGTATTGCCTACCAGTACTATAAGCGAAAACTAAACTTCGAAAGTGACGTCAATAAGGACCTGGTATTGCGTTTTCTGAACCGCTGCCTTCAGGCGGACCCTGAATCGGATGAACGGTTGGTCACCAGGTTGATCTACTCCTGGAGAAAGCGCAAAGGTTCCAAACAACAGGAAGGATCCAAAATTCAAGACCTCCTGCGTTCCGAAGCTCACAAGCTTCTCATGGATGATCCCGACCTTATGGAGATAGCCAGCAACGGCAACGGCAAAACTGAAAACCGCGCAGAGCGTTGGTTCAGCTTTGTGAACCAGGTGTCCAACAAGGTCCTGCTTCATTTCTGGGATTCTCTGCTCAGCAGCCTCTCCGGGGCCCATTTCTTCAATATGTTCCAGTCGCTCGGCTCTGCCGGGGCAGCTTATACGGTGCTGGCGCCCTACTTTGTAACGTTCACTGTTTTTTCAAGAGACCGCCATTTCAGCTCAGCCGCCAAGGAGCACTTCGGAATCAGGGGTGTCACAGGCAACGAAACACCGGCGAAAATCGTTTATTTCACAGATACTTTCCATGAAATCAACGGCGTTGCGCTGACCATTCAGCATCAACTCGAGCTGGCCGGAAAAACCGGCAAAGATCTGACCGTGATTACCTGTGACTCTCAAACTCGACCCACAATGAAGGGTCAGATGAATTTCAACCCAATTGGCGTTTACGGGTTTTCGGAGTATCCCGAACAAAAAATGTTCCTGCCCCCGCTGCTCGAGATCCTCAATTATTGCTATGAGCAGGGTTTCACTCAAATTCACGTGGCCACACCCGGACCTCTGGGCCTTGCCGCGCTGGCCGTCGCGAGAATAATGAAAATTCCGTTAAGCGGGACTTACCACACCGCCATTCCACAGTATGCGCATATCCTTACTGGAGACTACGCAATCGAAGAACTGGTCTGGAAATATACGACCTGGTTTTACGACCAGTTGAATCTGATTCTCGTTCCGTCCACAAGCACCGAGCGCGAATTGATCGGAAAAGGAATAGACCCAAAAAAGATCTGCCTGTTTCCCAGGGGAGTTGACGCGGCAAGATTCCACCCCTCCAAGCGCAATGTCAACTTCCTCAAAGAACAATTTAATGCGGGAGATGGTCCCAAGATTCTATATGTGGGCAGGATATCAAAAG
Source organism: Syntrophobacteraceae bacterium (assembly GCA_003165235.1). GTDB lineage: Bacteria > Desulfobacterota > Syntrophobacteria > Syntrophobacterales > Syntrophobacteraceae > SbD1. Next base: position 27,620 of record PLSV01000397.1, read on the forward strand.
AAAAAGACCTCCACGTTCTTGCCCAGGCGTTCAGGAACCTCACGCAAACCCTCTGGGATGCCGAACTGATTTTCGTGGGCGACGGACCATACATCAAAGAACTCAAGGAACTGCTCGCAGGCGCGCCCTGTATATTCACCGGTTACCGCGACGGGGAGGAACTCGCCACAATTTATGCAAGCTGCGATCTCTTTGCATTTCCAAGCGCAACTGACACATTCGGTAACGTGGTGCTTGAGGCCCAGGCGTCCGGGTTGCCTGTGATCGTTACCGATTCCGGAGGGCCGCAGGAAAACATGATTCCGCATAAAACAGGCCAGGTCGTCCCGGTTGGAGACCCCGAAGCCCTGCTTCAGGCCCTTAAGTTTCTCCTCGCTGACCGCGCAAGGCTAAAGGAGATGGGTAAAGCCGCCCGGCTCAATATGGAAAATCGCTCCTATGAGCGCGCCTTCGATGAAACATGGCAAATCTACCAGAAAATTCCCGGCCGCTCCGATCTCGAACAGGCCGACGCCAAAAAGGACCAGCGAAAGAAGGCCGCCTGATTATTTGTCTGGATTTACCGCTTTGTTTGAGGTCAGGCTGTCTACGGAGCAATTTCGCGAAAAAGTAACAGGCTCGACACGATCACGTCATCAGATTCAGTTGTAATAGCTTATTAGAGAATACCTTATCGGGAAGGGGCGCAGTACCCGGAACCTGAAAACCTTTGCCCCTTGGATTTTCGAATTCAATGCGCCTCTTCCCCCTCCCCCTTCGATCCTGCGGTTTTCTCATTCTCACTGGATAACCCGGCCCACTCCCCTGCCCTCCTGATTTGCCTGCCTCCGGCGAGAAAAAGAAAAAACCATAGAAGCAACGTAAACGCCGAGGCGAGGGCGGCAAGCACGGCCATCAGGTATTCTCGCACCTGAGCTAAAAAATTCCCGAAACTGCCAAGCGCCATGCGCAGATCGTCCGGCACGGCAGGCGCGCCTGGTCCGGTTAAAGGCGAAACCCATTCATTCAAAGCCTCCACGATTCTGTCCGCCATAAAGAATATGACCGCCGCAAAGGCCATGTTGAGGAGTAAACATAAAAAGAGGGATTGAATCGCCCAAGCTGTTTTAATTTTCATTCTAACTCCGGTAAACTCCTTGCCTTTCCACGATTGAGGCGCCCAAGCAATTGTTTGGAGACCATAAGCGCCTTATTCTGGAGGCCCTTTGCGATGCAACCCTTCCGAGCAAGCACCTCGAGCTTTTCCTGATCTATTGGGAACGCGTTTTCACCCGCTCTTTGGATAACGTCAACTTCGAGGTCAACATACCTTGCCCCATAGGGGTAGAGCTCCGTTGGGGTATTTATGTTGAAGTATTCGCCTATACGCTGATGTCCTCTCGAGAAATAGCTGTGTCTGATATACCATGCGCCTTCCCTGACTTCGGTCAGGCAGTAGTCGCCCTTCCGGATTGGCAGATCCAACCCGTCATAGCGACCCTCCGAGAATTCGCGTTTAAAAACCACCCTGTTAGCGCGCACGGATTGAAGAATCCCAAACCTCGGATGCATCGGTTTGCCCGATGGCCTTATGTGCTCAAGCCTGATCGTGCCTTCCTTGATTAACGGGTCCAAAATTGCTTCCCTGAGGACCCTCTTTTCCAGGCCAATTCCCTCTTCGGGATGCCTGCAAAATTCCAGTTCCGCCGATTCGAGCAGGTCCGGGTTTATTATCTTTAGCCGGTGGTGATTCCTAAGAGTCGGGACCACGCTCGATCTGACCCGGTCCAGTTTCTCCTTGGCCCCTCCCGGCAGCTCCAGATTTGCAATGGCCAACGGTTCGCTGTCATCGGTCGGGAGAAAACCAACTATGATCGCGTCCAAAAGGGATTCCTGCATATGTATCAGCAGCTCGCATACATGATCGGCTTCCCCTTTGACCTCGATCCCCTGACGGTCCTCCCTGTCCTGTATCAGGATTTCATACTGCCCATGAGTGGGAAATGTCATATGGATTCGTTCTCTGATTCTTTCGGAAGGATCGACGACCTGGAACCCGGCATCGAGTGCGAGTTTGGTAAGCGCTGTACTGTAGATTCCCCGAATCTTTATACGGCGCAACATCGCTGACTCCCTTCAGTTGAGACCTGAAAAAGGCGCTAACCGCTCACTTCACCCAGGATTATTTTCTCAAAAATCCGATCCCGTCAATGGAAATCACATTTTCTCTAACTTTCGTCCCGGCCCCCAGGATTTTCTCAACCAGCCATAAGTTGGATTCTATGTGATCTGTCATGCACGGAACGATATAACGGCTTTGTCCGCTTGCAAGGGCCGCGAACAAAATCAACTGGTCGGCGGCAAACCTGTCCACAGTGGCCCCGGTTGAGATATCCGACAAAAGGGCTTCCACTACGCTCTGCGCAATTGACTCCGAACTGCGGCCGCGCTTTCCCGCCCTGTCGAAGCCAAGCAGGCAGCCGCCTGTGCTTTCGGCCCAAAGGAGCAGAGCCGCGCCGCTTTGGACAGCAGAGGCATCCTCGATAATGTCGAGGCAGGGACTATAGCCTTTTTGCGCGAGAAGTTCGCGGCTCCTCTCAGCCATGCGCTGCGCAACCGACTGTTTCGCCAGATGAGAGGCCAGCGATATGCCTTGAATCCTGAGGATTTCTCCTCTTTCGGTCTTTGCAAAAGCTTTCAGAGGCGCCTTAGCCGGTTCGACTGAAACATGCAGTTCCCCATTTCCCTTTGGCGTGTATCCGGGGCGGAGCGTCTTTATGCTTACCCTGGCGCCCATCTGCCCCAGAAGCGGCGCCAGGACTTTCTCCATGTGAAACGCCGTTGGCGCATGATCCTGAAACAGGCCGCCCCTTATCGTAAAACTGCTCCGAGACTCCGCAAAAAGAGCGAGTGGAATCAGAGTAAAGGCCATCATAGTGGCTGAACCGGCTGTTCCTATATCCCATCCCAAAACACCTGAGTTTATGCTCCTCCCTGGATAATAAGCGATCTCTCTGGACCCGACCTCGGCCCCTTCCAACCGCCCGTACGAAAGCTGAGCACACGCCTTGACGGCAAGAAGGTGCTGGGGCCGAAGGCCCTGCTTTTCCCGCTTCTGCCTTATCCGAACCATATGCATCGGTTGGCCTGTAAGCGAGCAGAGCGCCACTGCAGATCTGACCAGCGTACCGCTGCCGGATTTTTCTGCGCCGTCAATTTCAATCAACGAAGCTCTCTTTCATTTTTTCTTCTCCCTTAAATAAACATCTTCTCGACTATTGAAAGGCTGTCGGCGCGCCTATTCGCCCTAAAACAACCCGGCTGTCACCTTTGACTATTGTTCATTGGTAACTATTTTCTAGGCAAACTAGCTCCAGTCTTTCTAAACCTTTTCAGAAGGAGATTGGTATGACCCGCTCCAAATTCACATTGTGGCTTCTGGCGTGCCTTATTTTGATGTTTACAGCATCTTTCGCCGGAGCTGAAGCAGTTACCGTTATCAGCAAGGATCAACTGAAAGGAGAACTCACTAAACCGGATGTGATCGTGATCGACGTTCGAGTGCCAGGCGAATGGAATTCCTCCCAGTCGAAAATACAGGGCGCGCGGCGGGAGTCGCCTGCCGAAGTCGCTAAATGGATGGCGGATTACCCGAAGGACAAGACGATCGTTTTATACTGCGACTGACACAACGAGGCTACCAGCGCCCGTGTGGCGCAACAACTCGCAAGCGCAGGCTTCAAGAAAGTCGAAGTGCTCAAGGGTGGATGGAAGGAATGGCTTGAAAGCAAGTATCCCATAGAGAAAAAATAGCAGGTCCCTCACATAAGTCGGATATCGGACGTCGGAGAGCCTGTTTCTATTTCCGATTTCCGATTTCCGGCTTCCGTTTATCGGTGCTCCTACCGAGCCTGGTCCCCATCAGGCTACAGAAACTTTCATGGTCGGGTCCAAAATCGATCCCGACTTCGGCCACGCAGAGCGAATCCCTGTAACGAAGCGGTATGCGGACGGCATCCTTTGCCGTAGTGATAATCACTTCGGCGCCATGTTCGGAAGCGGCGTGAAAAATCCTCGAAAAATCACCGGCCGTGTATCTGTGATGGTCCGGAAAGCCAAATGATTCGCAAATCCTTATCCCGGCCTCTCGCATGTCCCTAAAGAAACCCTCGGGCCCGGCAATCCCGGCGAATACAACAGCCCTGCGGCCGCAAAGCGCATTTAGATCAAAGACCGGTTCGCCTTTTGTAAGGCTGATTCCTCTCGCCTTGTGCCGGCAGGCAAAAACCGGCATGCCGGGAAAAAGACCTTCGAGCTTATCTTTTAGCGGCGCAGCATCGGCATCACTGTCTAAGTGGGTAATCACAAAGGCGTCAGCCCTTTTAAGGTTCGAACAGGGTTCCCGGAGCGGGCCGGCGGGCAGGACAAACCCGTTTCCGAAAGGGCTGCGGCAGTCGAGCAGAACGATATCCAGGTCGCGGTCGAGCTCAAGGTGCTGAAAACCATCATCGAGCACAAAGACATTCACTGCGCTGCGAGCCAGGGCCGCCTTACCCGAAGCGGCCCGGTCACTTCCAACCCAGACAGGCGTCGATGGCAGGCGCTCCGATATCATGACAGGTTCGTCGCCGAAAAGATCGGAGAGTTCCGCAGGGTCACCCAAAAGGGGTACGGGCCCGGAGCTGTTCCCTCTTCTTCCGTATCCCCTGGTCAAAACAGCAGGGTGAAGCCCCATTTTGACCAGAAACTCGCACATCCATATCGTAACCGGCGTCTTGCCGGTCCCTCCGGTGGAGAGATTCCCAATGCTGATCACCGGCGCCGGCAGCCTGACCCGTTTTTTTCGGCGTCTTGCCTGATCTTTTTGGAGCACCCTTTCATACAGCCTGGAAGCAGCCTTAAGGAGCGCCGGAGGGCCTTCCGAGAACTCAGATCGAGTTCCGGCCCCCGGAGGAACTTGAATACCTGCGGGACTCCATGCGCTGAGCATCCGCCGGTTTATCGCTTTGTGCAGATTTGCTTTGAAATCGCAAATAATCTTCATCAAGCCCTTTACGGACGAAAACAAGATATCACTTTGCAGCTTTGGCAGGATGCTCTCCTGCTTTTCCACCCGTGGCCCTTATTTCGGCCGCCCGTTCCTTGATTTCGATGAGGTGGCTCTGCATTGGGGCCCACCCACGCCAGAAGGAATAATCCGGACTGCAGTGAAACGCCCCCTGGAATGTTCTCGTCCTGTATTCATGAAACATCGAGAAGAGCTTTTGCTCGATGACCGTCGGCGCGTTATGCAGGCTCAGAAGATCGGGGAAAGCATAAGAGTAGCTTTCAGGCTTTTTAAGCAACCCATCCCGATAAAGGGCGGCGACTATGCGTATCCCTTCGGCCATCAATGCGTCGGCCTCCCGGATCATCTGATCGCCCTTGTCCAGTTCAGCCCTCGCGAAATTAACCGAATGACAGTCATTGCAGGTCTTGAGAGCTTTTTCCCGTTCAGCCTGCCAATCCTCTTCCTTAAAATTGAAAAATTTGTAGGTCTCAAAAACAGCCAGTCTGGGAGTAGTCTTCCCCGCAGGGTCAAAAACTCCGAGGGCCTGCAGTATAGCCACTCGGTCCCTTGCCCACTGCGCATCCTCAGGATATGGCAGGCGCAAAGCCAGATATCCCCAGGCTGTCATGTTCGCATGGTCTCCCTCCTGTATATGACAGCTCTGGCAGGTGGGGGCCGCTGCGTCTTCCGGGAGCATCCTGCTCTGTTTGAGCAAAAACCGCTCCCCGTGGTGCGATGATGAGTACATCTCCCACTGAGGAGATTCCACTCCCGTATGGCAGGTTCTGCACACCTGCGGAGACCTGGCTTCATCGACAGAGAACAAATGCCTCGTATGGCAAACGTCGCACGAACTCGCCCCAAAGCCCGACCCCTTCTCCATCAAACCTTTTACCTCCCCTTCAGTCTTGAGGCCAACGCGATGGCAGGCGCCGCACCCCTTCAGCCCATCCACCTGAGCCATTGGCTGCCAGTGAAGGGTCGGCATGGCTTTCATTGCGCCCCAGGCAAGAGCATGCTTTCCCTTGCTGAACTGCTCGACCTGGGTGGCATGACACTTTGCGCAGACCTCCAGACCGGCAACCCCGGCGTTAGCTGCATCAGTCATGGAATTGTGCCGGTCGCCGTGGCACTTGGCGCAGCCTACATCATTTGCGCTGTGCTTGCTCAATTGCCAGTCCACCACAATGCCGGGAGTGATGCGGGTGTGACATTCGGCGCATGGGTCATTTACCTGAGCAGACGGCTGAACCGGCGCCTCGACTTGAGTGTTTTCCTTTAGCTCCTGAGAGCACACTGTCCGCAGACTAAAAAAAATTAAAACAATGACAGGGAATGTGAATAGAAAAAACCGCCGCATTAAAACCTCCACGTCGTGGGTGGGAGGGCTGTGGAGTTCGCCCCGCGAAAACCGGGAAGCCCAGCGAGAAAATTGTCCGGTAGTCAATCCGGGTGGTCCATATCACCCTGTCGTCACCAAGACGTTTATATCATAAGCTCCTGCCTTGCCATAACGAGTTTATTCCCTGTAAATACAGGGGTTGATCCGACAACAGCTTGATTCATTGAACCTTTCAATTCTCAAATTCCTTGATTCCAAAATTGCTCAATCCCTGAATCCTTTTGGTCCCTCAATTCGCATTAACAATATACCACACGGCGATTTGGCCCTGCAAAACGGCAACCAGAAGCGGCATTAGAAACGGCAAAAAGATGTAAGCATTGAGGAATTCCGAATTGAGGATTTCTGGGAATAAAACCAAATTCACCAGAGCCTCTTGCAAAAGTCCCAAGATGACGCTCAAAGGGGCTAAAAACTGAGCCGTATCAGGGTGGGCACAGCTTCATCGTGCCCACCAAAGCGCTTTCCGGAGCAAGAAAAAGAGTGGGCACGGAAAAACTGTGCCCACCCTACAGATTGTCCTACCTCCAATAAGGTTTTGCAAGAAGCTCACCAATTTTTCAATAAATCAATTAAGATACTTCTCCTCGATATGGCGGTAGTAATCTTCTTCCTCGGAGCCGGTTCTCTTAAGAAGGCCTCTGATAGTCGCCACCTTCGGGGTGATGCCTTCGATCTCTTCGGATGGAGGCGCATCGAGTTTCTCGAAGTAATCCGCCACGATCATCGAGACCGATTTGCCGGTTCTTTTGGAAAACTTCTTTGCCTTCCGAATAAGCGCATCCTCGAGACGCAAAGTAAGTTTGGTTTGCATCGTCAACCTCCATTTATTATGACGTCCGGTCAATTAAAATTATACGTCCTTTATCCGGCTACCTTAGCCACCTCTCGGCCAGGGATCTCATCATTTCGACCCATTCATCGAAAGTCGCCGGTTTAGTGATAAATGATTCCGCCCCTGTTTCCATGCTGAAAGCGATATCCTTTTCCCTTTCGGATGTGGTTAGAATGACTACTGGAATATGCCGCAGAGCGGGATCGGTTTTGATTTCAATGAGTGCTTTGCCGCCATCCTTGCGAGGCATATTGCGGTCGAGTAAGATCAGATTGGGCAGTCCTCCCGGGCTGGAACGGGAGCGTTCCGACAGATACTTCATAAGTTCCACCCCATCTTCGACGCATGAGAAAGCGGCATCGGCGCCACTTTGGGCAAAGGCTTCAGTAGCGAGCATGCAGTCTTCTGCATCGTCGTCGGCCATCAAAACTGTCTTATGATTGCTGTCCGGCAATGATAGTCTCCAGCCTGGTTTGTTTTGCGGGCAGGCGAATCATGAATGTCGAGCCTTTCCCCGGCTCGCTCTGAACCCTGATGCTTCCTCCGTGGCGCTCAACGATCTTACGGCATATGGCAAGACCCATCCCGGTTCCATCATATTCGCTGCGGCCATGCAATCTCTGGAAAGGCTTGAAAATAAGTTCGGCATACTGCGGGTCAAACCCTATGCCGTTGTCTTTTACAAAAATCTCACACATCCTCTTGCTGTCCAGCCTGCCATAAATCTTGATGTGAGGGGTCTCGGCGCCACGGAACTTCAGCGCGTTGCCAATCAGGTTCTGGAAGAGCCGTAACATCTGAGTTTCATCAGCTTCAATTGCGGGCATGTTTTCGATCTCGATCTTACAACCTGTTTCTCTGACTGATGCTTCGAAGACATCCGCGGCCTCCCGCACTATTTTGACGAGATCTATTTTGTTTGGTGGGCCGGGTCTCGCAGCCACCCTGGAGAATTCGAGCAAATCGCGCAATAGTCGCCGCATGCGACTCGCCGAATTGACGACCCGGACCAGGTAGTCCCGGCTGGTATTGTCCAATGCCGGGACGCATCTTTTTTGGGCCATGTCACAGAAAGTCTGTATCTTGCGCAGGGGCTCCTGGAGATCGTGAGCGGCGATAAAAGCAAACTCCTGAAGCTCCGCATTCACCACTTCCAGTCTTGCCATATTTGATCTCAGGGCTTCTTCCGCCAGCTTTTTGGCCGTAATATCACGGTTGATCTCAAGAAATCCCAAAGGCTCGCCATCTGTTCCACGTTGTAAGGCCCAACGGCTCTCGACGAGTATTTCTTCCCCGGTGGAGGCAGTTTGCCGCAGTTCTCCCTCCCACCATCCGGATTGGAGCACATGGTCCACAATCTGCTCAACAGGCTCTGGAAACCCGGTGCGCAAAAGGTCTTGAGTAACTTTGCCGAGCGCCTCTTCTCTGCTGATCCCGTACAATTTCACTGCGCCGTCATTCCAGAATTTCACAATATGATCAAAACCCCGGACAAAAATAGCATCGCGGGACAAATTGAGAAGTGCAGCCTGCTTTTGCAACTCCTCGTTGGCGCTTATGAGTTCAGAGGTACGCTCACGCACACGCAACTCAAGTTCGTCACGTGATTTGCGTAAACCTTCTTCCATACGCATGCGCTCAAGCATGTCACAGATCTGTTGACCCAGCATGTCAATTAACAACAGGTCTCGTTCATCCGGGCGTCGCTGAGTCGTGTAATGCGTCGACAGCATCCCCAAGAGATATCCCGAGCGGCTGAAAAGCGGTGTTGACTGGACAGCCCGCGCTCCTGACGCCAGAACGACTTCCCGTGTGGGGGAGCCGGTAAAGACCGCACTTTCAGCTATATCTTCTACGATAACGCGCTGACGCTCCTTCATGGCCGTACCGCAGGCGGCCTGGCCTTCATGGACTAAGTTGAAAAAGTCGAGGAACGGCTGTTCGAAGCCACGGTGAGCAACAATCTTCAGTTCGCCGGAATTATCGAGCAGTTGCATGTTGCCCATATCGGAGCCGGTAATAGCAATGGCAGCATCAACGACTTCCTGAAGCACCTTCCCCAGTTCGCCGCTGCGTACAAACCGCGTTCCGATCTGGTGCAGGCGTTTCATGGCGGCTAGTTCAGCTACAAGGCGGCCTTGGCTCTCTTGCAGGGCGACTTCCGCCCGCTTGCGTTCGGTGATGTCGCGATGTTGCCACATTCGGCCACGTGGCTTTCCATCAACCAGAATTGGAATATGATCTCTCAGGAGCACCCGTCCGTCACGCATCATAACCTCTTCACCCTCGATACGATTTCTCTGCGAGAGGAATTGTTGGATGCGGGCTGAATTTGCTTCGGGATCAGCATAGGCAGGCAACACTTTCTGCAACATTTCCTTAGCCGTCAATCCGATCAAATCTGATGGAGCTCCTGCGATATCAAACTGGTCACAAAAGTGTTGATTTGCAAATTCGATTCGATCGTCTTCGGTTACAACCAAAATGCCGGAAAAAATGTTGGATAAGATTTTATGGAAGCGCTGCACTGTCGTTCTGAGAGTCTCTTCCGCCTGCTTGCGCTCGGTGATGTTTTCAAAAACAGTGACAAAGCGCCCCAGTTTGGGTGACGAGACCGAGATATGGAAGTACCGCTCCATCGGCGGGAAATAGGTTTCGAAAGAATAAGGTTCGCCGGAATTGGCGGTCTTCTCATACACGTCCAGGAAGGGCGCGCTCCCTGTGCCGTAAAGTATGCTGGCGAGCTGTCCGCGACATTTTTCCACGGCAAGGCCGGTATGTTTTTCAAAGGCGAGATTGGCAGTCAAAATACGGTAATCTATGGCGGTTCCACTTTCGTCATAAATCACCTCGTGAAGAGCCACTCCCTCGGTCATGTTCTCAAATAGAGAGCGAAACCTGGCCTCACTCTCCCGCAAAGCCTCCTCGGCCTGCTTGCGCTCGGTGATGTCAGTCAGGAAGGAATAATAATACTGGGGTGCTCCATCCGAATCCATCACGAGGTGGACCAGCAGTTCAACCGGCGCCCGGCTGCCGTCTTTCCTGATATATTCCTTCTCATACCGCACAGGCTTGCCGGTGAGATGTAATTCTTCCAGCTTTTGCCGCTCGATTGGCAGCCATTCAGGAGGAGTGAGGGCAATCGTCCAATCAATTGATTGAAGTTCGTCGCTGCTGTATCCGGTGAGGTGCTCAAACGCGCTATTGACCAACCCGAGACTCCCATCAGGATACCCCACCCCGAAAGGCTGAGAGCTGATTTTAATAATATCGGCCAGGAATTCGTTCTTCTGTTGGCTCTCCCGCAATGCATCCTGGGCGCGCCGCCTCTCAGTTACATCATGGAAGACAAGCACCACACCTAAAACTCCACCTTCTTTATCCCTGATCGGAGCTGCACTGTCCTCGATAGGAATCTCCCGCCCATCACGGGTGATCAGTGCGGTATGGTTGGCCAAGTTGACTATATTGCCTTCGTTCAAAACGCGTTCAACGATATTATCAACGGGTTCGCGAGTCTTTTCATTTATTATGCGGAACACTATCCCGGCGGGCCGACCTGCTGCCTCCTCTAATTGCCAACCGGTCAGTGATTGAGCTACCGGGTTGAGGAAGGTGATCAGACCTTGAGCGTCTGTTGTGAGCACTGCGTCACCGATACTGGAGAGTGTAATTCTAAGCCATTTGCGGTGTTCCTGCAGCGCCTCCTCGGCCTTTTTGCGTTCGACAAGCCGCCCCTCAGCCTCCGCCTTGGCCTGCTGTTCTTCCTCACGGGCAAGGAATTCCCGCCTGCGCCAGGAGTGGAGCTGTCTGCCGCAGGCGATGGCAATGGAATTCGCCATGTACATGCTTAGAAGCGCCGTAACGGCCTGCGGCGAGTTCCCAATCCCGGGCGCGATGATCAGGGTCTCCCCGGCGGTGTATATCATGGACAGAATGAGTTGGTTGGAGAACCGATTCGGAATGACAAGAACCGTAACGAACACAGCAAGAACCGCGACGATGGTGTGGGCAATAAATCCATGAGACCGCGTCGCGGCAATGGCGACAGTGAAGACCGCAAGGAAGAGGCCCCATGCAAATTCGGCCCGGTCATAGGTGCGGTAGCTCCTGATTTTTCGCAGGCCTTTGAGCAGCAGGACGGTGTGGACCAGAAGCGCGAGCCTCAGCGTCTGGAGCGCGTAGAAGCGCCAGGATAGACCAAAGAAGACGTAGTCATTAACCGCGAAGGCCACCAGGGGCGCGATGACCAATACGATGCAGATCCGGGCCAGAGCGATGTCCGCGCCAAGGTTAGCTTGACGGAAGCGATCCTCCTGCTCCGCGTTCAGCCCAAATGTCAACCATTTCCGGACCATGTCTTCAGCATCCCCCATTATCTCTCGTGACGCCTAGGGCCATTCCCTGAGACTCACAATTCTTGCATTCATCATCGACTATTCAAAAGACCTTTCATTACAGGCTTTTTGTGAGAGGGAACGTAATTATAAATGACGAACCCTTGCTCGGAGTACTTTTGGCCGTAATGCTTCCGCCATGCCACTCGACTATTTTTTTGCAGATGGCAAGGCCCATTCCGGTTCCTTCATATTCGCTGCGGCCGTGCAGTCTCTGGAATGGGGCGAAGATCCTCTCGAGGTGCTGCTCATCGAAGCCTATGCCATCATCCTCGACAACGATCTGCGATCCTGAACCGGTATGGGATACGCAGCGCACCTGGACAATCGGTTTCTCGCCCGGTTTGTGAAATTTTAGCGCATTGCCGATAAGGTTTTGGAACAACTGCCGCATCTGTGTGGGGTCGGCTGAAATGACGGGAAGGTCCCCAACGTGTACTTCGCCGCCTGTTCTTACGATTCTTACTTCCAGGTCCGAAATGACTTCGCGGATCAGGCCGGACAAATCGACCTCCTTGAATGGCTCTGCAGCAGTCGCGACCCGTGAGTAATCGAGAAGTCCCGTCAGCAGGGATTGCATCCGCTCCGTTGCGTGGAGCATTCTGTTCAGATAGTCGTTGCCCGTCTGCGCAAGGGAATCTTTATACTTCTGGCTGAGCAGGTTGCCAAAAGAGATTACTTTTCTGAGAGGTTCCTTCATGTCATGGGCGGCAATGTAGGCAAAATCCTGAAGCGCCTGGTTGCTCTGTTCGAGCTTCGCCATATACACCTTTAGCTCGGCGGTGCGCTCTCGAACGCGCAATTCGAGTTCATCACGCGAGTTCCGAAGCTCATCGATGAGCCTTAATTTCTCCATGGCGGTAGCAACCTGGTCGGCCACCGTCTTCATCAGAGCCAGGTCCTCGGCCGAGAAGCACGTCCTTGTCTTCGTCCCGAAGGAGAGGGTGCCGATGAGCTCGCCTTGGACCTCCAAGGGATGGCAGGCGTATGCCTGAATTCCATAAGACTTTACCAACTCGGTGCGGATATCCGGGGTATTGAAAATATCTTCGGCCACTATACGGTCCCCATCGCGGGCCACACATCCGCAGACGGCCACCCCGTAGTCCAGCCATTCGATGTTTCGGGCTTCCTCATCCGGGATACCGGCGCATGCATTGAGGTGAAGCTTGCCCACTAATTCATCGACCAGAAAGTTGAAGAAGGCATGGCAGTCCAGGTGCTCCATGACTTGCAGGCACAGGTCCTTAACGATTGCCTGGGGATTCTGCGACGCAAGCAACCGGCCGGCCGTTCCGGAGAGTAACCTAAAGCGTGATTCGCTTAGCTGCAGCGCCGCCTCGGTCCCTTTACGTTCTGTGATAACATCGAATACAGCCACAAAGTGCTCTTTTCGTGGACTGTACGCAGAGACAGAAAACCACATGCCCAGGCTTTCAACATAGGTCTCAAACCGCTCCGGGACGCCTGTCAGCGCCACCCTGCCATAGAGTTCGAGGAGTTCCGGGTCGGATTGCCTTATACCTGGAATTACTTCCGACACTTTTCGCCCGACAACATCCCTCAGGCCAGTCAGGGTTTCAAAGGCCACGTTAACGTCGAGGTAGGTGAAGTCTACCGGTAGGTCCTGTTCGAATTGCATCTTGCAATATGAATATCCATTCAGCATGTTATCGAATAGAGAACGATAATGCTCCTCGCTTGCACGCAGGGTCTCATCAACCCGCTTTCGGTCGGTGACGTCCCAGATAAGACCGTTCACCCTCACCGGCCGGCCTTTGTCATCATGGACCATTTTCCCGCGTGCGCTTATGTAATGGATATTTCCATCCGGCCAGACCGTTCGGTACTCCGCCTCATAGTGCACACCCAGTTCAACGGTTCGGGTCCATATCGCCCTGAGCATCTCACGGTCGCCGGGATGCACCGCCTTGTAGAACTCCTCCGCAGTTCCGGCGAATTTAGCCGGGTCGATACCCATAAGATGACAGACCTGGTCGTCAAAATGGCGTTTGTTTTCGATTAAGTCCAGACGCCACACACCCATTTGGGCCGATTGTAGCGCAAGATCGAGCCTGGACCGGCTCTCGCGCAGTTCCTCCTCCGCGTGCCTGCGCTCGGCGGCAAGCCTTGACTGTTCCTCTGTTTTGTGCGCCCGCGCCTGGGCGCGGTAGGCCGCTTCGGCCAAATAGGAGATCAGGGCGCCGCTGGCGAGAAAAACGACCAAGCTCATCAGGTCGGCGGAATTCGTAATCGCCAATCTGCCAACCGGATCGATCCAGAAATAGTCGGCGAGGACGGCTGCGACGGCCGTGGCCGGCAACCCGGCGCTAAATCCTCCATATAGCGCCGCACACACCACGGCGGGGTAAAAGGTCAGGAAGGCAGCGCGGAGCCCGAGAATTTCCAGGAACTGCAACCGAATAGCGGCGGCGATGAGAGCCAGAATCACCCCCACTGCACAGCGGAGCCATACCGGACGGTTTGTTCGATCCCATAACATGAGATTCCCCTGTTTGAACAAAGAGAGCCATGGGTCCGTTCGGGGGTCCAGCTCTCACCATGGACAACCTGTTTTGAAGCTGCTGCTGCTCTCTAGCGAGTGAAACGCGTTGGGCCCGGAAAACCCTCTGAATATCCTGAAGCTGGAATTCTATATCATCCAAAGTGAAAATAAGAAATACTTCTTAAAAAGAGCCGGCAGCGTTTTAACACCATTTCCGGAAACCCATACGGCTATCGGAAAATGATGCAGCGGCGCAGACATCATGCGATTGACGCCATTTCGATATAGTCGTATCCTGCATGGGTTAATTCATTGTTTAAGAGAGCGAATCATGGGTGAGGGAGCAGACATCCGTTCCATTGGTAGCGCCCTCTTCTACGGCGGCGCTTGGAGGTTTCATGCACAAACATCTCACCCCTCGTTGTGACTTGACGGACGCCTGGTCTTTCGTCACGGTCGTCACGCATGAGCGGTATCCCTATTTCGAATCGAAAGAAGCGTGCAGGATCCTAATGGATGCACGTCATTCCGTTTGGGGAAGACACCGCTATTGTCTTGGCGCTCTGGCGATTATGCCCTATCATTGGCATGCATTGATCAAGCCGCAAGACAATGAGGTGATCGAATCCATCGTCGGCAGCGTAAGACAACGGGTATTTCATGCTTCAAGACATGAGGGCGCCGATTCAAAGAACAACGCCGCCGTGGAAGGCGGCGCTACCATTTGGAGGTGATTTAATTTCTGGATAGCAGCATAACCGGTTCACCGTGGACCGGAGGCTGGGCAACCTGTTCGCAGTATCTTTATTGTGGTATTCTTAAAAAACAACTTTATTCCCGGAGACGCCTTTCAGTTGAAATCCTCGAACCCGAACACCCTATCGAGCTTTGCCCCTGACGCCGGCCCCTGCCCCATCGGCGGCCAAATACTGGGGCCGGCCCTTGAAGAACTCTACAGCCATTACAATCGTTTCGAGCATATCCACCCCGATCCTCTGGAATTCGTCTACCTCTATGACAAAAGACTCGACAGGGAGCTGAGCGCATTCATCGCCTCGGCGCTTGCATACGGCCGGGTGCGGCAGATCCTTCAGAGCGTGAGATCCGTTCTTGACGTCATGGGTCCAAGCCCATCGTCCTTCCTGCTTGAAAACCGGCCTGCCGACATCAGGAAAGCATTCGGGTTTTTCAAGCACCGCTTCACCACGGGGGAGGTTCTATCCAACCTGCTGGTGGCCCTTAGAGGACTGACCCTGGAATATGGGTCTTTGGAGTCCTGCTTCCTGGCCGGCTTTAGCCGACATGACCCAAACATTCTCCCGGCCCTTATCGTATTGGTGAAAAAACTCGAGCAGGCATGTGGACGAATGTTGCCTATGTTTTTACCTTCACCTGATGGAGGCAGCGCATGCAAGCGGTTGAACCTCTTTTTGCGCTGGATGGTGAGAAGTGACAATGTCGACCCGGGAATATGGCAAAGCATTCCAGCCTCTCACCTGATAGTCCCGCTCGACACCCATATGCACAGGGTCGCCGCAGCCATGGGACTAACATCACGAAGACAGGCGGACATTCGTTGCGCCATGGAAATTACGGACGCTTTCAGCGCAATCCGCCCCGACGATCCGGTCCGCTACGACTTTGCCCTTACCCGGCTGGGCATAAAACCAGGGGCGTCGCCAACGAAACTTTTTTCATCTCTACTGTCGATTGGAGGGCAACGATGAAAGACCATGACATAAAGCTTTACGCTCTCACTACCTGTATCCACTGCAAAGACACCAAGGACTTTCTGGATAAATGCGGTGTCGATTACGACTGTGTGCACATCGATAAGCTCGAGGGCGACGAGCGGCGCAGGCTGATCGAGGAAATCAAAACAGCCAATCCCGGGTGCGCCTTCCCGATGCTTTTGATCGGCTCCAAGGTCATAATCGGATTCAAAAGAGAAGAGATAAGGGAGGCGCTGAATCTGGAATGAATGTCGAGCAACTCTACGAATTCCTGAAAAGGACGCAGGAAGAAAAAGGTTATTTCTTCCATAAGGATAAGACCAGGGTTTTCCAGCTCCTGGAAGGGCTGCTGGAGAACAGGGAGCGGTACGGATATATGTGCTGCCCGTGCAGGCTGGCGGCCGATGACCGCGACTGGGACCGCGATATAATCTGCCCCTGTGCGTACAGGGCGCCCGATGTTGCGGAGTATGGGAGCTGTTACTGCGGGCTCTACGTTTCAAAAGAGTGGAATGAGGAGACAATCCCACATTCCTACGTAAGCGAAAGGCGACCGCCGGAGAAGATTTTCGGGAAGTCCTGATACACGGACATCAGAAATAACCGCAGATAATACGAACCCGGCAAAGACGGCTGAACTGGAAATCACTCCGAAGGCCGGATATTGAGCCGTCATTGCCTTGATTCTTGAAGGCGTCATCCCTGAACAAGGGAGATCGAAATTATGACCGGGTCCTGGCCAGGTTTCCCAAGGGCGCTTTTTTACATAAGCTGCGCACTCGCAGTGCTTTGCAACCTTGCGGGTTGCGCTCGATCGGGACCCGAGCGGGTGCAGGGCTACGTCGAGGGGGAGTATGTGTATGTCGCTTCGCCGCTCTCGGGCACTCTCGAATCATTGTACGTGCAGCGCGGCAATCAGGTGAAAGAGGGAGATCTGCTTTTCGCACTGGACAGCACACCGGAAAAAGCAGCCCTGGACGAAGCGGCGCGCCGTGTTTCGCAGGCCGGAGCAACCTTGCAGGACGCGCAAAAAGGCAAACGGCCGTCTGAAATTGAATCCCTCAAGGAGCAGATGAAACAGGCCCGGGCTGCGCTGGCGCTTTCGGAAAAAGAACTTGCCCGCCGTGAACATCTTCTCGCCGCCAAGGCCATTACTGCGGAGGCCCTCGATCTTGCCCGCTCCACCAATGATCAGAACCGCCATCGGGTATCACAGTTGGAAGCCGATATAACAACGGCGCAGCTTGGCTCGCGCATCGATCAGATTTTGGCCGCCGACGCCGCCACGAGAGCACAGGAAGCAGCACTGGCGAAGGCGCAATGGGAACTCTCACAAAAGCGCCGGTTCGCCCCTCGGGACGCTTTGGTTTTTGACACCCTGTACCGGGAGGGGGAATGGGTCGCCGCAGGCAGGCCCGTCGTCGCTTTGTTGCCCCCGCAGAATATAAAGGTGCGTGCATTTGTTTCGGAAACCAGGATCGGCGCAATTCACATCGGCGACAGCGTCCGGATCATGGTGGACGGCGTTCTCGAGCCTTTTGCGGGTAAGGTGAGTTACATTTCGCCCAGGGCGGAATACACTCCCCCGGTCATTTACAGCAACCAGGCCCGCAGCAAGCTGGTGTTCATGATCGAAGCGGTTTTCGACCCGAAGACGGCGCAAAACCTTCATCCAGGCCAACCGGTGGATGTGGAGTTCGGTTTCTGATCCATGACCGACGATCTTGTCATTGACGTGACCGGAATGACCAAACGGTTTGACAACCGCGCAGTCGTAGACAACGTGGACCTTCAAGTCCGCACAGGCGAAGTCTGCGGCTTTCTCGGTCCCAACGGCAGCGGCAAGACCACATTCATTCGCATGCTTTGCGGGCTGCTCCGGCCGGATGCGGGTCGCGGCACGTGCCTCGGCTATGACGTGATTACTGAAAGTGAAGCGATCAAGACCCGTGTCGGCTACATGACCCAGCGGTTCAGTCTGTACGAAGACCTGACGATTTCGGAGAACCTTGATTTCGTTGCCCGCATGTATTCCGTGAAAAACCGGCGCAAAGCAGTGAGCGACAGCATCGATCGGCTCGGGCTCGAGGGGCGGAGCCGCCAGCTTGCAGGAGAGCTCTCCGGGGGATGGAAACAGCGCCTGGCCCTGGCGGCCTGTTTGATCCACCAGCCTAGACTGCTTTTGCTCGATGAGCCCACAGCGGGCGTGGACCCACAGGCGCGCCGCGAGTTCTGGGAACAAATCCACCAGCTTGCCGGCCAGGGGCTGACCTTTTTGATTTCTACGCACTACATGGATGAGGCCGAGCGCTGCCACCGGCTGGCTTATATCCTCAATGGCGTTCTGCTGGCCTATGGCGCCGTGGCCGAAATCATTGCAGGTACGAATTTGACGACCTGGGCGGCCATCGGACCAAATTTGGCGGAACTGGCGGAAGCGCTCCGCAATAAACCTGGGGTGGAGCAGGCTGTCGCCTTCGGCAGCCTCCTCCATGTCAGCGGGACTGATGCTGCGGCGCTCCAGAAAACAATCGCCCTGTTTCATACCGGGCAATATGAATGGCGCAGGACCACCCCTGGCATGGAGGACGTTTTCGTGCACCTCATGAAAAAATCAGAGGGTAAGGTTTCGCCATGACCTTCTTTGCGCCAAGAAAAAGGCCCCCATTTTCTCTGGCCCGCTTTTGGGCTGTGGTGTTTAAGGAATTCGTCCAGATGCGCCGCGACCGGCTGACTTTCGGCATGATGGTCGGTATCCCGCTGCTTCAGATCGTCCTCTTCGGCTATGCCATCAATGTGGACCCCAAGCACTTGCCGGCAGCCGTGCTCCTGGCCGACAACGGCCCGCAGGGCCGCACTTTGCTGCATGCGATTCAAAACTGCTCTTATCTTGATTTCGTACGTGAGCTGAAGTCTGAAAGCGAAGCTGACGAGGTGCTCAAGCGCGGCGACGTCCAGTTTGTCATCAATATCCCCGAGAATTTCACGCGCGATCTACTCCGTGGCGACAGGCCCGCCATCCTCGTCGAGGCGGACGCCACCGACCCGGCAGCCACCAGCAACGCCATAGGCTCCCTGCGCACTCTGCTCGCCACCGCTTTGCAAAATGATCTCAAAGGTCCATCCGCATTTCTAGCCCCTACAGATAGCGCTGTCGATCTTCGCATCCACGCCCGTTATAACCCTGAATCCATTACGCAATATAACATCGTGCCGGGCCTGATGGGGGTCGTGCTTCAGATGACGATGACCGTGGTGACCGGGTTGGCGATTACACGCGAACGGGAACGGGGCACCATGGAAACCCTGCTCTCCATGCCCACCCGTCCGATCGAGGTCATGACAGGGAAAATAATTCCTTACATTTTGGTGGGCTACATCCAGGTGTTGCTTATCCTGGCCGCCGCTTATTTTCTTTTTCGCGTGCCAATGACAGGCGACCTCTGGCTGTTGTTCGCAGTCGCCCTGGTATTCATCATCGCCTCCCTGGCTGTGGGCATCACCTTTTCCACTGTGGCGAAAAACCAGCTCCAGGCCGTGCAGATGGGTTACTTTTTCTTTTTGCCCTCGCTGCTGCTTTCAGGATTCATGTTTCCCTTCCGAGGGATGCCGTATTGGGCCCAGATGGTCGGCGAATTATTTCCACTGACTCATTTTCTCCGTATCGCCCGAGGTATCCTGCTAAAAGGCGACGGAGTGCAGGACATAATCCCCCAACTCTGGCAAATCGTGCTCTTCATCGCCGTCGCAATGACGATCGCCGTAAAGAGATACCGGCGGACGCTTGACTGATATACCTCGAATTATCCACTGTCTCCAGGTTCCGCGAGCTATCCGGTATTCGCGACGTCCTAATGTAAATTGCCTCCTTTAACAAATTGTGCGTTGGTTCTCTTTACAAATGCAACTCCAATAAGCATATTCTGCAATAGCTTTTGCCTTGGAGACGCCATAGGTTTGCAGTCTCGTTTGAAGGAACGGTGCAAATGGAAAAAAAGTTACTCGAATTAGCGGTCGAAATCGTTCATGCTCAGGCTTCCATGAGCATGATGTCAGCCGAGGACATCGAGCAGGCGTTGGTAAGAGTCTATAACGCGCTTCACAAAATGAGGCTTGCCGAAGAGCAGGGGCGATCAATCCTGCAGGGGGAACCGGGATTTGAGGCCTCTGTCATACCGGTTGCCGTAGATCCGCTCTCTTCCATTCAGGAAGACAAAGTTACCTGTATGGAATGCAAGGCTGAGCTCCGCCAGCTCACGGCAAACCATTTACGCATTCATCACCTCACTCCCAGGGAATACAAGAAGAAGTGGGGATTCCCCCTCAAGCAGCCTCTCTCCGCAAAAATGCTGACCAAACTCCGCAGCCGGTCAGCCAAGAAACGCGGCCTGCCCGAAAATCTGAGAATCTACCTCGACCGGAAACGGGAAGACAAAACGGCGTCAGGCGACAAATTGCCGGCCTCCGGACCACCCCACGGGAAAAGATCGTTCCACAGCACTTTTTGAAAAGCGACAAAGATATCCTTACAGTTCCGGGAAAACCGGCAGTAAGCAGCGCAGGTTTTTATCTGATAAGACCCATGAACAATTGACATGGGCAGGACTGGAAGAATTCAGCGTATAAGGGATTTCCCACCTAACAAATACAGTTTCCTCCCCATTGAAGATTTCCCGGCCTGAATTAGAATTGCGGCGTCTGGTTCACCCCCTTTAGGGAATTAAGGGTCATCGCCTGACCGCTTGGAGACAGCATCGTATTTCACACTGCAGTACAGAGGACTCTAAGGGTTTCGCGCACCAGTTACTCAATAAAAGAGCGTGACTGATCGAAATGAGAAACTCAGTTATTTTTTCGACAGGAAGCCATCTGCCCGAGTCAGTCGTGCCTAACGAGGACCTGACCCATTTCCCATCCTCTTCCATAAAGCTCATAGCCCAAAAAACCGGGGTCCTGTCCAGAAGAATCGCCCCGGAAGAGGAATGCACCTCAGATCTAGCCATCAAAGCCGCACGCCGCTGCCTGCAAAAAGTCGATTTTCCGGCTGAACGCATCCAGGGGATTGTGCTGTCCACATCATCTCCCGATCGCATGCAGCCTGCGACCGCCACACGGGTGCAACATGAATTGGGAGCAACCAACGCTTTTGCCTTCGACATCAATTCGGTGTGCTCGGGAAGCACTTTCGGCATTTGTATGGCGGATGCCTTGATCAAGTCGGGCAAATTCGAAAACATTCTCTTCATAGCATCCGAGATGTACTCAAAAATACTTTACAAACGGGATTTTTGCACCTTCCCTCTCTTTGGAGACGGCGCCGGCGCCATTCTTTTCCGAGCCGGGAATTCGGGCCGGGGCGTCTATCATTCCTGCCTCAGGACCGATGGAAGCAGAAGCGATGCCGTCTGCGTTCCAGCGGGCGGCACTATGCTGCCCTTCCAGAAGATGACCAGTCCTCGCCTGGCCTATTTCAAGATGCACGGAACCGCTGTATTCGAGTTCGCCACCAACCAGGGCGCGGAAATCATTCTTCAGCTCCTCGAGGAAGCCGGCGCCGCCCTGCAGGACATCGACTGGTTCATTTGTCACCAGGCCAATATCAACATCATCGAAACTATTGCCGACCGATTAAGCGTTTCCAGGGAAAAGTTCGTGGTCAATGTCGACAGGTATGCAAACACTGCCAGCGCTTCGGTTCTGGTGGCGCTGGATGAGGCGATTTCAGACAATATTGTGCGCGAAGGCGACCTGGTCGTTACGTCCGCCTTCGGTGGCGGCCTGTCCTGGGGAGCGAATCTCATTCGGATATAGGACTTATTGCCTGTTCACACATTTTTAAAAAGAGGAGGAGTAACATGTTAGAAGTGCTTGCAACCATCAGAGAAGGCATCCCGGATCTTTTCCCCGGTGCGATAGGCTTCCAGATCGAACCGGATACTTATCTCAACGACATTCCGGAATGGGACTCGATGACATCGGTCAATTTCAAAGTTTTTTTGGAAGAATCCTTCGGAGTGAGTATTCCCGATGACCTGCTGGAAGGAGGAATTACCATAGGCGAGGTAATTATTTTCATCAGAAGGGTAGACTAATGAACCCATCAAGCATGCCCTCCGATCCGTTTGGAATCGCGAGTTCCTTTCTTAAAATCCATCAGTCCTGGATGTGTAACGGCGCTGATTTGTTCAACATTACCTCCAAGTTGAGCGCGGATGTCCAGGCTGCCGCCGCCGAGCAGTTGACCTCAGTGCTATCCGAGAGCCAAGGCGCAAAGGGAAAGCAGGATAATCCTGAGGCTGTCCTGCTGGACGCGGTCAAAAGCTGTTCCAGGCTGGCTAACAAGCTCTACGGCGCCTACGCAAGCTGGCTTAGAGACTACGTAAGCAAAGCCCCGGACATCCCGGATAAGGAAAGGCAGCGGTCGATATTCTGGGTCAATCAACTTATCAATGCTATTTCTCCTGCAAACTTCTTTTGGACAAATCCATCTGTCGTGCAGAAGTTCCTGCGAACCAAAGGGGAGAGCGTGGTTAACGGCTACGAGAACTGGCTGGAAGACCTCCAGCGAGGTGACAATCTGATAAAGATAGCCGATACCTCCGCGTTCAAAGCCGGGCAGAATATAGCGACAACCCCGGGATTTGTGGTCTTCCGAAACAGGCTTATGGAACTCATCCAATATTCGCCGAAGACCGAGACCACTTTCGAAATCCCTGTCGTTTTCATCCAGCCGTGGATAAACAAGTACTACATCCTGGATATGACAGAAGAAAAAAGCCTCGTGGCCTATCTGCTCAATCAGGGCTTCACTGTGTTCATGGTAAGCTGGAAGAATCCGTCTGCGGAGATGCGCAACGTGACTTTTGAGGACTATATGCTCCGGGGCGCCCTGAAAGCCGTCGAAGTGGCCAGGGAAATCTGCAAAGCCAAGAAGGTTCATGCCGCAGGCTACTGCATTGGCGGAACTGTTCTGAGTGCGCTGATGGCCTACCTGAACCGGGGTCCCAAAGATGTTGCGATTCCGATCCAGGACTATACCCTGTTTGCATCCCTGGTCGATTACTCTTCTCCCGGTGAACTGGAAGCCTTTGTCACCGAAGAGGTCGTCAGGACCATCGAGGAAGTGATCGAAAAGGAAGGATACCTCGACAAAAAGTATCTGGCGGCGACTTTCCGCGCGTTGCGCTCCAATAATCTCATATGGCGTTACTACGTCCACAACTACATTCAGGGCGAGGCGCCTCCCAAATCCGATTTTCTCTACTGGAACAGCGATTCAACCCGATTGCCGGCAGCAATGTGCTCTTATTATCTGCGTGAGTTCTATCTGAATAACAACCTGGTCAAAGAGGACAAGCTGGTGCTGGGCAAGCGTCCCATAGACCTGCGGCGAATCAGGCAGCCTTTATACCTGGTGGGGACCGAACAGGATCACATCTGTCCATGGAAAGAGACCTTCAGGATATGCAACCTGGTCAAAGGCCCAAAAAGATTTGCGCTTGCCGATGAGGGGCACATTACGGGGATCGTAAATCCTCCATCGGCCAGGTCCAGGAGAAAATACTGGATCAGTGACGTAAAAGAAACTCTTAGCCCGGACGAGTGGCTCTCCAGGCAACAGGAGCAACAGGGTACGTGGTGGGTAGACTGGGTGGCGTGGTTGTCTGAAAAATCGGATACCAGAGTCGAACCCCCGGGGATGGGTAATGATAAATACCCCGCACTTCAGAAAGCCCCTGGAAGTTACGTGATGGAACAGTAGGCCAAAGATCGCATCGCACACTTACAACATCATTTGCACGGAGGTAGAGCATGCATCAGCAATCAGCAACAATCGCGAAACGGATGATCGACCTGCAAAAGGTAAGCGTTGAAGGCTTTATCGGCAACGCAATCGTGTTCTGGGACCAGACCGCCAGCGTATGGAACTCGCTTCTCAATCAGGCTTCATGGGTCCCGGAGGAAGGAAAGAAGGCGTTCCGTGAATGGATAGACAGTAACAAGAAGGGCTGTGAAACATTCAAAGACGCTGTTAACAACGGCTACGCCAGCCTGGAAAAGTTCCTCGAAAAAGGCGTATAATTTCTGACTGCGTCCAAAATCCCCCCTGCCCCGTTTTCTAAAGGGGGGCTGGGGGGATTTTGAGGCATCAGGCGCCATCTTGAACGCAACTTGGCGTAAGGCGCGATCTGAACAGTCCTTGCCCGGCGCGCCGGGCGCTTCCTTTTGTGAGCTGCCTTAGAGGTATCGATCCGCAGACTGCCTCGGTTATTCGCAAATGGACCGGCGCCTGCAGTCGGATTTCTTTTCCCTTAGTTCTGCATCGGGAGATTGACGCGGCATGTTGGAAATCACGAATTCAGTTGCGGTGATTACCGGAGGCGGTGGAGGCATAGGGCTGTCCCTGGCCAGATACTGGGTCGGCAACGGAGGGAAGGTATTGCTGGCTGACGTGGCCGAACCCCTTTTGGCCGCTGCTGCAGCCGGGTTAAAAGACCTCAATGGCGACGTAAGAACAATCGTTTGCGATGTCACTAATGAGAATGATTGCTCCAGGATGGCCGATTTCGCCATCGAACAGTTCGGGCGGATAAATCTTGTGGCCCCTTTTGCCGGAATAATCAAAGACGGGCTGATGGTGTCTCCGGACATGGCTACAGGAAAAGTCACCAAGAAAATGACCCTCAACCAGTTTCAGTCGGTGATGAATATAAATCTTACGGGAGTTTTCCTGACAGTGCGCGAATGCTCCGAGCGCATGATAAATAACAACTGCAAAGGACTGATCTGCCTGATCTCTTCTACGGGGTCGCTTGGAACGGCGGGCCAGATTAATTACTCGTCATCCAAGGCCGCAATGTCGGTATTCCCCAAAGTGATTACCGCAGAGTTCTTTCGCCGCGGTCTGGCGGCTAAAATCCGCTGCGTGGCGGTTGCTCCGGGATATGTGGGAACACCGATGGTCAAGAAGGTCGGCCAGGCTGTGCTGGGTAAAATAATCGAACAGGTTCCCATTGGCCGGTTGATCGAACCCGAGGAAGTCGCGTCTCTGATCGGCGAACTCTACCGCAACGAATCGCTGGCCGGAGAGGTCTACTTCATACACGGCGGCCTGCGCCTCGGATCGAAAGGATAATTTCATCAGGGTAAACCGCCGCCTCTGCCGGCGGACTCACATAGTTTGACATTTCCGGGAATGCACGAAAGTTTTGCATGGTGGACCGCTTAAAACTCCACGAAAAGCCCAGGATCAGATGTCGTCATTCCGGCGGCGCTCTTGAGCCGGAATCCAGGTGTTTTGCCGGATTACATAGAAATCAAAGCACTGGACCCCGGCTTAAAACCTGCCGGGGTGACGTGATACGGCCTCCTATCCGCGTGGTAAATATGAAGCGCGCCAACGTTCAGCCGCTTTGAACGGTCCACGGTTTTCCAGGCCTCCGGCTTTGACGGAGGTATCTGACTGTCGAAGCAGGAAGCAGGCGACCGATTTTCTTCCGGCTTCCCGCTCCTCGCTTCTGCATTTCAGGCTGCCGTCCGAAACTGTTCTTCCTCCGTGGATCCCTTTAGGGCGCTGGTAGATAACTCATCGCCACTGATCGCCTGCGCCACGGCGTCGAAATAGCCGGCGCCAACGAACGATTGATGCCTGACCGCCTTGTACCCGAGCTTCTCCCATTCGAACTCATTATCCTGAAATTGCGAATAGGCGATCATCCCTTTCGCTCCGAAATCCCGGGCCAGCTCATACATCCCGAGATTAAGCGAGTGAAAACCGGCAAGCGTTACGAACTGAAACCTGTACCCGTAGGAAGCGATCTTTTTTTGAAATTCAGCTATGGCTGACTTATCCAGCTTCGCGCTCCAGTTGAATGAGGGTGAAAGGTTATAGGCCAGCAGCTTGCCCGGATAGGATGCATGCACCGCTTCGGCGAACCTTCTGGCCTCTGCGAGGTCCGGTTCCGATGTTTCGCACCAGAGCATGTCCGCATAAGGAGCGTAGGCTAACGCCCGCTCTATGGCCGGTTCGATTCCGTTTCTGACGGTGTAGAAACCTTCAGCCGTTCTTGTGCCTGTTATGAAAGGGCGATCTCTTTCATCTATGTCATTGGCGAGCAGTGTCGCGGAATTGGCGTCCGTTCTGCCGATGATTAGCGTCGGCACGCCGGAGATATCGGCGGCAAGTCTTGCGGCTATAAGCTTCTTTACTGCCTCGGAACTCGGTATTATTACTTTGCCTCCCAGGTGCCCGCACTTTTTGGCCGATGCAAGCTGGTCTTCAAAATGAACCGCTGCCGCGCCCGCCTCGATCATTGCCTTCATCAGTTCGAATGAGTTCAAGATCCCCCCGAAACCGGCTTCTGCGTCGGCGACTATGGGCGCGAACCAGTACGGCCCCTTCTTGCCTTCCATATGGTTGATCTGGTCGGCTCTCATGAATGCATTGTTGATTCTTCGCACCAGATTTGGAACGCTGTCTACGGGATAAAGGCTTTGATCGGGATATGTATGTCCTATGCTGTTGTTATCGGCGGCAACCTGCCATCCGCTTACATATATGGCTTTCAATCCAGCCTGGACCTGCTGTACGGCCTGCGCGCCGCTCAAGGCGCCCAGGGCCGCAGTGAAGGGCTCTGCATGGAGCAGTTCCCAAAATCGGCGGGCGCCTTCATTCGCCAGGGTGTATTCGATTCGAATAGAGCCCCGCAGCCTCAGCACATCCTCGGCCGTATAAGGGCGCTCTATGCCCTTCCAACGCTCATATTCGTTCCACTGCGGAATAATGGATTCTC
Organism: Syntrophobacteraceae bacterium; assembly: GCA_003165235.1. GTDB lineage: Bacteria > Desulfobacterota > Syntrophobacteria > Syntrophobacterales > Syntrophobacteraceae > SbD1. Next base: position 54,315 of record PLSV01000397.1, read on the forward strand.
TATTTTGATCATCAGCAATCATTTCTTTATACCCTCCTGAACGCACACTCATGTGCAATTGCTTTCTTGTCCGATCTGCATCCTCAGATGCCCACTATGACGGGTTGAACCGATGGCGCACAATCATCTCCTCACTTATCCGCCGCGCCTGCCGGTATTTTTCAATTTCACTTTGCCCGCTTCCCGGCGGCAACTCTTTGAGAAGGCGGTCAAGCTGCTCGTCGAAAAGCCTGCTGACCAGTTCAGGCGTTAGTGCGACAGGGTTGCCGCCGGCGTCGGCCAATTTGACCTCGTCCCTGTGGATGGAGCGCTGGGCAATCATCAAACGGTAAATGCGGTCCGTGGCGAGGTCTTCCATGTATCCATCCAGCAGGCTCGCTCCCAGCCCGTTCAATACACCGTTTCGATATCGGATGACCGTGCGCACAGCCGCTCGGGCGCCGTCCAGAGTAATTCTTCCGATCCCTGCGGGAGCAGGCCTCAAATCAGGATAACGTTCGACGGACCTCTTCCTGGTAAATTGCTGATTGGGATCGGGAAACTGCCCCACCGCGATCTCATTCTGGTCGGGGTGACCTGTCCACGCCCCGTCCATCAGGCAATCAGCCTCGTTTTTCTTGTCTTCGGCAAGTATTGTGAGGGCGCGCTCATTGAGGTCAGGATCGGTCCTGCTCGGGTACAGGGCGGTCATACCCCCAATGGCGAGCAGCCCGTGTTTATGACAGATCTCAACCAGCAAATCGCGAAGCCTCTGAAAAAATGCGACGTTATGAGGAATCGTGTTCCTGTCCGGCAAAACCCACTTTGGGTCATAGAGATTGAAATGGATAAGACTCGCCATGTAATCCCAACGGCCCAGGTTCAACCCCAGCAGATGGTCCCTGAGGTTAAATGCAAACTCCTCAATTTGATAGGCTAGAGGATGAGATTCAACGAGCGCCATGCACTTGATGTAATCTTCCGGCAGACCCTTTGTCCTGGCCAGCGCCCGGAAAACATCCCGCCACCATAACCCCTCTTCGGCCGATTCGGTTTTTGGAATGTAGAACGATAGAGGATGTTGTAATTCATCAGGATCGATGCTGTAAACAATTGCGGCCATATCGAACAGGGGCGCGGCGATCTTTTCGCCCTGATCCGGAAAGACTCCCGCCTGGCTCATATGCAGCCCGCGCGGCCGCAGCCATATGACCGTGCCGCTCGGATCTATCCCCATTGTCTTTTGACGCTTTTTATCAAAGTACGTCAGATCGCCCCTGAGCGCCTCAAGGATGTTATGGATACCCGCTTCCAGGTTGGACCACTCATTCGCCATGGAATCTTCGAGGTCCAGCATAACGCCCGGTGCGCCGGAATTGAGCATCTTGACCACCAGCTCGGCGTCATCTCCCGGGCCGGTCATCTGGTTTCTCTGGTCATGACACCACGCTGGAAGTTCGATTTTCCATGTCCCGGCGGTAGCCTCTGAAGCCGGAAGGTGGTTTGGAAGATTGCCCCGATGCGCCTCGGCCAGCACGCGGGCTCGCTTTGCGATGAGGGCCTGCTGCCAGGGGGTGAACTCCTTGTGCAGAGGAAGTAAAAATTCGATAAAATCACTGGAAACAGCAGCAAGCGGGTCGAAAACAGTTGACTTATAATCAAATTCAAGCCTTTTGGCTTCACTTTCCTGATTTTGCGTCTGCATTGTCTATCTCCTCACAACCGCCTTCTATTTCTTCACTCAAGGCGGAAGGCCCGCGCAGCGTGAGCGCCAGTCCAAAGTTTTAAACGCTGCCATGAATACGATAATACTTCTTGGACCATAATCATTCATGGGCACAAAGTTATGTTCGAGGGGCCCGTTTGGCAAGTGGGTCTTTTGGACGGCGCAGGGCCGATTCGGCTTAAATTTGAAACTTTAATCAAAAAGGTTTCACTCACTTGACGGTGAGTTTACAGCAATTACAGTATAATTATATTTCCTAAGTTCACACGAAAGGAAGGGGCTCGAAATGAATCTCGATGCTATCCAGCGATGCATCAGAGCATTCTGCCATGCCTGCGAGGGAAGCGGCTACGACTGCTTCGACGACCGACAGTGCGAAACCTGCTGGGGTGCAGGTGAATTCGAGATTTGCGCAGGCTGAGGCTATTTGTCAGGCGGAAAAAAGTGATGTTTAATTTGATGGATAGAGAAGCGTTGAGGGCCGTGGGGGCTCCTAACGCTTCTCTTTTTCGCAAATAATCCTGAGAACCATTTCGGGTGTGATTTCGCGGATGCACCTCCAGTCCGGGCAGGGCTTTCTTGTGAAACAGGGTGAACAGGGAAGCTCCAATCGTACGATCGAATGAATCTTGCCATAAGGACCGGTTCGTTCGGGCGCCGTTGGTCCGAAGATCGCGAAAACGGGCACGTTCAGAGCCGCCGCCAGGTGCATCGGCCCCGTATCGGGGGATACCAGGAAGCATGCCCCCCGGATTATTGCGCCAAGCTCTTTAAGGCTTGTCTTTCCGGCGAGAGAGACTGCGCGTGAGTTGGACAAACGTGCGACTTCATCTCCGAGCGCCGCGTCCGATCCGCCGCCAACGATAATTGAAGGAATGGGCAGAAGGGAAGCAAGACGTCCGAAATACTCGGCGGGCCACCTTTTCACCACGGTCCCGGCCAAAGGAGCGATAACCGCATAGCGCCGCATACTCTTGACAATCTCGGGAACTTCGCCGAGGGGAGGAAGCGCGAATACCGGGTGGGCAGGCTCGCAGCCAACGAATTCGGCAAACCGAAGGTTTTTTTCAACGGCGTGCAGTTCGGCGTCTGTCCTTACCCTATACCTGTAGGAAAACTTCGCCCCCTCTCGAGCGTGCTCAAAGCCCACTCTGTCCCCGGTCCCGGTGAAAAGACCTATCGCCGCGCTCCTGAAAAGCCCCTGAAGATCGATCACCAGGTCGAATTTCTCCTTTCGCAGCTCCCGCCGCAGCTTTCCAAGCTCCGAACAGGTGCGCGGCAGATTCCCAGGCTTCTTCCAGGCGCCTTTATCTATGATCCAGAGCCTGTAAATGAGGGGATGGCCCTCCAGCAAAGCGGCAAACTCTTTCGCCACGACCCAGTGAAGCTCGGCTTCCGGGAATCTGAGGCTCAGCGCATGAAGAACCGGCAGGCCATGAATTATGTCGCCGAGAGAGCTCGGCTTTATGATGAGAATCTTGCGCACGCCTGAAGGCGCAACGCGGAAGTTTTTCATCGCTCTCTGACCCCTTTTCCAGTTGCGTGCATCAGCTTCAGCCCCTCCCCCGCACATTATCCCCTTCTTCGGATCTCAACAAGGTCTCCACCGCGTAGAGGACATCATTTACGGAAATATCGGCCATGCACCGGTGGTCGGTCGGACATTGCCTCTTGAGGCAGGGGGCGCACTCGGTTTCCTTGCGCACCAAAGAGAACCGGGAGCATAACGGAGAAGTCGCGGAATGGTCTGTCGGGCCGAATAACCCGACTATCGGGCGGCCGAAGGCCGCAGCCACGTGCATCGGGCCTGAATCATTAGTTATTACGAGCTGTACAGATGCGAGAACCGCCATCAATTGCCGCACGGAAGTCCTGCCGATCAGGTTCAGCGGCTTCGAACGCATCCGGGACTCAATTTCAGCGCCGATCGCGGCCTCCCCCGGCCCACCCACGAGCACCGATTCATATCCAAAGTCAAAGGCAAGAGCGTCCGCAACCTGTCCGAACCTTTCCGGATACCATCTTTTTGCGGCGCCGTACGCAGCTCCCGGGTTTATCGCAGCCCATTTCCCTGGACCCAGGATACTACCGGCCCAGTTCTTTTCTTCATCCGTACACTGGAGGCGAACCTCTTGCCCGGCGGGGGGAATCCCCAGTTCGGCAAGCATATTCAGGTAATATTGAGTATGATGCAGCCTGCGCGCCTCTTTTGTCACCCGGATCGCATGTGTAAGGAGCATTCCCCGCCCGTCCGTACTGTACCCGGCCCGCGTTTTTATACGGGCCAGCTTAACTATTATCGCGGCTTCAATGGCGTTCTGAAAAAGGATGGTCAGGTCGAATCGCTCCATGGCAAGGAAACGGCTAAACTTCCAAAGACCCCCGATCCCCCTGTGCGGGCCTCTTTTGTCGTAAACGATTACGCGGTCGCAGAAAGGATGCGGGCTCATGAGTTCAGAAACAACAGGATTTGAGGCCAGCACTATCTCCGATGATGGAAAAGCCGCCCTGATCGAACCCAGGGCCGGGGTGGTCATAACGGCGTCCCCGATCCAGTTTGTGGATCGCACCAGTATTTTCCGGATATGGCCTGTATCCAACTCCCGCATTTTATTCCAGCCCTTGCGCAAACCGCAGCATCAATACATCCATTTTCTTTTTACACCGCCGGTTTCCCGGTCCGGACCCCCTTGAGAAACAGGGGAATAAAGCAGCAGGCTGCTTTAGAGGAGTTCCAGGGAGTCTTTTCGCAAAAGCAATTCTCCATATCATAACCCTGGCGGAGCTTCTTGAAAAACACTCATTTGCCGATAAGCCCAATAAGATAAATTAGTTCTCAACTCCGCCCTTTTATGATGAAATCAAAATTCTACGCACTGCGCCGGATTATGAGATAACTGCTAAGCTATGGTTAATCAAAAACAGGCATACCTTTATGCTCTATCAGCGGTCTTATTGTGGTCTACCGTGGCGTCGGCGTTCAAGCTGGCCTTGCGATACCTTGATAACGTTGAACTTCTTCTTTTTGCCGAGGCTTTTTCGGTTTTAATTTTGGCGGTTGTCCTCATTTCCAGCCGGGGATTCGGGCAGGTCTTCCAGTGCACGCTGAAAGAGTATCTTCGCTCATTTTTGCTAGGCATCCTAAACCCGTTCTTATATTACCTGATTCTTTTCAGGGCTTATGAGCTTCTTCCGGCCCAGGAGGCTCAACCGCTAAACTACACCTGGGCCATTACTATTTCGCTGCTCTCTGTTCCTCTCCTGGGACAGAGGATCGGCGCTGCGGACTTTGCGGGCCTGCTTCTGAGCTATTGCGGCGTTCTTATCATTTCTACTCGAGGCGAGCTGCTGAGCTTTCAAATTCCGGAGCCGGGAGGGGTTGCCTTGGCTCTTTGCAGCACTTTGGTCTGGGCGCTCTACTGGATCTACAGCGCCAGGGACTCCAGGTCGCCTGTCCTGTGCCTTTTTATGAGCTTTACTTTCAGCCTGCCCTTGACCATCCTTTATTATCTATTTTTCCATCCGGCGCGGATGCCCGAGTTTCGTGGAATCCTCGGGGCCGCCTATGTCGGCGCATTCGAGATGAGCATAACCTATGTGATGTGGCTTTTGGCTTTAAGGCGTTCTGAAAACACGGCCAAGGTCGCAGGCTTGATTTTCGNNGATCGACAATAGCTGGACTTGTTTTTGTGGTCGCAGGTCTTCTCGTCCAAAATTACGGATTCCGCCTGAGATCTTGAAATCAGCGGATGCTTCCGCTGAGCAGGACAAATACAGGTATGATTGTCCGCATCATGACTTTCCGCCGAGATAAACCGACTGGACCTCGGGATTTGAGAGCAGGGCGTCCGCCGAATCTTCCAAGACGATTCTTCCGAGTTCCATGACATAGCCTCGATTTGCCAGTTTCAGGGCTGCCCTGGCATTCTGCTCCACCAATACGACCGTTACCCCGGTTTCATTTATTTCCCGTATTGTTTGGAAGATCGCCCTGACCAGCAGAGGCGCCAACCCGAGGCTGGGCTCATCCAGCAACAGGACTTTCGGGCGCCCCATGAGCGCTCGACCGATGGCGAGCATTTGTTGTTCGCCGCCGCTCAAGGTCCCCGCTAACTGATTGCGGCGGTTCTCGAGCACTGGAAAAAGGCTGTAAACCCACTGTTCGTTCTGCTTCACCTGGTTTTTGTCCCGGCAAATATAAGCCCCGAGGTTGATGTTTTCCTGCACCGTGAGGGTGCCGAAAATCCTCCGTCCTTCAGGGACCTGTGTGATGCCCCGCCTGACGACTTCATGTCCCGCAAGCAGGTGAATCGGTACGCTGCCGAGGCTTATCTTTCCATTCGAGGGCTTGATCAAACCGCTTATAGTCATCAGGGTAGTGGATTTGCCCGCACCGTTGGCGCCCAATATGGCCACGATTTCATTCTGGTTCACCTTGAGGTTTACGCCGTGAAGGACCTCTATGTCGCCATATTTCACACACAGGTCGGCGATTTCCAGAAGGGCCGCGTTCAATACTCTTCTTCCGTGCCCAGGTAGGCTTCCACCACACGCCGGTCCCGCCTGATCTCATCGGGCGCCCCTTCTGCGATCTTGCGGCCGTATTCCATCACCACAATGCGTTCGCAGACTTTCATCACCAGCGTCATGTCATGTTCTATAAGCATCACAGTGACTTCCATGCCTCGGATTTTCTCTATGAGCGATACGAGTTGGGTGGTTTCCTGCTCGTTCATGCCGCCGGCGGGTTCGTCCAGAATCAGCAGGTGCGGGCCTGTGGCCAGAGCGCGGGCGATCTCGAGCAACCGCTGATTTCCATAGGAGAGGTTCTTCGCAACCTGTTCCGCCCGATGTCCTAACCCAACGAGGGCCAAAGCATCCTGCGCTCTCTTCAGCGCTTCCCGTTCTTCCCGGCGCTGTCGAGGCAGATGAACGAATGAGCTGAGCACTCCGGCTTTCAACCGGCAGTGGCAGCCCGCCAGCACATTCTCCAAAACTGAAAGATTCTGAAATAGACGAATCGTCTGAAAGGTGCGTGCAATCCCCAGCACGACCCTCCGATGGGTGCTCAACCTCAAAAGTGAGCGCCCGTTGAAGAAAATATCTCCCTCATCGGGCCTGTAAATACCTGTGATCAGGTTAAAAACTGTGGTTTTTCCGGCGCCGTTCGGCCCGATCAGACCCATGATAATGCCGTCGTCCAGTTGGAAAGAGAGGCCGCCGACGGCGCTCAGCCCGCCGAAATTCTTCGTGACGTTGCTGAGCTGCAGCAGACTCACGTCTCCACTCCTCCGGAAGGAAGGCCGGCAAGTCTATATTTTCGAGGACGTGCGGGCAGCAGACCCTGGGTTCGGAAAATCATCATCGCAACCATAGCGGCCCCAAAAATAAGCATGCGCGCGCTGGCGAACTGCCGAAAGACTTCAGGCATGCCGATGATGAGAAAGGCCCCCAACAGCACCCCGGGGATGCTCCCCGCCCCGCCGAGGATTACTATGGCAAACATCAAAACCGACTCCCAGAAGCTGAAGGACCCCGGGGAAATGATGCTCATTTTCGCCGCGTAGATATTTCCTGCCATGCCGGCCCAGGCCGCTCCCAGCACTAAAGCGACCAGTTTGTAATGGGCGGTGTCGATTCCGCTGCCCTCGGCCGCGACCTCATCTTCGCGCAGGTAGTTGAGCGCTCGGCCCACGCGCGAATACTCGAGCAGATGAAACAGGATCACGGTGATTCCGGCAAAAATCCATATAAGATAGAAAAACTGCTGTGGGCTCCGGATGACGTAACCGAAAACGGACGGGCGTGATATCCCGAAAATACCGTTGTCTCCGCCGGTTATGCCAAAAATATTATTGATCAGGGCTATACGGACGATCTCACCTATGCCGATGGTTACGATACAGAGGTAATCACCCCGCAGGTGGATGATTGGACGCGCCGCCAGAAGCGCGAACAATCCGGATGTAAAACCGCAAACCGGTAGAAGCGCCAAAACCGGTATATGATACGTGGTGTTCAGAATGGCTGCGGTGTATGCGCCGACAGCATAAAACGCAGCATGGCCGAGATTGAACAAACCGGCATGCCCTACGATTAAATTCAGGCTCAGCGCCAGGACCGCGTAAATCCCTATATTGTTCAGCACGTCTGTCCAGTATGCGTCCAAAAACAGAGGCGCCGCCGCCAGAACGGCCGCGCTGCCGGCAATAACGACGAGTTTCCGATTTTTCATACTTTTTCAGCCACCCGTTCGCCCAGCAGCCCCGTTGGGCGTAAAACCAGTATCAAAATCAGCACCAGAAAGGCGATGGCGTCCTTGTAGGCAAGGGAAACGTATGCTGCGGCCAGCGACTCGATTATGCCGAGCAGAAGCCCTCCAACCATGGCCCCGGGAATATTGCCGATTCCTCCTAGAATGGCCGCGGTGAAGGCTTTCGAACCGTAGGCCCAACCCATCGTAAAGTTGATCTGGCCATAGTAGAGACCCACCAGCAGCCCGGCGGCGCCGCCCATGGCGGGACCGATCATAAAAACCATCAGAATGACTCGATTGACATCGATGCCCATGAGGCGCGCGGCCCCCTGATCGATTGCCGCTGCGCGAATCGCCGTGCCGATTCTGGTCTTCTGAATGAAGAAATAGAGTGCGCCCATCATCGCTAAAGACGCGCAAAGCACCAGGAGGCGCGACAGCGGAATGTGAAAACCAAAGGCGCTCAGCGCCATTCTGGGCAGTATGTTCTGCGGATAGACCTGATTTCGGGCGCCGTAAATCAGCATGATTGCGTTCTGCAGAAAAATAGAAGCCCCCAATGCCGAGACCACGGCGGAAAGTCGCGGGGATTCACGCAGCGGGCGGTAGGCTACCCGATCCAGCAGGGCTCCCATCAGGGCGATCATGCCCATGACCATCAGGGCGAGCAGGGCCGTCCCCCATAGGGGGCCGAGACCGCTGAAAAGCCAGGATGTAATGAGAGTCAGGCCAAGGTAGGCGCCAAGCGTGAATAGATCGCTATGGGCAAAATTGATCAGCTTGAGAACACCGTATACCATGGTGTAGCCCAGGGCGATCAGGGCGTATACGCCACCCACCGCCAGACCGTTGGTGAATTGCTGAGCAAACAATTCCATGTCTTTGATTCTAACAAATGCATTGGCGCCGGGAGCGGCGGAGACCAGCTCCCGGGCATGCACACGCATTCCGCCGTCTAGGGTTGCAGGATGAACTCTCCTTCGGAGTTTATCTTGTAAACTTTATAGACTTCACCAATGCGGTCGCCCTTTTCATTAAATGAAATCTTCCCACTGAGGGCAGGGAAGTCCTTGAGTTCGGTATACAGATAGCTTGCGAGCTTGTCCGGATCGGTCGTCTTTGTCTGTGCAATCGCGTAGGTGAGCACCCTGAAACCGTCCCCCGCGAGCACCGAGTAGATGGAACCAGGAGGATTGCCGTATTTTTTGGCGAATGATGCAACGAACTCCACAGCCTCTTTGGAAGGCAAATCCTTTGGCAGAGGGGCGCTGGTGAAATAAAAACCGGTGGCCGCATCCGTCCCGGCCGCCTTCACCAGGTCGGGATTATTGGTCGCATCCCCTCCCATAAAGGAAACATCCCAGCCCATTTCTCTCTTCTGCTTGAGCAGAAGACCAGCCTCGCCATAATAACCCGTGAAGAAAACAAAGTCAGGATTTGCCGCCTTCATTTTCGTAAGGATGGTCGTATAGTCTTGTTCTTTTGGCGTCAAGGAGTCAAAGAAAACAATCTCGACACCCTTCTCATTTGCAAGCACTCCCCTGGTTTCATCAGCCAATCCCTTGGCGTAAGTGCTGTTGTCGTGAAGGATGGCGAGCTTTTTTACGCCAAGCTTCCCGATGGCGCCGGCGGCCACTTTGGCCTGTTCGTCATCGCGGGGACAGGTACGAAAAAAATACTTCAACCCTTTTTCCGTAAGCCTTATTGCAGTCGATCCGTTAACGATCTGGATGATTTTGGTTTCATTATAGATATTCTGGGTCGCCTCGGTTATCGCCGAACCGTAGGTCCCTATAACCGCTGTTACGTCCATCGTAGCCAGGCGCTGTGCAGCAAGAGCGGCAGTCCGCGGGTCGCCGCCATCATCCTCGGTCATGACCTGAACTTTCAGGCCGTTCACGCCGCCTCCCGCATTGAGCTCTTCAACAAGAACATCCAGGACTTGCTTCATTTCCTGACCTTCGCTCGCCCATGATCCGGTAATAGGTCCCATCAGGCCTATCTTCACCGGTCCGGCCGCCAAAACGGCGCTCGCGGCAAAACATATCGACAACAACAGAAAAACGGACTTCTTCATGGGCCACCTCCATTTTTGCCCGAAAGACACGAGCACTTCACCATTACCTCGGCCCGCAATTGCCCGGCGTCAGCCGCGCGTGACAAAAACTGTTCATCCCAGATTGAATAGACTCATGTCAAGTCTTCATTTTTTCCGCTCTGGCGGAACAAATTCGCCGTGCACTTTTCCAAACCACACCTTGCCGGATTCCACCCGCGTTGATATTATTCCGCGATTTTGAAATCGAGATGAACAGGAGAAACAGGATGAGGCGCACCGGCATTGCCGAGACCTGCATCGGACTTTTCATACTGGCGCTTCTGGCTGGAATAACCGGTTGGGTTTATGTTGCGCAGTCGCTGTTCGATCCGGACTTTTATAGCGTTGCTCTCCAGAAGGAGGGCAATGGCGCGGGCCGCAAGAACTCCCTGCCCTCTCCCGGTTCTGCGTCCGTAGCCGCTTTTCTTCCAGAAAGCCTCGTTGCGATGGGCCCCGAGGAAACTTTCGACTCCGAAACCTTATCCGACAAAATTGACGGGAAGGCCGATCTCTATCTTTCAAGCGGCTTTGTAAAGCTGCGCACAAGGCGTTTCGCCAGCAAAGCGGACCCGAAAAACTGGGTCGAGCTCTACATATACGAAATGAAAGACCCAACAAAGGCCTTCTCCGTTTACAGCGTGCAGAAAAGAAAGGACGCAAGGCCTGTCGACCTTGGCGTTTCCGCATACGCCACGGAGAATGCCTTCTTTTTCACAAACGGGCCTGACTATTTCGAGATAATATCAGCGTCCAAAGACATTGCCGTAGAGATGACCTCACTGGCCAAAAACCTTGTCGAAACCGCGCCTAAACCCGCCGTGCAGCTAACGGAAGCTTCCCTTTTCCCGCCTGAATCCCTTGACGAGTCAAGCATATCGCTCCACATGAGCGACGTTTTCGGCTTCAGTGAGCTCGACCGCGTGTACACGGCCAGTTATAGTGTGGGGGCCGCCCAGGTTACCGCGTTCCTCTCGAAGCGTGAAAGCGCCGAAGAAGCCGCCGATCTCGCCGCCGCATACGGACGGTTTCTCCTTGAGAACGGGGCGGAGGAAGCCGGCGCAATCCCTGATGCGCCCGATTCTAAAATATACAAAGTGTTCGATGCCTATGAAGTCGTCCTGCACAGGGGCGGGTTTCTTGCCGGAACTCACGATGTCGATAACATGGATAGCGCAACGGATGTCGCATCACGTATTTACCGCAATTTGGACGAGGCCGGGCGATGAGTAAAAGATTCAAAGATCCTCCGCCCCAACCGGAAATCAACAGGCGCGATTTTCTCATCCGCTCCGCGAAGGCGGGGATAACTCTGGGGGCTGCGGCCGCTATTGGTTATTTCCTCTACGACCCTGCCGGTCCCGGCGTGCCGGTCGAGAAATCCTCAGTCGCCCTGCCTGACTTTTCGGTTCCTGAAGCGGGCAAAAAAATAGCGATAGCAACCGGCGATGACAGAATCAAGACTGTCAACGCCGCCCTCAAGGCGCTTGGCGGAATCGAATGTTTCGTAAAAAAGGGCGATAGGGTCCTGATAAAGGTGAACGCGTCCTTCGCTACCCCTCCTTCCCTTGGCGCCAATACGAACCCGGAGTTGCTGGCCGAAGTCGCGCGCCTGTGTTCCAGGGCGGGCGCTGCGGCGGTCGCTGTAACCGACAATTCGATCAATAATCCGGAAAGTTGTTTTGCGCTTAGCGGCATAGCGGATGCGGCGAAAAGTACCGGAGCCGATCTGATTGTGCCCAAGGAATCGCTTTTCACCAACATTACAGTGCCCGGCTCGAATTTTATCCGCAATTGGCCGGTTCTCTTCGGAGCTTTCCACGGGGTGACAAAGCTCATCGGGATTGCTCCGGTGAAAGACCATCGCAGGAGCGGCGCAACGATGTCGATGAAGAACTGGTACGGGTTCATCGGAGGCAGGCGCAACATCTTCCATCAGGATATACATACGTTCATAAAAGACCTTGCGCTTATGATAAGGCCCACTCTCGTCATCCTGGACGGAACCTTCGCCATGATTTCCAATGGACCGACCGGAGGCTCGGTTTCCGATCTCAAGCAGACCAACACGATGATCGTAAGCACCGATCAGGTTGCCGCCGATGCGGCCGGGGCGGCCCTGCTGGGGAAAACACCCGCAGATCTGCCCTTCATAGCCAAAGCTGAACAGGCAGGGGCAGGGACTGCGGATTTTGAAGCCCTGAGTCCTTTCCGCGTATCCACAGGGTAATGATCCGATGAGAATTACAACAGTCAGGCGAATCACACAGGCATTCTTTTTTGTCCTGTTTATATGGTTCTGTATTGCGAGCACCTTCGGGCAATCTTTTTGGCAATTGAGGGGCTGGCCGGTAAACTGGTTCCTCCAACTCGATCCGCTTGTCGCCCTGGGAACCATTCTGACGACCCGCACTCTGTACTCGGAGCTGCTCTGGGCTCTGGCGACAGTCGCGCTCACTGTCGTCCTGGGAAGATTTTTCTGCGGATGGCTGTGCCCGTTCGGCGCCATGCATCATTTCATCGGTTATATCGGCGCGCGCGGACGCTCCGTACGGGAGAAAATCGCCTCGAACCGGTATATGGGCGCACAGAGGATAAAATATTACGTCCTCCTGGTCCTGCTTTGCCCGGCTGCCGGGGCATTCGTGTTAAACATCGCAGATTCTTCAACGTTGGACCCGCTCAGCATTGCCTGTATCCTGTGCATTCTGGCGATTGCCGCCGCCGTTTCACATAAAGCCGCCCCTGACAGCAGACGGCCCATCACGGTATTCATCGGGCTGGCGGTATTATGGGTTGCAGCCGGTTATTTCCTGAAGCTCGACGGAGCTTTTTCAGCCTCGCTCTTGACCGGACTTCTCGACCCAATCCCCCTTGTGTACCGCTCGGTGAATTTCCTGCTTCTCCCTTTTGCAGACTCTTCTTTTCACCTGGTTTCCGCAGCCCAGAGACATTATGCAGGTCCGTGGCTTACCGCCCTGGTTTTCTTTGGCGCCCTTGTTCTCAACCTGGCGATCCCTCGTTTTTATTGCCGGTTCGTATGCCCTTTGGGCGCCCTTTATGGAATTCTGGGCAGATACGCCCTATGGCGGGTCGCAAAGAAGACCGCCGAATGCAGCCAATGCAGGCTTTGTGATTCCAGGTGCGAAGGCGCCTGCGACCCCGCAGGACGCATCCGAATTCCCGAGTGCGTGCTCTGCATGAACTGCCTCTACACCTGCAATGAAGATCTGATGGGCTATAACACCTTCCGGTCCGTTTCAGGCGAGATCGTCTCCCCCGACCTGTCCCGCCGTGGATTCATCGCGGCTGCGGTGTGCGGAATAGTCGCCGTGCCGATGCTGAGAATAGATGGAAAGCTCGGCCAAAACTATGATTCCGCCCTTATCCGGCCGCCGGGGTCTCTACCCGAACCTGAGTTCCTTGACCGCTGCATCAGGTGCGGGCAATGCGCGCGCGTTTGTCCAACCAACGTTATACAACCCGATATCACAAGGGCTGGGATCGAGACCCTCTGGACCCCGGGCCTGAACATGCGCGCCGGGTCGAGCGGCTGCCAGATGAACTGTACGGCATGCAGCCATATCTGCCCAACTGCCGCCATACGCCCGATCTCTCTCGAGGAAAAGCTTGGGCGGGGCGCTTTCGAAAAAGTCGGTCCCATCCGCATCGGCACTGCATTCGTCGACCGGGGCCGTTGCCTGCCCTGGGCCATGGACAAGCCATGTATCGTCTGCCAGGAAAACTGCCCCGTAAGCCCAAAAGCGATATTCGTAAAAGAGAGCTTCGCTACGGTGCGGGACGGCAACCTGGACGACGCGAAAATCTCAGGCGCTTCTGTTCTGCTTTCAAAACCGGCCCTTCAGCCGAACCGGTTCGATTCGGGCGACTTCTTCGTTCTGGTTCAAAGCGGGGATGTCTTTGCAAGAACCCGAATCGTTTCAAATTCGCAGAACTCCATCATCCTGGAATCGCCGTTTTCCCCGGAGCCTAAAGCCGGCGATTTGGAAAAAATCATGCTCCAGGTCCGCCTCCAGACCCCTCAGGTAGATCCCTATCTATGCACCGGGTGTGGCATCTGCGAGCACGAATGCCCTGTGAGCGGCTTGAGGGCGGTTCGGGTGAGTGCGGAAGGCGAATCAAGAGATAGGAAGCATTCGCTCCTGCTGAAGTAGCTTGAACTCAAATTCCCTTAACAAGTCCGTTTCGCTCCGAATTTATGCCGTGCCGCAGGAAATTATTTGTTTGCAATTCCTGAGAGCAAGAATCGGCAGGTTTTTCCTGCCGGTTTTTTGTTCTTTTTACTTCTCGATGAATATTAAATATGCAACAACCGGTTGCATTCGCACGCAATTCGAGTTATGTTCGTACTCCACGGCTATTGATGACCTCGTTCCCCATCCGCTGCCTTTGTGACAGAACTCCCCCGTGCAACTCGAAGAGTCGTACCCCTGCGCAAGGGCTTGGATTGGAACAAACTCAAGATGGAGCACACTTAGGAGAAGAACAAAATGGATCCATTGGTGCTTACAAAGCGTGAAAAACACACGCTTGCGACCCAGTACGCAAACCTGTGCCTCACCTGCGGCACGTGCGCAGGCGGGTGTCCGGTCACAGGCGTCGACGGTCTGGATGTTCGCAAGGCTGTGCGGATGGTCCTGCTGGGGATGGAACAGGAACTGATCGATTCCAGGTTTCCCTGGGTCTGCACCCTTTGCGGCCGTTGCGAACATGCCTGCCCCATGGGCATCGACCTGCTCGCCATGCTTCGTTCGGCTCGAGGCAGGCGGGCAAGAGACAAGGTTCCGGGGGTCCTCCACAAGGGCGTCGCGATGTGCCTCAAGACGGGCAACAATGTTGGCATCCCCAAGGAAGACTTCCTCTACCTGCTTGAAGATCTTGGCTCGGAACTGGCCGAGGAGCTTCCCGGCTTCGAAGTCCCGGTTGACAAGAAAGGGGCCAAATACCTCTTTACCATCAATTCCAAGGAGCCTTTCGGGGAACCTGAGGACATGATGTACTGGTGGCGAATTCTATACGCCGCCAACGAATCCTGGACCGTTACTTCCGAAAACTGGGAAGGGGTGAACTGGGGCCTTTTCACCGGTGACGACGAATCGATGAAAGAGATCGTCGGGCGGATCGTCAAGAACTACAAGGAACTGGAATGCGAGTATCTTGTCTTGCCCGAGTGAGGGCACGCATACTTCGCGACCAGGCTTGGTCTGCAAAAATGGTTTGCCGATGAAGGCGTCAAGTTTCTCAGCGTCCACGATCTTTTGAAAAAATACATCGTAGAGGGGCGCATAAAGTTAGATAAATCAGTTCACACGCATCTTACCACCTACCACGATCCGTGTAATTACGGCCGCAAAAGCGAACGCACTTTCGGCCAGGCATATTACGACGAACCCAGGTGGGTTACGCAGCAGTGCTGCGAAAACTTCGTGGAAATGTATCCCAACCGGGCGAACAACTTCTGCTGCGGAGCAGGCGGCGGCGCGTGGGCGGCGCCCTACGTGGAGGAGAGAATCTTCTATGGCCGCGTGAAAGCCAAACAGATAAAGGACACCGGGGCCAAGCTTCTCATTGCGCCCTGCCATAACTGCCGCGATCAGATCATGAAGAGCCTGCGGAAGGAATACGACTTCATGGACGTCGAGGTAAAGTACCTCTGGGAGCTTGTAGCCGACTCTCTGATTATCGAGCCGCGCGAGGTGGAAGCCGAAGAGGAATAATAAA
The DNA here is from genome assembly GCA_003165235.1 of Syntrophobacteraceae bacterium. Lineage (GTDB taxonomy): Bacteria > Desulfobacterota > Syntrophobacteria > Syntrophobacterales > Syntrophobacteraceae > SbD1. The sequence continues at coordinate 70,113 of PLSV01000397.1, forward strand.
GTTTTCTCACTCCCGCTGAAACAGCCCCAGAATCACGTTGACGTGTGCACGGGGCTTTTCTATTGTAGTTGTCAAGTTTTTGATCGTGATTTGCGTTGCATGCGGGTGGATATCAATTCAGCTCGAACCTCATTGGATACTGGAGTAATATGAGCAGAAAACAGAATACAATTAGAAAAGGAAAAGACCACTTTTCGCTGACTGGCGGAGAATCCCAGGAACTGCAAATGATTCTTGACCGCCTTGCTGTCCAGGACCCCGAAGGTGAGAGCTTCGAGGGCTATCTGCACTCGCTTCGCAACTCTGTTTCCGGAAGACCGCTGCTGGGGGCCGTGCTCATCGACAGTCTGAGCCGCAATCCGAACCAAACCGGCTTTCGCACCTTTCAGGCCCTTTATGAAACCATCGACGCCTCGCCTTATAAAAGGAACCTCAAGCAGGCGGCCTACCGGTTTTCACAGAAGGGTTTCAAGGCTGCCGAAAAAATCTCCGCTCCCGAAAAAGTCGTACTGATCCAGGGTGAGCACAGAAAGCCCACCGCTCACATGTGCATGGTCCCGGGGACCATGTGGATCGTTTCCGCCTTTATTCCTGAGGCTTTACAGGGAGGTTACGCTCTCATAACCGCATTCCTTGAAGACGATTTCGCCACCTTCAACGTACGGGTCGCCGAAAGCCGCACTCAGAAACTCTACAGGGATTATCTCCAGGAACTCTCAGTCCACGCGATCGGCGGCAGGGCCCATGAAATCCCACTCTGGCACGCAGCGCGGCTTTTCTTTGAACTGCTCGATTTTTGGACGGGCAAAGGATCATATGCCCATCTGGAGAGGGCCCGAGATTTTTTTAAAAGGTATCATGAGCCGGACAGAAGACCATATGTCTACGACCTGATGCCAGAAATCGAATATCCCGAACGACATTTTTCCGAATTGAAGATAGAAGAATTATTCGAAGCAATGGACCTTTCCTGGCTCAGCTTTGGCAAAGAGGAGCTTTCGCCCTATCACGAAAAGATAAAGAGCCTTGACAGCCCTCTTCTCGTGGTCCCGCGGGAGGTCCAGGTCGAGCGAGGTCTGGATGTGCTTCATGATGCTGCTGAAAGCCTGTGCGTGGGAGCAAAACTATTCCTCTACGAGAGGTTTTTCGAAGAGCAGGCGATGGCCTTCAAACTCTCGGGCGCCGAAGACAAGGCGCACTGGGCATGGATAATCGCACGCAGTCTCGCCGGCCCATCCCCGGTGGGAAAAAACCCCGCCGTGTTGCAATTGGTAAGGTATTCAATGAGGTTCCACTGGAACGAAGATTTTGTCTCTGCCCAGGAGACTGAGCAACCGCCGGAGCGGGAGCGCCGAACCGAATCGGGAATCATTCTGCCCTGAACGGGAAGACCGATATGGAAATCTTACAGATCAGAACCGCTGCCCATTCATGCGCTGTTGACATCACTGAACATGTAGCCGCCCGGTTAAGGGAAAAATCAGCCGGAAACGGCGTCTGCCTGATTTACACCCCGCACACCACAGCCGGCCTTACAATAAATGAAGGGGCCGACCCGGATGTGATGGATGATGTGTTAAGGACCCTGGACGCTATCGTTCCATGGAGGGGCGCTTACAAACACACCGAAGGCAATTCGGCGGCCCATATTAAAGCCATCCTCGTCGGTGGAAGCGTACAGGCGATTGTCGACTCGGGAAAGCTGGTTCTCGGCGCCTGGGAGAGAATATTTCTCCTGGAGTTCGATGGCCCCAGGACCCGGAAGATCTTTATTCAATTCCTGGGCGGGCAGGCTCCTTGAAAGAAAAAGCCAGGCGGGAGGGACCTGGCTTTCCAAAGAGAGAAACATGAGACTTATAGCTAAGCGGTTATGAAGATAGACGTATTTGGGGGAAAAAGGAATCCGGTGAAACATGTATTTTGTGACTTCCAAAACAGTAACCTCTAACTGCCGTCAGTATGCATGATGTCAATTTTCGGTTGCCTGCGCCGAAATTCTGGACAAAAAACTCTATTTGAGGAGGTCTGAAAGACTTCATGGCCGAGGCCCAGAGTTTACAGTCCGCAGCTTCAAAACATGCCATGGATCGCGCATTCCTGCACCAATTGGTTTTCCCGGCGCTGCTCCTTCTGGTTGTGTTCATATCCGGCACGCTGGGATTTTTCATTTTGGGCGGGGGCAAGTGGAGGCTTTTCGATTGCGCGTATATGACGAGCATTACACTCACTACCGTCGGTTATGGAGAGATACTCGAGGACTTTGGCACAAACGGCCGTTTTTTTGCTATGATTCTGATGTGGTCCGGAATGGGGGTGGCCCTCTATGCAGTGTCTACGATCACCGGGTTTGTGGTCGAGCGTAAATTTTCTCGAATATTGAGGGAGCGTAAGATGGAAAAAAACATTGCCGCGCTCAAAAACCATTTTATTGTCTGCGGGGGCGGCCACACCGCCGTTAGTGTGTTGCGAGAGCTGATTACATCGAAGCAGTCCTGCGTCTGTATCGAACTGAAACCTGAGCGCGTGGAATGGATCGCCAACCAATTCCAGGGCCACCATTACATCCAGGGCGACGCAACTGAAGAAGAGGTGCTGCTCCGAGCCGGGATCGAGCGGGCTTCCGGTGTGCTGGCAGTCCTGGATGAAGATGGTGACAACCTTCTGATAACGGTTCAGGCGCGCTACATCAACCCTGGAATCAAGATCGTGGCGCGATGCCATGAAAACAATCTGGCTGAGAAGTTCTACAGGGCTGGAGCTAATTATGTCGTTAATCCATCTTTCATCGGCGGCATGCGTATGGCCAGCGAGATGATCCGCCCTCATGTAGTTTCATTCCTCGACCGCATGCTTAGAGGAAATAACGCGGTTCGCGTCGAGGAAGTCACAATTGGCGAAGGGTCGTCGTGGATCGGACATTCGCTTCGCGAAATCGACATTCAGCGCAGAACCGGTCTGATTGCGGTTTCTTTGAAGCGTCCCGAAGACGCCAACTTCACGTATAATCCATCCCAGGATGAAGTCCTGACGCCCCAATCGGTAATAGTCGTCATTGGAAGTCCCGAACAGGTTTCCAACCTCAGGAGATTCTGCGCAGGGCAAAATGAGGATTGCAGCGTCCCTTAATAGTCCGGGAGCAGGAATTGTCAAACCGGGAGCGAGAAGCAGGGAGCAGGAATGAAGGCTCCGGATGGTATCCTGAGTTAGCAATTCGTTACATAAGTCCCGTACACACAGGCCGTCATTCCGGCCGCAGCCTAAATCCAGATGTTTTCAATAATTTCGTCCAGTTCTGGACCCCGGCCCCCGGATTAGATGCTTCCGGGGCAGGCTGCGCCGGGGCGACATGCATCAGGACATCCTTCCAATAGCGCTGGTCAGATGCCTCCGGCAAAGCTGGAGGCCTGGAAAACCGTGGGCCGCTCAAAGCNNCCGTATTACGTCACCCCGGCAGGTTTTAAGCCGGGGTCCAGTGCTTTGATTTCTATGTAATCCGGCGAAACACCTGGATTCCGGCTCAAAAGCGCCGCCGGAATGACGACATCCGATCCTGGGCTTTTCGTTGAGTTTTAAGCGGTCCACCATGCAAAACTTTCGTGCATTCCCGGAAAGGTCAAACTCTGTGAGTCCGCCGGCAGAGCTGGAGGTTTACCCTGATTAAATTATGTTGGGTATCTTTCTGCACAGGCAGCCCTGCTCTATTCTTTCTCCATGGCCTGGTTTTTTGCCGAATAGAAAGCAGATAATCAAAATACCTCTAATAAGAAATACCCTCTCATACTACTTCGTGTTTCTTCTGTTGCATGAGCTTGGAATACAGGGCTAAGGGCTGACGGCTGATCGGCGCTCAAATCACATATGGAGCCTTCGGAACTGCTCAGCAAACCGACGAGGCTCCTGGAGGCGGAAACGAACTTTATAATAGCCGGTTGCGTTCAAATCGGACGCCGCAAGGGAGAGCATAAAGCCCCCCCCCAACCGACGAGCCGCGCTACGATTCTCGCTCCGCATGCCTACTTCAACAAGAACTTCCTATTACCCTATCCTGAAGACCGCCCAGCATAAAAGATAATGCATGCAAACAGACATGCGAAATGGAAAACAATATCGGCACATTTGCTGCTTGACAATCCTATATTCATGACAGATAAGCTAAGCGCTGATCTACTGCCGGATAATCTTTTCTATTTTGTTGGGTATGCAGTTCTACTAATAAGCTTTCCATGTTTTAATGTTTTCTAATTTGCCGGCAGATTTCATTGTCTCCCGGGGTTCGCCTGGTATCGTTGAAATTAGGATGGGCTGTCGCTAACGGGTGGAACAACGTGCATACGACATGAATTCTTTCCTGTTCTCCAAGATCACTCCGCCGCGCCTTTTAGAAATTGTTGAGCGGCCTCGTCTTATAGAATCACTGCGCCGTCGCGGCGAAAGACATTTGGTTTTCATTTTGGGTCAGGCGGGACAAGGGAAATCTACCCTGGCGCTTTCCTGGCTACATGCGGAAGATTGTCCCGGGAGTTGGATAAATCTTGGCCCTGAAGATTCCGATGCCGTGACTCTTTTCAAACTGCTCGTCCACTCCGTACAACAGGTTTTACCGAACGTAGACTTTTCTTCCGTCCTGATGCTTCCTTCCATGACAGTTCCAAGGGAAGACGATTTGCTCTACCTGGAGTACATATCCGCGCTCCTGGGGCTTATCGATCGCCCTCTGCACATTGTCTGTGACGGACTGGACCGTTTGACGGCCAATTGTTCCGCTTACCGGCTGCTCAAAGTCCTGGTCGAACATGCGCCGCCGCAAATCACTCTGCTCATGCTGTCCAGGGAATTGCCGCCCTTCAACCTGCAGGACCTGAAGATCAGGAAGGCGGCTTGTGTTGTCGACAACGAACAATTAGCGTTTACCATTGAGGAAACCACACAGTTCATCGAAGCCCAAAAATGTCTTCTCCCTCCCGCTTTGCTGCCCATGATCCATAAGCTTACCAAAGGTTGGATCGGCGGACTCGTATTGTTCTGCCGCTACATAGAGCAATTCGCGCCTGATTTTACGGAAAACGACCTGGAGAATATTCTAAAACGATATAGAGGGGAGATTTTTCAGTATTTTGGTGAAAAAATCATTTCTTCCCTGCCTGTCGTGGTCCGGGAGTTTCTGGTCAAATCATCCCCGTTTGATGTGATCGAGCCCGTAATCATCCAGGACATCGTGGGAATTAACACAGGCCGGGAAATCCTGGAAATGCTGGTCAGGGGAAACCATTTCGTGGAATCTATCCATGACGGGCAAAAGGGCCGCCTGTACAAATATCATCAATTGTTCCGTGATTTTCTCCTGAGTAGGTTTCATGCTGAGGTTGAGCGCGATGAGCAGCTTGCGATCTATCTCAGAGGGGGAGAACTGTTTGAAAAAGCAGGGGAATTGGAGCATGCCATTCACTATTATCTACAGGCGGAGGCTTATTTGCAGGCAGCCCGGCTTGTTGAAAGGATTGGAACGCTCCACGTTCGCGAAGGCAGGACCGGAGATGTCGACCGGTGGCTGCAGGCCCTGCCGCAGGATTTGATAATGGCCAGGCCGTGGCTTCTCCTTCTTCTTTGTTCAATCAACCGCTTCAAGGCTGGAACTGATTACATTGAACATCTGCACAGGGTGCTCGGGCTTTTTCGAAAGCAGGGAGACACCAGGGGATCTCTTTTGTGTCTGGCTTATCTCGTTGAAGCATCGGTGGCAAGGGGAGACATCGGGGTTTCCATCACCGAACTGGCCGATCAGGGCGAAGAACTTTTGCAGTCGCCGGATTCAAAGCTATATCTCTATGAGAGCGCCACCCTCTGGAGTCAGATAGGGTATGTCTCCAGCAACAGCTTCGGCAATCCCCGCAAGGGGTACTGGGCTTGCTGGAGCGCTTACCTGCTGGCGACCGACATTGGCGATATTCCATTGCAGCTCAATGCGCTGGCTAATTCTTTTCTTAATCTTTCGTTTCTGGGAGATGTCGAGGCAGCGGAGCTTATAAACCAAAAAATGACGGCATTGCTGGAAAGCCGTCCATTTGCGGCTGAAGCTCTGGTGACGCACCACATTACGTGCGCCCAGGGATGGATTCTCCAGGGAGATTTGGACAAAGCCGGGCCGCTGGTAAACGAGGCGAACAGGCAGGCCGAGTTGCACGGCCTGACTCACATGTATCCAATGTCGCTGTTTTGTGAGCAACTGCTCAAGACCTACTCTCTTCAGCACGACGCCGCCAGAGAAATAGGCCGTCAAATGTTCCACCTTACCTCCACTCTCAACAGCGCCTTCCTGAAAGGAGTGGCCCTGGTTATCCAGGGCATAAACTCCTATTTTGCGGGCGATCGCATCGACGCTGCAAAGAATCTGCACGCAGCCCGCGATATCCTCAGAACGGATGCAACCAGGGGTGTGCTGCAGCTCCAAATGGTCGATATCGCTTTGGGGGCCGTGACTTCAAGTGTTCCGGCAGACGGACGGATCGAGGAAAATCTTCGGCAGGCGCTGGATCACTTGACGGCAATTCCCGCTCCACTTCTAGCCCGAGACGCACACCTGGCCACAGCCCTCCTGAAATTTCAGCAGGGGTCTATCGAAGAAGCCGTCAAACACCTTGAAACCGGTTTGAAAATTGGCGCCGCAAATCGGTATTACCACTGGCTGCTCGTGAGCCCGGGCGACCTGGCGAGACTTTGTGCGCTGGCATTGGAAAACGATCTGCATGATGCCGCCGATTACGTCAGCCGTCTTCTTACCACCCGGTTGTCTCGCCATGCCCTTCATGCGCTGGACCCTCTCCTGAATCATGCGCACCCCAAATTAGCCCGGAAGGTCCTGGAGCTCAAGCGGGCCATATGCGAGGCTGGAATGCCCCGGCTTCACATAAAGACTTTGGGAGAGTTTCGAGTGCGCTCCGCCTCCGAATCAGGGGAAGACTACAATTTGGGCGGAAATCAGCCCAGGCAACTATTACAAGCCATCATTGCCCAGAGCGCCGCAGGGGTCCGCAGAGACAGACTTCTGGCGGATCTCTGGCCGGAGGCCAGCCCTGAAGTCAGTGAACGCTCTTTCAGGATAAACCTCCACCGGCTCAGGAAGTCCCTGGAACCGTCCATGGACAGAGAGCTGGGCTCCTTCTACCTTCATCTCAGATCGAACCGTGTTTCCCTGGACTCCGGCTTGTGCACAATAGACGCAGATGAGTTCCAGGCAATGTTTGAAAAGGCCGTCAACTGCGAGGAGGCAGGCGACGCAACGGCCGCAGAAAGCCTCTTTAAGGCCGCCGCCCAACTCTACGGCGGAGATTTTCTAGCCGGGGAAGCCGAGACCCTTCAGATACAGATCCGGAGGGAAGAACTGCGCGCAATATTCACGAACGTTATGACCCGGCTCGGGGCCATTTATGAAAAGCAGGGAAACTTCATTGGGGCTACAGACTGTCTAAGAAAGCTTCTCGGTGTCGACCCCACGGCGGAAGAGGCCTACCGGGGGCTAATGATGCTTTACGGACGGCGCCGGATGAGGAGCGCCGTTCGAAAAGTTTACAAAGAATGCCGGGAAGTTCTGGAAAAAGAGCTGAATGTGGAACCGGATGAAATCACCACTTCTTTGTATAAAAAAATGATCGAAAACTAAACTTTTTTTCATCCCATGCATAACCTGCCGTTATTACATCGTATCTTCCAATGGCCATTTTGCTTTATTGTACTATTATTGTACTACTGTCTCCAGTAGACTTCACTGCAATTTATCGTGGCCTATTCTGGGCAACCAATAGATACAAGCTGAATTTGTGCAATTACTCGACGCCCGATCTGAGAGGGGTGGAAAGAGATGGACCGCATTCATGAAGGTTCCAGCTCGCGCTCAGTTTTCGCCGGTTGCCTGAGTCAACGCGTCCCTGTCGTGTTCGCCATACATGTATGCGGCCTTTGGCGGAGGTTGCGCCAACCAACCGGCGCGCCTGGGGCCGCTGTCAAAGGGATATTGAAGACCCGAACAAGTGAAATGGTAAGGCTGAAAAACGGCCCTGCCCTTTACCCGGAGCTGTATGTTACGCCTGCAATCGTCAGTGGACAAACCCGGGAAGATGTGAATGTCGTGCGGGGAATTATCTGCAACTCTACAGGTTTTCATCCTGACATCTGGTTTTCTAATAACGAGGGAACCCATGCATACAGGCAATTGTTTCGGTAGAAGAAGAACTTTTCAGGGATGGAAGGGTTTAGGACTTCTCGTTGTCCTGGGGACGCTCATCCTCGGTATTGTCCTCACTTCCAATGCACGCGCTAACAATACGCCCCCCCAGTCCCAGTCCTCCTGGACGGTGACGGGAAGCCTTGCCACTGCGCGTTTCTCTCACACGGCCACCCTGCTTAATAATGGCACGGTGCTCGTGGCGGGGGGGCAGGACGGAAACGGCGATGCCTTCTCCAGTTGTGAGATCTACAATCCGTCTACCGGAGCGTGGACGACGACGGGATACCTTAATATTGCGCGTTATAATCATACGGCGACCCTGCTTCAAGACGGCACAGTGGTCGTGGTGGGAGGGGGGCGCAAATTCGGGGGCGCCGAGAGCGCTCTTGCCAGCTATGAGATCTACGATCCCTCTGCCGGAAGTTGGACGCTGGCGGAAACATCCCTCACCTATGGGCGTTACTCGCACACGGCAACCCTGCTGCCTGACGGCACGGTGCTCGTGGCCGGGGGGCTGGACATAAACGACAACGTTATTTCCGCCTGTGAGATCTACGATCCGGTTGCCCAAAAGTGGACGACAGCGGCAAGCCTCAACACAGCGCGCTACCTTCACACAGCCACCCTGCTGCCCGCCGGCGGCTCGTTCCCCAACGGGCTGGTGCTCGTGGCGGGGGGGATGGTTGAAGAGAACGGCATCGGGCACGCTCTTTCCGACTGTGAGATCTACGATCCGAATAATGTAATGTGGACGCCGACGACGGGGGTCCTAGACACTGCGCGTTCCCTTCACACGGCCACCCTGCTGCCTCCCGTCTCGCAGTATCCCCTCGGTTCCGTGCTCGTGGCGGGGGGGAAGGACAACAACGGCAATGCTATTCCCAGCGCTGAGATCTACGATCCGAATGCCGGTTCGTCACCTCCCTATACCGGAACGTGGGCACGGGCGGGAAGCCTCAACACTGCGCGTTACCTTCACACGGCGACCCTGCTTCAAAACGGCACGGTGCTCGCGGCCGGGGGGGATAACCCCGGCATGACGCCGAGCGTTCTTTCCAGCTCTGAGATCTACTACCAGGAGACGCAGGAGGATGTGCTTACCAGTCTGTATAACAGCACAGGCGGGGACTCCTGGGGAAACAATACAGGCTGGGGCAGCGGTCCAATATGTGGTGGGGGCTGGTATGGGGTGACGTGTGATGGGACCGGCCAATATGTGATTTCAATCGAACTGGGCGGCAATAACCTTACCGGCGCCATTCCCGCTGATATCGGCAATCTCCCGTACCTCCAAACCCTTGACCTGAACTCGAATCAGCTCTCAGGGACCATTCCAGCGCAGATCGGCAACCTGACTGCGTTGAACTACCTTGACCTGCACTCAAATCAGCTCATAGGGAGCATCCCTGCATCGATCGGCAACCTGACAGCGTTGCAGTACCTCGCCCTGAACAACAATCAGCTCTCAGGAAGCATCCCTGCATCTATCGGCAAACTCGCTGCGTTGCAGCACCTTGAGCTGGAGTGGAATCAGCTCTCAGGGGTCATCCCTGCAGCCATCGGCAACCTGACTGCGTTGAACTGGCTTAACATGGGCGGAAATCAGCTTACAGGGACCATTCCCACGCAGGTCGGAAACCTGACAGGGTTGACCTACCTCGAATTGGGCACAAATCAGCTCTCTGGGGGCATCCCCGATCTCAGCAATCTGAAGGCGTTGACGTACCTTGACCTGGACCACAATCAGCTCTCAGGGCCCATCCCCACGCAGATCTGCACGCTGACTGCTTTGCAGACCCTTATCCTGAGCTGGAATAACCCCTCAGGGAACACCGGCTTCTCAGGGCCCATCCCCACGCAGATCGGCAACCTGATTAACTTGACCTGGCTTGACCTGAGCGGGAATCAGCTCACGGGGACCATCCCTGATTTCAGCAACCTGACTGTGTTGGGGTACCTCGCCCTGAACAACAATCAGTTCTCAGGGACTATCCCTGCATGGATCGGCAGCCTAAATGGGCTGTGGTTCCTTAACCTGAGCACAAATCTACTCTCAGGAAGCATCCCTGATATCAGCGGATTGACTGTGTTGCAGAACCTCTTCCTGAACAACAACAAGCTCACAGGGACCATCCCCGATATGAGCAACCTGACTCAGTTGCAGTGGCTTTCTCTGGAGGGCAACACGCTGAGCGGGTCGATCCCCCCATCGATCGGCAGCCTGGCTCAGTTGAGCCACCTTGACCTGAGCACAAATCAACTCTCAGGGACCATCCCTGATATCAGCAGCCTGATTGCTCTGCAAAACCTCTATCTGAACGGCAACATGCTGATTGGACCGATTCCTGCTTCGCTCCTGAATCTCACGAATCTGGCAGGCGGCGGTTCCGACATTCGATATAATGCCCTCTATGTCAATACCGGCGATCAAGCCACTTTGACGCCCTTCCTGAATTCCATACAGACAGGGGGCGATTGGTCGGACTTCCAAACGGTTGCTCCGGCCAATTTCAAAGTAACCGCCACGAGCAGCACCAGCGCTACCGTCTCGTGGGACCCGATTGCTTACCAAAGCGATCCCGGGGGGTATCAGTTGTCGGGAATTCCGGGCGTCAACTATATCCCGGGGGATAAGACCACCTCGTCCTATACCGCTACTAACCTCAATATCGGCCAGGCTTACAGCGCCACCATCAGCGCCTACACCTCCCCGAATTCCAACAATGCGAACCTGGTCGTCAGCCAACCGTCTGCTCCGCCGGTGAATATTCAACTGTTTTACATAACGGCCAGTGCAGGAGCAAACGGCTCGATTTCGCCTTCGGGTCAGGTGAGCGTCAATAACGGGGCGAACCAGGCCTTTTCCATTACTCCGGCGCCAAACTGCTATATCGCTAGTGTTACGGTTGATACTGTTCCCCAGGACCCCTCGACATATTCCTCGGGCACATACACCTTCTATAATGTTACCGCCGCTCACACCATCACGGCCGGCTTTACGGCCGACACAGCGCCCGGAGCGCCTACCGGGGTTAGTGCAACGGCCGGGTGGCAGCGTACGACTGTCAGCTTTACGGCCCCCACGTCAACCGGCGGCAGCCCCATAACCTACTACACCGTGACTTCCAGTCCCGGCAACATAGCAGCCACAGGCACGGTAAGCCCGATAACCGTAACGGGCCTGACCAACGGGACAGCCTACACCTTCACGGTAACGGCGACAAACGCCGTTGGGACCGGTCCGGCATCGTATCCTGCGTCCAACCAGGTAACGCCCGGCTACGGTCCGGGCGCGCCGACAGGAGTAACGGCAACGGCCGGCAACGCGCAGGCGTCGGTCAGCTTCCTGGCCCCCGCGTCAAACGGCGGCAGCGCCATAACGGGCTACACCGTGACTTCGAATCCCTCCGGCGGTTCAGACGGAAACGCCGGATCGACTTCACTCACTCACACCATGTCGGGCCTCACCAACGGGACCGCCTATACATTTACGGTAACGGCGACAAACGCGAACGGGACCGGTCCGCCGTCAGCCGCCTCCAACTCAGTAACTCCATCCGGGGCGCCGGGCATCCCGACAATAGGAACGGCGACCGCCGGCAACTCCCAGGCGACGGTCATTTTCACGGCCCCCTCATCAACCGGCGGCAGCCCCATACTTTACTACACCGTGACTTCCAGTCCCGGCAACATAACAGCCACAGGCGCGGGAAGCCCGATAATCGTGACCGGTCTGACCAACGGGACCGCCTATACCTTGACGTTGACTGCAACAAACGCCGCCGGGACAGGTCCAGGCGCCTCCAGCCCGGTAACCCCATTCACAGTGCCGGGGGCACCGGCAGGCGTGAGCGCAACGGCCGGCAACGGCAACGCTACGGTCACCTTCAGCGCCCCCGCATCAACCGGAGGGAGCGCCATAACGGGCTACACCGTTACATCAAGTCCCTCGGGTGGTACAGACGGAAACGCCGGATCGACTTCATTCAGTCACCTCGTGACGGGTCTTACCAACGGGACATCCTACACCTTTACGGTAACGGCGGCAAACCTCGCGGGGAGCGGCCCGCCCTCAAGTCCTTCCGCCCCTGTAACTCCAGCCGGGGGGCCGGGCGCGCCGACAGGTGTGAGCGCCACGCCCGGCAACGCCCAGGCGGAGGTGTTCTTCACGCCGCCGGCTTCAAACGGGGGCAGCGCCATAACGGGCTACACCGTGACTTCAAATTCCTCGGGCGGCGCAGCCGGCACAGACGCCAACGCCGGATCGACTTTAACCGCTCACACCGTGACGGGACTCACCAATGGGATCGCCTACACCTTCACGGTGACTGCAACAAACGCAGCGGGGCTGACCAGCGCGGCCTCAAGCGCTTCCACCCCGGTAACTCCATACACGACGCCGGGGATCCCGACAGGGGTGAGCGCAACGGCCGGCAACGCTCAGGCGACTATCAGCTTCAGCGCCCCCTTATCAAACGGCGGCAGCGCTATAACATACTACACTGTGACTTCCAGCGCAGCACAGACAGCCTCAGGGTCATCCAGCCCGATAACCGTGACGGGGCTTACCAACGGGACCGGCTACACCTTCACGGTGACTGCAACTAACGCCGCAGGGACAGGGCAGGCATCGTCCGCCTCCAACCTGGCAACGCCCGGCGCAGTTCCGGGCGCGCCGACTGCGGTAAGCGCAACCGCAGGCAACGCCAACGCGACGGTCACCTTCACTGCCCCCGTATTAACCGGCGGCGTCATAACGGGCTACACCGTTACATCGAGTCCCTCGGGCGGACTGGACACCGGCGCCGGAACAACCTCAACCAGTCACCTCGTGACGGGTCTTACCAACGGGACCGCCTACACCTTTACGGTAACGGCGACAAACGCCGTGGGGCCCGGCCCGGCCTCAAGTCCTTCCTCTCCTGTAACTCCAGCAGCGGCGCCAGGCGCCCCGACAGGGGTGAGCGCAACTCCCGGCAACGCCCAGGCCCAGGTGTTCTTCACGCCCCCGGCTTCAAACGGCGGCAGCGTTATCACGGGCTATACTGTGACCTCGAATTCCTCGGGCGGCGCAGCCGGCACAGACGCCAACGCCGGATCGACTTCAACCTCTCACACCGTGACGGGGCTCACCAACGGGATCGCCTACACCTTCACGGTGACTTCAACTAACAATTTGGGGACAGCGGCCTCATCACCCTCCAGCCCGGTAACTCCATACACGGCGCCGGGCGCGCCGACAATAGGAACGGCAACCGCCGGCAACGCCCAGGTCTCTGTCACCTTCACTATCCCCACATCAAACGGCGGCAACGCCATAACGAGCTACACCGTTACATCCTATGTCAACGGCGTAAGCGGCGTGACAGCCACAGGGCCGTCCAGCCCGATAACCGTGCCCCTTACCCCCGGCATTGCATATACATTCACGGTTACGGCGACAAACGCCGCTGGGAACGGTCAGCCGTCAGGCTTCTCCAACCCGGCGACTCCATACGCCCTGCCGGGCGCCCCGACAGGGGCAAGCGCAACGGCCGGCAACAGCAACGCGACAGTCACCTTCACGGCAGCGGCATCAAACGGCAGCGCCATAACGGGCTACACCGTGACTTCGTATCCCTCGGGCGGCCTGGACACAGGCGCCGGATCGACTTCACTCAGTCACCTCGTGACGGGTCTTACCAATGGGACCGCTTACACCTTCACGGTAACGGCGGCAAACGCCGCTGGGACCGGACCGGCCTCGAACGCTTCCACCCCTGTAACCCCAGCCTCGGCGCCGGGCGCCCCTACAGCGGCAACGGCAACCGCCGGCAACGCCCAGGCGTTGGTCAGCTTCACGCCCCCCTTATCTAATGGCGGCAGCGCCATTACGGGCTACACCGTGACTTCAAATTCTTCGGGCGGCGCGGCCGGTACAGACGCCAACGCCGGATCGACTTCAACCGCTCACACCGTGACGGGACTCACCAACGGGATTGCCTACACCTTTACAGTAACGGCGACAAACCTTGCTGGGACCAGTCTGTCGTCAGGCGCCTCCAACCCAGTAACTCCAGCCGCTGTGCCGGGGGCCCCGACAATAGGAACGGCGACACCCGGCAACGCCCAGGCGACGGTCAGCTTCACGGCCCCCACATCAACCGGCGGCAGCGTCATAACGGGATACACAGTCACATCGAATCCCTCGGGTGGTTTCGACACCGGATCGGGAACAACCTCAACCACTCACACCGTGACCGGGCTTACCAACGGGACCCTATATACATTCACCGCAACGGCGGCAAACGCCGCAGGGAACTCTCTGCCGTCAGGCGCCTCAAACGGAGTAACGCCTAACGCAGTTCCGGGCGCCCCGACAGGAGTAACGGCAGCGGCCGGCAACGCCCAAGCGATCGTCACTTTCAGCGCCCCGGCATCAAACGGCAGCGCCATAACGGGCTACACCGTGACTTCGTATCCCGCCGGCGGCGCCGACGGAAACGCCGGATCGACTTCACTCAATCACACCTTGACCGGGCTTACCAACGGGACCCCCTACACCTTCACTGTGACTGCAACAAACGCCGACGGGACCGGTCCGGCATCAGGCGCTTCCAACCCCGTAACTCCATCCGCTGTGCCGGGCGCCCCAACAGGGGCGAACGCAACCGCAGGCAACGCCCAGGCGACTGTCAGCTTCACGCCCCCCTCATCAAGCGGCGGCAGCTCCATAACGGGCTACACTGTTACATCGAATCCCTCGGGCGGTCTGGACACGGGCGCCGGAACAACTTCAACCATTCACACCGTGACCGGGCTTACCAACGGCACCCTCTATTCATTCACCGTAACGGCGGCAAACACCGCAGGGAACTCTCTGCCGTCAGGCGCCTCCAACTCGGTGACTCCAGCCGCTGCGCCGGGGGCCCCGACAATAGGAACGGCGACGCCCGGCAACGCCCAGGCGACGGTCAGCTTCACGGCCCCCGCATCAAACGGCGGCAGCGCCATAACGGGCTACACCGT
>PLSV01000028.1 GCA_003165235.1 Syntrophobacteraceae bacterium
TCAATTCCGGCGCAATGAAGAATACCGCCAATGATATCGCAGTAAGCTTCAAAACCACCGATGGGCTTTATCCCAACCGGATGTGGCCGGCCCTGAGATAGCCAATTCTCTATGAGAGTCAATGCCGCCCAGATAAGCTCGCCCCTATTGCTCCGCACCCATTCAAATATGTTTGAGTGCCGGAATGAAGACGGATCTCTATTCCAAGGTCGATCCATCTTTGCATCCAGACGAATACGGACTGAGCGTCTCGCAAGGTCAGTGGAAAGAAGTAGGTTATTAGCGGTGATGATCCAGATACATCTTGCCGGAAGCCTTACAGTCTCAGATTTTCCAAGGATTCGGTCCTCCCATACCAAGCTGGTAATTGCAGCAGCCAACTGACTGGAGTCGAGCGTGCCTGTAATATTATCCAGAAGGACCAAAGAAGGAGCTCTGGATAAGATGGCAGTAATTAGTTTTCTAAATTCCTCCCCGTTCTTACTACCGCTTATGGCTGGCATCTCGCGACCCAGAGCCGAAAAAGCTGCGACACTGGCAAGTAATGTTTTGCCGGTTCCTTGAGTGGGCGCTTCAATCAGATATATCGGGACAGGGCCTGAGATCAGTTCCCGAGCAAAAGGTAGAATAAATAATGAGAAAGCCATTACCCCTTCCGATTCACTGGCGAAAGGAAAATCACAGAAGAGGTTTTGGACAACCTGGCGGGCTTTCAGAACCTCTTCAGATGTAGGGCTGGCAGAGACATCGGGAATACTGAGGCCATTTGCAAGACTCAGATAGCAACTGGTGGATTCGGAGTACCCTGGTGAAGAGTGCAGAATTCCATTAGAGGAAAATATCGGACTCTCAATCAGCCGAATCAATCTGGGAAGAGGAGGGTTTGGTTCTGCCAGCATATCTTCGATCACAAAGTTGGGTGGAAGGACCCGAATCTTATCTTCTCCCTTTTTCACAAACCACGCTATGTGTCGGCTCAGAAAATAGCGCAGCCTTGGCTCATTGATGTCCCTTAAAGAGTGAGCCCCTTCATCTTCCATTACATGAATCAGCCGATCATCCCGCTTAAAAAGCCATGGGGGATCATTTGCCAACTGTAAAGCATTCCAAACTTCTTTTGAAACGACTTGCACATCTTGGTTCCGAGCATCGATTTCCGGTTTCCCATTCGATGAGAACTCCGCCCCATAGATCGACCCTGGCTCGTGCTTTTCAACACTTTTGATGATCGCCTCAACTTCATTCTGAGAAAGCGGCGGCTTGCATCTTCTCTCATTTATCTTCTGCACTGCGGGGCCTATCTCTTCAATGTGAAGACCTTTGGCCCTCATTGAGCATCCTACTGAAAAAAGGGCATCGTTCCGCTTGCCCTGTGCGATTTCTTCTTCGACTGAGTTGTTCGTCTTCTGGTTATTGGAATTCCCGATCAGCTTGATTAACCATTCGGGCATATCGACCGGAAGCAAATCAAATGGACTCTTCTCAGACTCCCATTGATAAATTCCACCGGAATAATGGCTTGATGGAGGGACAACTACATATCCGCCGGTGCTTCTGGAATCCAATCCGGCAGCAAATCTTACGCTATTTTTGAGTTGGCCCGAATATTTGAAAAAATACTGTCCGCCGCCGCTTCCAGTTTTTTGGCATGGTGTATCAGGTAGAATCCCATACTCGGTCTCAAGGTTTTTCAACGTCGATTTACCATCATCTTTGATATCGACATCCAAAACATCAAAGGACTGCTCACCAGTCGCAATTGCCACGTTTGCATCCGGCCACTGGGTCCACCACTGGTTGATTACGCCTTTATCGGTGGTTGCCCCATTCACACCGTTGAATAGTCTCGGATGCTTGCCGGGATGCTGGCAGTCCGACCCTTTTGAGCAGGTACATTTTCCTTCTATTATTGTGTGGAGCGGAAGGACCGGCCATCCTCTTTCGGCGTACGTTAAAGCGGCCTGTAATAAAGCATTGCGATTTAGCGCCTGATTATTTTCGTTTTTCATTTGATGACTCCTCTCGATTTTCTTTCTTTTCCATCGAGAGGGCCGTTTCGTTTTGGTGGATTTCCTCTGTGGACATTAATCCGGCTCGAATAGCTTCAAGCACCCTGAACTTTAACCAGCCGGACATACTGCGAACTTCTCTTTTTGCGAGCTTTCTCAGTGCTTCGTAATCACTGGAATTGAGTCTGAAACTTACTAATTTTTCTTCCATAAAAATGCCTCCTTTGAACCTGTGAAAATTTGAATTTCACATTTATGTTCTAGGCATTTTCAAAAACGCTTGCAGAGAAAACCCATAATCTTGCTATTCAAATGAAGGGAAGACCTCAGGCCGAAGTAGGGTTTTGAAAGTTGTTAACGCTGTTTTTAAGAACGATTGCAGAGAAGACCCATACTGTTCCCTTTCAGAACAGGCGGGCTTACGGTTGGGGTAAGGATTCTCTAGAATGTTCCAAACTTTTAGCAAAAACAGCGTAGAGAAAACCCACATTGTGATGTTCGAGAATAGGCCGGATTAAATTGGGGTATTTGATTTTGGGGAGTTAAAGGCTGCCGGGTGGATTTAAGAAGAGAGGAGCAGTTCGCCCCTCTGGCGACTTGCAAAACTATAAAACGCTGTCCGGCACTACTAATCCCACAATCTGACCACCAAAGAATACAGTGTTCCATCGTCGGGATTTACACCATATTCTCGTGCCGCCAGCTGAGAATAAAATGCCGCGGTAATTTCGGGCTCACTCAGGGCACTGTTCCGCTGAAAAGCATTTGCCAGTTCCGTTCGAAACTCTTCCAGCCTGCCCAAACCTGGAATATATGCGCGAGCAAGCTCTTCTATAATCTCCATGATTTCGGGTTCAGAAGGTAGCGTATTATTCTTTAAGCGAAGCGTAAGCTCGTTAACTGATATTTGTCTTTGTACTACGGGTTCCGGTTTCGGTTTCCCGCCCCACTCCTGGATCTGATCCGTAAGAATTCCCTCCGTGTGCCGCTCCGTCTTTCTGGCAAAAGCCGCTGTTCGAGAGAGTGCTGAATACGATGACATGCCCGTAGTCGCTTGCGTTGCTTTGAGGTCATCATAGAATTTGCAGATCC
>PLSV01000201.1 GCA_003165235.1 Syntrophobacteraceae bacterium
CGTTGCAGGCATAGCCGAACATCAACCCCTGGTCTCCGGCGCCCTGCTCTTCGAAGAGTCCTTCGCCGGCGTTGACGCCTATTGCTATATCAGGCGACTGTTTATCGATGCTGGTGATCACGGCGCAAGTTTCCCAGTCGAAACCCATAGAGGAATCGTTGTACCCGATGTCTTTGATAGTATCTCTGACTATATGGGGAATATCGACATAGGTGGTGGTCGTGATCTCGCCTGCAACAAAAGCAAGCCCTGTGGTCACAAGGGTTTCACAGGCGACGCGCGCTGTTTTGTCTTCCGCTATGATCGCGTCAAGAACGGCATCCGAGATTTGGTCGGCTACTTTATAGGGATGGCCTTCCGTCACGGATTCGGACGTAAACAAAAAACTCCTCATTGACATCTGGAAAACTCTCCTCTTTCATGAAGAACGATTCAACCTGGGTAAAAATCCGGTCTTTCTAAATAGGAATCCCGCCTCTGGCGGGACTTATCCTGTGTTTCTGGATCGTCACCAGCAAAAAAACCGATCTATTTAACCACCGCCAGATCGATTGCGGCCTTGTCGGCGCATTTTCTGTTTTGTGAGTCTACGAGCACTATAACAGGTTTATGCGCTGCGGCTTCAGCTTCGTTATAATTTGCATAGGTTGCGATTATTATCAGGTCGCCCGGCGCCCCCATTCGAGCAGCCGCCCCGTTTAGGCAGATATCCCCTCTCCCTGCCGGACCGGCAATCGCGTAGGTGTCGAATCTCGCGCCATTGTAAATATTGTAGACCTTTATCTGTTCGTAGGGCGCTATATCGGCCCCCTTCATCAGATCGGCGTCTATCGTCAGGCTGCCTTCATAGTTGAGATCGGCGTCCGTTATACGGACGCGATGGATTTTAGACTTAAGCATGGTCCTTTGCATGACTCTCCTCCCGGCAGACATCGTTTCATGTCAGATCAACTGGAGCAATTTGAGATTCAGAAGCAGATTTAGCAGCAAAGCCAGATGCCCGGCACGTGGGAGCCTCTTGCCGTGAGGATCGCCATTGAGCTTGTTTTGAATCTTTTCTGAGCCCGCTGCATCTCGCCAAACTTCTCGATGATGCGCATAAAGTTTCCCCCTTTTCAAAACCCCCAGCCTCCAGGCCCGCACCCGAACGGCCGATAACGCCGCACTCACGATTCGATATTGTCCCGGTCTTAAGTAAGCTCCGAGCGAAACCGCAAAGCGCAACCCTTTTAATTATAGAAAAAAAACAATGGCAGTCAAGTTTTAATCGCCGTTTGCGTCCTCAAAGGGTTTTTAAGGTTGTGCGACCTGTGCGCCTTTCCAGCGCCGAACCCCGATCTCGAGGCCCCCGAGATTTTTCCCTTCCCACTACTCCGATCTCACTTTATACTCCGCCGGAGGATTTGAGAAACAGATTCTAAAAATATAATCAAAAGGATTCGAGTTGATGGGCGTCTATGAGCGGCAACTCAGACTGGTTGCCCCCTACTGGCGCAGGATTGCGCTCGCCATGCTTTGCATGGCCCTGGTGGCTGGCTGTGGCACGGCATGTCTCTATCTTATCAAGCCGGCGTTCGACGACCTGATTGTCAAGAAAAACAAGCAGATGCTGGACCTGTTATGCACGGCCGTGCTCGTCATCTTCGCTATCAAAGGCGTTTCTTTATGCGGCAACGCCTATCTCATGAGCTACGTCAGTCAGCGGATAATAACGAGGCTCAGGGAGGACGTCTACAATCACATACAGTGCCTGCCCGTTCCCTACTTGGATAAGATGCAAACCGGGAACCTGATGTCCCGCATTCTCAATGACGTGGGCGCTGTCCAGTACACGCTTTCCGAGTCGGTGACGGGAGTAATAAAAGAGTCGTTCAGCGTAATCGGCTGTGTAGGCATAATGTTCTACATGGATTGGCGGCTTGCAATTGGAGCTATACTTATCGTGCCGGTGGCCTTTCTGCCGGTTTTCAAAGTCGGCAAGATATTGCGAAAGACCTCCGCCAAGGTTCAGCAAATCATGGCCGACCTCTCGGTCGTAATGCACGAGACAATAGCCGGAAATCGGATAGTGAAGGCCTTCGGCATGGAAGCCCATGAGAAGAACCGCTTTCGCCGTGAAAATGAAAGGCTTTTGAAATACACCTTGAAAGCGGTGCTCGTTCGCTCCGTCAACAGCGCGGCAATGGAATTCCTCGGCGGGGTCGGCATCGTTTCGATTATGTTATATGGCGGCTACCAGATTATCAGCGAAAAGATGACGGCCGGAAACCTTCTCTCGTTTCTCGCCGCCCTTATCAGCCTCTATGATCCGGTTAAACGCCTCGCGAACATCTATAATTCCATCCAGCAAGGGTTGGCGGCCGCCGACAGGGTTTATGACCTTTTGGACCGGCCCATCGAAATAGTCGAGCAACCCGATGCGATAACTCTTGAGCCTGCCAGGAAACATTTAGAATTCAGGAACGTCTTCTTCGGATACGGGGCAAAACCCGTCCTGTCGGGGATCAGCTTCAGGGTCGACGCGGGACAGGTTGTAGCGGTGGTTGGCATGAGCGGGGCGGGCAAGACCACCCTGATAAACCTGATCCCCAGGTTCTACGAGATTGCCGAAGGGGCCATTCTCATTGACGGAATCGACATCAGGGACGTAACCCTTGCGTCCCTGCGTTCTCAGATAGCCATTGTCACCCAACAGTCCATCCTTTTTAATGACACCTTCAAGAACAATATCGCTTACGGCGACATCCGCAAAAGCGATGATGAAATAATTGCAGCGGCCAAGGCGGCTAACGCATACGACTTCATAATGAAACTGCCCATGCAATTCGAAACCACTGTCGGTGAGCAGGGGACAAGGCTCTCGGGAGGAGAACGCCAGCGAATTTGTATCGCGCGCGCTCTGCTCAAGGATGCTCCGATCCTCATACTCGATGAAGCCACCTCTTCGCTTGACAGCGATTCCGAACTCGAGGTCCAGAAAGCCCTCGAAAACCTTATGAGGGGCCGAACGACGCTCGTAATAGCTCACCGCCTTTCCACCGTGCAGAATGCCGATTGCATAATAACCCTGGCAAATGGGAAGATTGTCGAACAGGGCCGCCACTCGGAGTTGATGATGCTCGACAGTGAATACCGAAGGCTATATGAATTGCAGTTCTCTCAATTCTCCAAAGATGACCGGGGAATTGCTCTCAGGCATTCCTGAAGTGAAAATGAAACCAATCGCCTCAAAGGAAGGTCCTCACGGAAACTGGATAATTTTTTCCTATTTTTTCAACATAGACGCCAAAGCCAGCTCACAGCACATAGATGACCGAATCCCGCAGTTGGCGCCACTCGGAGTAAAACCCTTCATCGTCTCCAGCATCTGTGCAGAGCGAAGCAGCGATGCCGCTCACTTCAGGGTCCCCTCCATTGCGCCTTCAGGAGTGCGCTTCGAGCTCAGGTATCTCAAGAGGAGAAATAAGTTTTTTAAATTTGCGGCCATTCCCCTGCTGATAATGATCCTTCCGCTCTATTTCATCGAAAAGGCCATTATCAATCTGGAGAGCGAGTGGTCGTGGTTCCCTCTGGCTTTCCTGCGCGGACTGTTGTTGAGCGCCAAATTTCATCCCGAGCTGATCTATTCGACGGGCGGTCCGGCTAGCGCCCACATCGCAGCGGGCCTCCTCGCCCGCTGGACGAAGACGCCGTGGATCGCAGAGCTTCAGGACCCGATCGTGTTCAAAGACTGGAAAAGGAGCAAAACCGCCCTGAAGATCAATTCAAGGCTGGAGCGATTTATTCTCCAGAAGGCCTCGGCAGTCATTTTTCTGACAGAAGCCGCAAGAGAAAGGGCAGTCCAGAGAACCAATGTTGACGCCTCCAAGGTCCACGTAATCTATCCAGGCGCTCGAGCCGCCGAGGGGCCGCAAACCATCTACCGGAAAGGAGATTCTTGCCGTTTTGCCCATTTCGGGTCCTTCGGAGGATCGAGGAACCCTGGGAACTTTCTGGAAGGGGTTCAAATCCTGCTCGATCAAAACCCCGATTTAATCGAAAAAGTGCGATTGGACTTCTTTGGCGCAATGGACCGCTTCTCCGCAAAACTCGTTGCCAGGTTCAAGCACCGCCAGGTCGTCACCTATTTCGGAAAGGTCCCCAGGCTCGAAGCGCTCAGGGCGATGAGAAAAACCGATGCCCTCGTGCTGATAGAAAACCTGGACGATCTGTCTTGTGAAATGATTCCAGCGAAGGTTTACGAATATCTCCAGATGAACAGGCCCATTTTGGGGCTCGTCTACCAGAACTCGCATTTAAGAAGAATGCTTCTCGAACGGGGGCATTTCGTCACGCAAGGCGATTCCCCTGCCGGGATCAGCGAACAGATAGCACAGATTGTGGAACTATGGGGCAGAGGGGATTGGGATTCTCTAAATTTCCCCAATTCTCCTTACTCCGTTCGGGATGCGGCAGAAAAGCTTCTGGCAATATCTCGTGGGGCGCTTCATGGAACTTTAGGGGATGGCGCGCGGATGTCACCATCCAACAGGCCTCGTTGAATCAAATAATCCAGGATCAGGCGCGCGTTTTCCTCCTCCGAGTTTGCGACCGTATCCAGAGTGATCTCTGCCTGGAGCGGAGGCTCATAGGGATCGTCAATCCCGGTAAAACCCTTCAGGCGCCCCTGGCGCGCCTGAACATACAATCCCTTTGGATCCCGCTGCTCGCAGACCCTTATGGGAGTATCGACATAGACCTCGATGAAACGGCCCTTTTCCATCATGCCGCGCACCTCATCGCGAACCGCCCGATAGGGACTGATCGCCGCGCACACGACAAAGCCGCCATGACGCACGATTTCCGAGGCTACGAAACCAATGCGCCGTATGTTCAGGTCCCGGTCCTCCTTGCTGAATCCCAGTCCTTTGGACAAGTTAGTGCGAACCACGTCGCCATCGAGCATTGTCACCCTGCGGCGCCGCTCAAGAACTAAACGCTCCAGCATCTCAGCGGTGGTGGATTTTCCGGAGGCGCTCAGGCCGGTAAACCAAATACATACTCCCTGAGCATATCGTCGATCTGGAGTTTCCATACGATCCTTTCCAGGTTGGCTCTCTATAAATTGACCTTTTGCCCCGATTCCGCCGACTCGAGGTGACCGGCCCGGAAGCAGTTCGATCGGGGACAGAGACATCTCCGGAAAACCCAATTACTCTTTTATGTAAATTTATCAAGTTTTTTCTTCGGTCGTTTTTGCATCGCCGGACGATCCCCAGGGGTTTTTCAATCTCACACCAGACTACGACACGGGTCATTTTCAATGGGTGAAGACCGCTTGCCTGCCGGTAGCTTGTATGGTATTTCAGCATACCCGGCGTACTAACCGCTTAGACTCAAGCACCCCCTAATTCCAAGGCTGACTTTTGTGCAAGACAAACGACCGATAGTTGTGATCCTGGGTATGCACCGAAGCGGGACTTCCCTGATCGCCAATTTCATGCATGCCATTGGGGTGGACATTGGACACGACCGGGCCCCGGCCGATGAATGGAACGCCGCAGGCTACTGGGAATCCGAGACCATTTTCCAAATCCACGAAAAAATCCTGGAGCAATTGAACTGCACCTGGAAAAATCCCCCGCTGCATCTTCCCGTCAACTGGCAGCGCGCTTCCAATATTCAGCAATTAAAAAGCGGCCTCCTCGAATTCGTCCGCTCCGAATGTGAGAGGACAGACAAGATGTGGGGGTTCAAGGATCCACGGACGGCAATTCTGTTGCCGTTGTGGCGGGAAATATTCGATGAACTGCAACTGGAGCCCCTGTATGTGTTATCAGTACGCTACCCCGGATCTGTAGCCGCTTCTCTGGCCCGTCGCGACCGTTTCGCTCTTGCCCGCTCACAGGCTCTTTGGCTCAAGACTTACGTGGCCGCGCTATCACATACGAGAAACCATCTGCTGGGCGTCGTAGATTACGATCGCTGGTTTGAGTCCGGATTGGAGCAGGCCAGGACCGTGATAGAATCCTTAAGCATTTCTCAGTCCATAAGTGAGGAACAAATAGCAAACGCCGTCAATGACACCATTCAACCTTCATTGCGACACCATTCCTCCAGGCAGGATGCAATGTGCGCGCCGACCGTAGCGAGATTTTATTCTCTGCTGCGGCAGGCGACAATAGATGGAAAGGTCTCCGATGAAATCTGGACCATCACGGAAGCCTTTGAAAGCACGACTGACCTTTTGAGTATATGGGATGACCTTGTCATAGGTCTCGATCAGGCAATTGAACAGAAAAATGAGCAAATCGCCGGATACAAAAGGCGTTCGAACAACTACAAAAATATTCTATATTATTCGTATGCTATTTTTCTGATTTTAGTAATTGTTTACATTACGTATTCATTTGTGCTGAAATAAGACATGGAGCCAACTGGAGGCAATTTTATCCAGGACCCGAATAAACGCATGAGCCAACCCGGCAGACAGCCGAGCCTCAGGTTCATCTCAGGCAGGTTCGAATCACATTTCCCCATGCTTCGATCCACTTTCCCCTGTTGAACGATTCACTGACGGCACTGCGCTGCGCCTGTCCTATCTCACGTCCCCGATGGAGATTTCCCGATATCTCTTCAGCCATCTCCTCCGGCTCGAACGAAACCTTGACGCTAGGCAGGTCCGCCAGTCCGCCCACATCCGTAGAAAAAGTGGGACATGCGCAGGCCATGCTCTCAAGTGCGCCAAGAGCGGTGCCCTCTGTATGAAGCGTAGGGATGAGGGTCGCCAGGGAGGACCTGTAGAAGTCAGGCATTCGTTCGTGAGGAACTCTTCCGGTAAAAAAGACCTTGCCCGCCAAGCTGAGTTTGTGAATCAAAGCCTGGAGTTCCTGGAAATAGCCCAGCGATACTATTTCTCCCACGATGAGAAGATTGAGGTCAGGGAACTGCTTACATATAAAATGAAAAGCTTCCAGAGCCAGGCCTATGCCCCGCCCATGGTCAAGCCGCCTTGGAAGCAATATGGCTTTCATGTCCGCTATAGCGGATACCGGCTGTCCGGCCTTGAACATTTCAAGATCGATACAGTTGGGAATCAGCCACCGCCTTTCTTCGACCTCTTCAAAAAAATGAGTGCCCGGTAAAATTCCGGCTAGACCCATCTCCCTGAAAAAAGCCGTACTGTTGGCGACCAGCCCTCTTGCCTTGAGCCATGCGTAATCGGCTTTTCTGCGACTCCGGCGATTGGCCCTTTCCCTGTAAGGGTCCGCCCATGTCACGGAATGACTGACCGCAACGGTTTTGGCTGCAAAGAGGGGCAGCAGGTTATTGAGGTCGTGGCTTACGAGCAGGTCCTGTCGCATCAATTCCGGAAGATACTGCACCTGCAGGGCTGTTCGAAAAGATTTGAAGGGTTTTTTCCAGGGACGAACGCTCCTTAGCTCGCTGCCGGCATCCCCGCTGAATTTCTGGAAAACTATATGTTCATGGCCCGGCAGGGCGGCAATCAGATCAGAGACATAAACCTCGCCGCCCCCAAGCATCGGTTTGTAATTGTGTACTATGTGTCCTATTTTACCCATGGATCCGATCACATGCCCGGTCGTATCCGGTTGCCGCCCGTGCGACCCGTTTCAGTGATAGCCGCATTTTTCCAGGCTGTTTCTCAGGCTGCGCAACATACGGTAGAACTTAATTCTTTTGCCCAGGCGCCCGGGTCTATAAGATTCGATCATTTTCATCCGGTTGTTGACTCTATACCGCAGGTCGGCGCTCATCCCCGTTTGCATAGCCTCATCGATATAGCCTTCAATTGTTTTCATCTGCCCGTATGGATGAAGGATGCGCACGGGATGGACGGGATACATCTTCTTGAACCGTTCTCTGTTTCGCTTCATGAAAGCCATCTTGCCAACATCGGCGCCGAATGAGCCGCTTCCCTTATGATAAACAAACACCTCTTCGACGCACACCAACCTGTAGCCTGCGCTCCTCACCCGAAGGCAATAGTCCTCGTCCTCGTAATAGCCCAACTCGAACCCCTCATCCAGCATTCCGGCTTTCCCGATCACATCCCTGCGCATGGCGACACAAAAAAACGAGAGCATTTCAACTTCGAACCGGCTTCCCCTGCTTCTCGATGCCCACAGCAGACCCTCCTGAAGTATCTCTTCGGGGGTTTTGCCGGATGTGAAAATCTGCTGTTCGGTTCCAACCACATTGGAAACCGGGCCGGTCAGACCGATTGAAGAGTCATTGGAAAGGGGGTTGGTCAACCCGTCCAGCCATCCACCAGTTACGAGAGTGTCACTGTTCAGAAGGACCACGAACTCGCCCGAGGCGATCCTGAGTCCGTCATTGTTGCCGCCGGCGAATCCCCTGTTAGATTTGTTAAAGATGCACCTGAGCCTCGGTTGATCCTCCATCATATCGTTCAGGTAGGCGGACGTATCATCGGAAGAGTTGTTGTCCACAACGATGACTTCGAAATCGCTTCCGGCGCTATTCGCGAAAACACTTTCCAGGCAGGGCGCCGTAGTTTGGCGCAACCCGTTATGGCTGACGATTATGATGCTGGTCTCAGGCATAAGCGTTGCCCCGGGGATTGAGAAATTTACGAGTTTAGTAACTTAGGAATTCAGTCCCTCAATCCCTAAATCCCTTGAGAGAGTGCATCCATCAGGCTCGCAAGACTCTTCTCCCATGGAGGCGGCGCTATTCCGAAACCCGCCCGGATCTTGCCGCAATCGAGCGCGGAATACATGGGCCTCGCCGCAACGGTCGCATAGGAACTGCTCGGTACGGGCGACACCCTGGCGATCCGGGAAGATTCCCTTCGCCTCGCCTCGTCCAGAATGGCGAAAGCAAAGTGATACCACGTCGTAATGCCCTCTCCGCAGAAATGATAGGCGCCCCAGGGGACCTCTTCCGGACAGGAGAGGACGCGCTCAGCAATCCGGACCAGGCATCCGGCAAGGTCACAAGACCAGGTGGGGCATCCATACTGGTCCGACACCACATTTAACTCTTCCCGCTCCCTGCCGAGCCTCAGCACAGTCTTTACGAAATTCTGGCCCCTCGATCCGTAAAGCCATGAAGTCCGCACTATTATGTGCCTGGCAAGCCGGGACCGCACAGCCTCTTCTCCATCCCACTTGCTCCGGCCGTAGACGTTCAGTGGATCGGCGGCATCTTCTTCTTTATAGGGGCGGTCGGATTTGCCGTTGAAAACATAGTCCGTGGAAATATGGATGAGCGGTATTCCCAGCCTTTCACACTCATCGGCAAGATTGGCCGGCCCATCCCGGTTAACAGCAAAAGCAGCCTCCGGTTCCGATTCGGCTTTATCGACGGCGGTATAGGCCGCGCAGTTTATCAGAAGGCCAGGTGAACTGACTCCGCTCAACACCGAACGAGCGCTTTCCCTTTTCGTTATATCGATATGAGGAATGTCCAGGGCGCAGGCTTTGAGACCGCTGCTTTTCAGAGACTCGACCACTTCCCAGCCGAGCATCCCACCGCTTCCGAGGACTACGATATTACAATGCTTCATATGATCAGGAATCATCCTCAAGCACCATCAACGGGTAAATCCGCCTCACGAAAAAAACTGCCTTTCGCATCCTTTTCAGAAATGACCCTCTCTCCATCCAGCGGCCAGTCTATAGCCAGGTCGGGATCATCCCATCTTATACATCTTTCATGTTCGGGAGCATAAAAATCGCTTGCTTTATACAGCACTTCAGTCATCGGCGAAAGAGCCGCAAAACCATGGCCAAAACCGGAAGGAATATAGATTTGCAGCTTGTTGGACGCCGAAAGATTCAAACCGAACCAGCGGCCGAACGTTGGCGAGGACCTTCTCAGGTCCACCGCTACATCGAAAATCTCTCCGCTGACGACACGAATCAGCTTCGCCTGGGAATTCTTTATCTGGTAATGGATGCCCCTGAGAGCGCCACGGCAGGACAAAGAGTGATTGTCCTGCACAAATGACACATTGACGCCAAGAGCGGCCAGAGTTTTTTTGTTGTAGCTTTCGAAGAAAAATCCCCTCTCGTCGGCAAAGACACGTGGCTCCAGTACGATGATTCCCGGGATATACGCGGAAGACGCTCTCACTATTTACCCTCACATTGGTTGACCAGACGGCATACACACTTTTATCATCATCGCCGCAGAATTTAAAGCTTAGGGAATTCTCGGAAAAATTCAGCAAAGATGAGGTTGCCGGAATCAGGCGCCGGAGTTGTTCAGCCCCCCTGGAATCATTAGCGGCGCCGCATACTCCTGCAATCCGGCCGCTCACCGCGTGCGATCCGTTCGCCGCGTGGAACGACCGGCGGACTCACGCACGATGGCGACCACCTGATCTTGCTGGTCCTCAGTGATTTCGTGGAACAGCGGCAGAATGAGCGACTGCCGTGTCAGGCGCTCGGTTACAGCAAGTTCGCCATGCCGGGCATCCCGGTATGCCGGCTGCAGGTGAGCAGCCATGAAGCCGCGGCGCGCCGAAATACCGCACTCCATCATTTTGCGCAAAAGCTCGTCGCGAGTGAGTGGAAACTCGTCGGGCAACACTATCCAGAAGGACTGGAAGTTGGTCCGGCCGAACGGGGTGTCGGCAACGACGTGGAGGCCCGGTATGCCGGCGAGCCGCTCCTGATAAAAGTGAGCCAGCTCCCGCCGGCGCACCGCCATAGCGTCGAGACGCGTGAGTTGGACGAGCCCGACCGCTGCCTGAATATCGCTCATGCGGTAGTTGAAACCGGTCTCCGGGTACTCTTCAATGATGGGTTCGAGGCGTGCGTGCCGGTCAGCCGCGCTTACGGTCATCGCGTGCTCGCGGAGCCGGCGCATGCGCTCTGCGAAGTCCAGGCGAGACGTCATTATCATACCGCCTTCTCCGGTGGTGATGAGCTTACGCGGATGAAAGGAAAATACGACGAGATCTGAGTGCGATCCGATTGGCTGACCCCGATAGGTAGATCCCAGTGCGCACGCGGCGTCCTCCACGACCGAGACGCCCCAGGGATCGCAAAGCTTGCGCACGGCGGCGATATCGGCAGGCACGCCTCCCTGATGCACAAGGATAACCGCCCTTGTTCGCGGCGTCAGCACCTCCCTGATGGTTACGGCAGTGAGATTTTGCGTGTCCTCATCGACGTCCGCGAAGACCGGCATTGCGCCGACGTACCGAACCGAGTTGGCCGTCGCGATGAAGGAGAGTGAGGGCGCCACAACCTCGTCTCCTGGACCGATTCCCAGCGTGACGAGCGCAAGGTGAAGCGCAGCATTGCCCGATGAGACGGCGACGCCATGGGCGGCGCCGACCTTCTCGCAAACGGCGCGTTCGAAGGCGGCAACCCGCGGCCCCTGCGCCACCCAGCCGGATGCTATCACCTCGGCGACAGCGGCGGCCTCCTCCGAACCAAGATAGGGTCGCATGACGGGGATCATCAGCGTGTTTTCTCCGGTGTGTTATGCAGGCCACTGCACCCTTTGGCGCCGGCGCCCCTCGACTGCCGCCACCACGCAACCAATCGCTCAAGACCGTCCTTGAGATCTACCTCTGCGCTGAATCCCAGGGCGCTATGAGCCTTCCGCGTGTCCAACAACCTTCGGGCCACGGCATTAACGGAGCGTTGCGGTCCGTATTGGGGCGCCAGACCAGACCCCATCACAGCAACCAGAGATCGAACGAGATCGTCGAGGCTGGTTTCGGCACCGCTTGCGATATTGAAGACCTCATCGGTCGCCTCGCTCAGGGCGGCGAGAATGTTGGCGCGGGCGACATCGGAAACGAAAATGAAGTCCATAGTCTGGCGTCCGTCGCCGAAGATCAGGGGCGGCAGACCTGAGTCTATGCGCTCCATCCATCGGACGATCACCTCGGTGTACCGGCCCACGGTATCCATACGAGGCCCGTAGACGTTGGAATACCTGAGGGCGAGGTAGTCGAGACCGTACATCTCGTGAAAGCACCGAAGGAGGCTCTCGGTGAAAGCTTTGCCTGCTCCGTAAAGCGTCCTGTTGGCGTAAGAATGATGCTCCTCGGGGGTCGGAAACTTCTCCGCCATGCCGTAAACGGACGCTGAGGACGCTGCGACAATCTTCCGCACTCCGGCGATTCGTGCAGCATCAACTACGTTGAAGGTCCCATCCACCAGCACCTCGAGCCCCAATCTGGGGTCTTCTGCACACTGGGTGATGCGGGCGGCCTCTTCGTGGAAGACGATATCCACCCCTTGCATTGCATCGAGAACTGCTTTGGCGTCACGGATGTCCGCAGCCACGATCCTAACCGGCCCGTGCCCCACAGCCCAAGCCAGGTTTGAAAGCTGTCCTCTGGCAAAGTTGTCGAAGATCACAATCTCGCCAACTCCCATCCCGACAAGCAGATCGGCAATAGCCGAGCCGATCAGCCCCGCTCCGCCCGTGATGAGAATGCGCGCTCCCTGAAGGTCAATCGCCACAGCTCACCACTCCTGTCGGGGCAATGCAGCAGCGCCAAAGCGACAGCGCGTTTTCCACAGCGTCTTCGACACAACCATTCGCTTCGATCCCTCAATGAGCATGGGGTGTGCATTCCCTGCAGAATCTGTCATGGAACGCGTTTCCCTTCGATTTCATTGGTCTTCGCCCGATTGCGAATGCCCGGCTCGCGTCCGGCGCGGAACTGGAATGGAAAGCGCCATACCAAATCCCGAGGCTACCGCTGCGGCGATAGCCGCATCACGGCTCGCAGGTCTTCCGATCTGCGAGATCCTCGCGCGCGCCATCACCTCTCCGACCTTCAGACCCCCGGATTGCAGGCGAATGATGGGCTCCGGGCCCAGACTGGATAACAAAATGCCTTGATGGCCCGGGGGCGGAGGCTCCAGGGGCCAGAAAGGCACACCCTGGCAAGCCAGCGCCCCGCGATCCATGTCACCCCAAAACTGAGCCACTACAGCGGTGGGATACCCCTGCCCAATAACCGCCGCCTCGCGCCTCCCGACAACGGGTTGAGCCTTTGGCCTCAGCGCAACCAGAATCGCATCGGCGCCGAGCGCCTCTTCGCCATCCTCCAGCCTCTCGACACTTTCGACAACCGCGCCGGCCAGCGTGAGACCCTTCACCAGAAACGGACGAAATAAGTTGTCACACCAGACCAATATCCGGCTGCCGTGGACGGCGATTTCAGCGTCCAACAGCATTTTGACCGCCATAATTCCGAGGTAAGAAAATACATCGACTGCCGGATGGCGCTCATTGGTTCCCGCGACCGGGATATCGAGACGCCTGCATGCCTCGAGATCCACATCACCGGAGCGGAACTCCCACGCCTCGAACATCAGCGGGATGACCGCAGTCGGCTTCATGCACCGAACCATGCCGGCATCGATGGGACGGACGTGGCCGCTATTGGTGACGATGTCGGCCTGGCCGACAATATCGGACCGCTTCTCAGAGATTATCTCGATTCGTTCGGAGACGGCCGCCATCCGGGCCAGGCCGGTTGTCTCCCGCTCGATCTCCTCGATGGTTCCATAGCTCGAGGGGCGAGCCACGGCGAAGACCTTCTTCGCCCCGGCCAGCGCCGCCAATACAGGCGTCACCACCCAGGCGTCCGAAGCCGCTTCCGTGAGGACCACCATCCCGGAGAGATCGAGCCGGCAACGCCGGACCGCGGCGCGCATCAGGTTCGACAATCGCTCGGGGCGTAATCCGGGACGCGAGATCTTCATCTCGCTCTTGCCCGTGCTACCCATAAAAATGTATGGAGCGCTCCGTCCAATATGCAGCGAATAGCGTGGTTGGCAAAAAGGGGTCGAAGAGAGTCTTCAGCAACATCATCCTCACTCCACCCAATGACTATTGGTTCAAAGTGCGGATAATCATTCTGTCGGATTGTCTTGACGGCGATAACACCTCCATTGCGGGTGGAAGTCACAACCGTTACCGGCGGAGCATCCGTTTTGTTCATCCTCGCACCCGACCGTTTTCCAATCAAAGATGGCAGACTACCAAAATGCTCAAAAATGTCAATATAATGAACTCCGTCGAGATGCAGGAGGGTTTCCTCTTTTTCAATATGTTGGGCATTCCAATTCATCGCCGGGGGTGTGCGAAACTCAAGTAAAGTAAGTATACACTACTGCTTTCCGGCCCTTGTAGACTTCGATACTTCTGATCCGTTTTGCTCCCAGCTTTTCATAGAACCGCTGCGCATGCAGAAGCGCTTCGCCCGTGGTGATTTTGAACTCTGCAATACCTCTTTCAGACAGCATGGACGAGAATGCATGAAACAGGAGTTGAGCCAATCCGGCGCCTCGATGTTGCTCTGCCAGCGCAATGGCGATGAGCTCTGCTTTGGGAAGATCCCGTAAATCCTTCTTCAAGGGATAGACCAGCGTTTCGCATATCTTTATGATTCGCTTCAGCGAAAACAACTTCGGAAAGAGCGCAATCACTGCCGAAAAAGATTTGCGCACCAGGAAGTCCCTGTAAAATGCTCCAGTATTAAGCGCCCCCAACGCAAATCCACATACTGGTCCGTTGGCGCCATCTTTGGCTATCAGCAGAACTCCGGCGCAGGAAGCGCACGCAAAGGAAAAAACCATCTCCAAAGCCCGGTCACCCAGCGTGCCTAGAAATCCCTGTCGCATCTCCCGCCTGTGAATTACAGCGGCCTGAAGCACTTCTTCTCTGGTGATGTTCTCTGCACATATTACATAATTCGGCATTGCTGTCCCTGCCGCACCTGTTCGAAGCGGAGATCACCCATTGCGCCGTTTTCCATAGATCTGCCTGACGATGGTGAGAGGCCGGCGTTTTGTTTCGGAAAAAGTTTTTGAAAGATAGATGCCCACTACCCCAACACATGAGATAACCATCCCGCCGATTAACCATAGGGAGGCCATAAGAGAAGCCCACCCGCTCAAGGTCCCGGAAAACAACATCCTGTTAACGACCAGACAGGCGATGCAGATGCACGCTGCAAAAGATATGATGGCGCCGATATAAAAGATCGCGATCAGCGGCGCATTGCTGAACAAAGTTATGGAAGTTATGGCCAATGAAATCTTTCGCCGAAGAGTATAAGTTGTCTTGCTGGAACTGTGCTTATGGACCACATGGGGTTGCTGGGCGAACCCGGTGATATATAAGAGTCCGAAGAGGAATACTTCTCTATCTTCAAACTGCAACAGCGCGTCGACATAACGCCTGGTCATGAGACGGGCGGTAACCATGTTCTCAGGCAATTCCATTCCGGCAAAAAGGCGAAACAACCGGTAAAACCACGTCCCGGACCACCGCTCGAAAAGCCCGCCCTTCCGCTTGTCTTGAATGCCGTAGACCACGTCGCAGCGTTCACGCCGCAGTTGTTCGGCAAACCTCAACAGCCACTCGGGTTCCTCCTCAAGGTCGCTCTCGATTATGAACACCAAATCTCCACGGGTGTGCGCAAGGCCTGTCATAATCGCCTTGTGCTCTCCGAAGTTGCGCGAAAGATCCACCACGCTGACATGGTCATCGAGTTCCGAGAGCTGAACTGCACGGTCCAGGGAATCGTCGGGCGATCCGTCGTTCACCAGGATTATTTCGTAGTCCTCAGCCAATCTGAGTGCGGTATCGGTGATGCGGTGATAAAGTTCGTCGATGTAAGCCGCTGACTGGTAAAGAGTCGAAACGATAGAAAGGCTCATGGCAGACTTTATCTCATATGGCGCGGCGCGCCCGCGCCGCTGTTGAGCAACAGATCCGGAACCAAGACGCCATGCTCGAATTCCCCCCAACGCCGGGGATATTCCGGACAGCCCGAGTAATCAAACCGGGTAAAATGAGATCGAAACAGCCTTTCCATGGAATGCGGCTGGATTGGACAATGGCGATTTTCTTCACTGCGTCGCCTTCCTCATCCTGTAGATCCTTAATGTCTTGGGATAGAGCGGCTCATCTATCTGCTCGAAATTCCGCCTGATGTATTGGTCGATGAGCGGGTGCGTGTTTTGGAAACGCAGTTCCTCTCTTCCGTCAAGGGCTGCATCCCAAACTATAGCAAATCCCGGCTCGGCATCCTCGATGCGTTGAATCTCCCTCTGCTGAAACGTGGAGTTTCTAGGATTCAGCGCATGGATTTCCCAGACGGGCGCCTTGCGCTCCAGGACTGCGTAGGCCCCCGGCCAAAAAGGAACAGCGAGGAAAGTGCGCCCATCGGGACAGTATTCCATGGCAAGAGACCTGAGCAGGGCTATATTGTTTGCTGTTGCTTGGTCTGTCTTGATCGTATCCCGGCCCAGCCGGACGTTTTCCCCACCTCCCAGCCCATGCCAGGCGCGATGCTCCGGCAACATTACGACCAGGCTCACGGCAAGCAGCAATGCGATTACCGGGATTCTCACCTTCATGGAACTTGCCGCCTAGATTGCAAGGACCCCTATTAGAAACGGAAAAATCGCCTGCGCCAGATGCTCGACATCCGCACGAGCAAATGCGTGATGCATATAAGGCAGGATCAGGAAAGCCGCTGCAGCGGCGGCAGGGGGTATGGCCCTATCTTTGAAGCGCGCATAAATCACATATATTACGCCTGCCAGGCCTGACAAGGGCAGCGCGATATACAAGGCGCCGATCATAAGGCTTCGTAGGCCGATTGGCGGCCGCCAGGGCCATGGAACGGGGAGCGGCAGATTCGTGCTCTGACGCTCGAAGATGAAACGAACGTCCTCCCAAAATGCTCCCGCAAGTCCAGGCACGAAAGCCAATGCAAGCAGCATCGGCATGTAACCGACCATTATGCCGGCGGCCCACCATCCCAAGGCCGAAAGAAGCCTCAGTCTTCCATGGTTGAACACCGCCAGGAAGACGATAACGCCAAAGCCGCCAATAAGGCCATACAGCCCGTGATTACGCCCAAACACTGCTGCAAGCCCGAGGACCAATCCACTGACAAAACAGCGGCGGCGTGAGGGCCGCTCGATCAGGTGCGCGAGCACAGCGACCAGGGCGATCGATGTCGTGATGTCAAATGTCTTGTAAGGTGTGAAAATCCAGAGGACCAATATCCCCGCAACGGGCAGCATCACAAGAATATCGTCTTCCGGGCGCGAGCGCGCAATGACTACGAGGGCAAGAAAGAGCCCGAGTCCTGCAAAGATGCTGGTCGCCAATCTCAGGGCCATTATCCCGTTATCGCCCATCAAGCCCATGACGGCGGCAGACAAGTAGTATCTGCCCAAATCATAAGCCATGAAGTCCCTGATGGGCACATCCCCCAGCAATGTCCGCTGGACGCCGTACCAGAGGAAACCTTCGTCCGCGAGGAGAACACCGTTGAAATAGCGCTGAATCGGCCACCGCGCGGCCATTATCAATGCGGCAAGCAACCCGAGGGCCAAGTATCTTTTAGCCCGCACTGTGAATACCTTTTCAATGGAAAGCTATGCGCTCGTACAAGCTCAAAATCATAGCGGCATCCCAATCGGCTCGGCTGCACCAAGCCCTTACTGGCTTCGAATCACGAAAAAAACCCCCGAACAAATGAGCAGCACGCCGGCCACCCTGCAGAGGTTAACCGGCTCGTTGAATAGAAAGCGGCCAACAAACAGGGTCCCGATATAGGTCAGGCTCACCATCGGAAATGCTACGCTGAAATCCAGTTTCGACAGCACCTCCAGCCAAAGAATTGCACTTACGCCGTAAAGAGCAAATCCGATAAGAATGTAGGGCGCCGCCATAAACTTGCGGATTAAACCGGCAATGCCGATCTCGAGGACCGGCATGCCCCCCGACCGCACGATCGCCAGTTTCATGAGTGTTTGGCCGCCAATCACCAAGAGTATGCAAATTGCCGCCAGCATGAGAGCGTGCAGATTCAACCTGTGCATAAGATAAAAGCTCCTCTATTCCCTGATCCAAGTTAGGCAGGCCTTAACCGGCAGGCCGCCCCTTCCAGTTGATGGTTCCTCTACCATTTTCAGCAACCGTTGGCAAGGAACGAGTCCGCAAGGTTCCTGAGTGCGCTTTGGCCTTCACGCGGCATCGACTCAAGAGGAGGGGACATCGCCCACTTCAAATGACAGCATTTTCTGGCCCCTTGGATGTCCCCACTCGCCGATCAGGCTGACCTGGACTCCTGCGGCGCGGGCCATCATCCGGCATTCTTCGATCGAGTAGTGATACGGGTCCGAGTCATAGTTGGTCTGGATGTCCCCGGGCATATGCGTGACCCGCTCAAGGTGGGCGGAGGATGGGGCTTCGAAAAATGTTGCGAAGAACCGGCCCCCGGGAGAAAGCGCCTTCCGGATTTCGACCAGACAGCGAATTACGTGGTTCATGGGCAGATGCGTGAAGACCGAGAGGGCGATTGCATAGTTGAACGTCCTGCCAAACCGGCTGAATTCGAACTTATCGTTTACCATGAGATTGGGCCGCTTTCCCGTAAGCCCTTCTCTTTCGATCTCTATCTGCCCGGCTTTTATAAGCGAAGCGTTGATGTCCAGCCCAAAGTAGTTACCGGCCTCAAGGTAGCGTATGCAGGGAATCCCCCCTCTCAGGCACCCACACCCGACATCGAGGAGAAGGTGATCGCTCTTCAGGCCATATCGCTTTAGGAAGTCTAACTGCTGCGCGCCAATTTCATCCCACAAGCCGCCTACGAACTGGCGGTGCTCGTTCTTGCGGATCTGCCTGTCTGTGAGTTGTCTCCCGTATTCATTGACGCCATCGATTTGATTTTGCGACCCCCCGGATGGAGCTTCGCCGGAAGC
Source organism: Syntrophobacteraceae bacterium (assembly GCA_003165235.1). Taxonomy (GTDB): domain Bacteria; phylum Desulfobacterota; class Syntrophobacteria; order Syntrophobacterales; family Syntrophobacteraceae; genus SbD1. Next base: position 18,735 of record PLSV01000201.1, read on the forward strand.
TTTTGCTTTGGTGCGGCGCTGCCTTATGGAGCACCCTAATTTTTGTGCAAGCAACAGCAAGAGTGCTCCTGTAATAGATGAAACCAGCGCAATCGTGAAAAAGCCGCACGAGTTGATCGACATTGATGCTCCTGAATCGACGAAAATGGCCGCACACTACGTGAAGGTCAGGATCTGAATAATGGCTCAAACTGACCACCAACGAATCCCGAAGCGCATTTCGCGGGTCGGATTCCATCTTAGAAAGCTCTTGAGACGCGCAGAACCCATAAATCATAGGATATCCCAATCAAATCCTCAAGCATTATAGACCGGGTATTCCTCCAAGTAGAGCAGGAAGCCGGCTCGGCACGGCTTATCCTGCATCCCCTCGTCCGAAACCCGCTTTTCGTCCATCAAGCGTTACAGAAGATGAATTCCAGAGAACAGTGAGAACTGATCAGCACCCGGGGAGAGTTTTTTGAAAGAGAGGGTACTTAATGGAGACTTTCAACTTTTGAGCGATCCATTTGCCAAGTCCTTCCGCCTTGTTGCAACCATACAAAAATAATGGAAAGAAAGCGATGGAGATCGCCAGATTGGTCAGGGATCTGTTGGGGAATCCGACGCCATCGATCATTTTGAAGTAGAGCATGTGGAAAAGGTAAATTGAATAGGAGATGCTGCCGAGATAGGCAAAGACACGAAACTTTATTACGTACCTGATGGCATGGATGAAAACGAGAGCTAAAGCGGGAAGAGGCATAATATAAAAGAACAGGCTGTTCTTGACGGAGTATTTAAGCAGCATCATGAAACCGAAAGTTGAAACCAGAAGAAGGCAAAAAGCCAGCTTTGCAGCTATTGGATGCTTTACTCGTGCAGGATTGAGAAAACACGGCAACAAGAGTCCAAGTGTAAACAATAGTATATAAATAAAGTAAAAGCCTCTCCACCCAGTATCCAAGAAGCTCAGAAGCTTTATGGTGATCTGGCCGGCATACCCCAGGCAAGGCAAGCAGTTGATTCCTGTAAACGCCAGAATGACGACTACAATCAATATTGCTTTATTTTTCCGCATACCTGAAAAGATGAGAGGCGCCAGAGCATAGCATTGCAGCAGTGTGGGTATGAACCAGAAATGGTCTGGGGCATGAAGGCCGAGGAGGGCCAGAGGGAAAGGTTTTCCGGAAACAAGCAAAGCGATCCAGAAAAGCGGAAAGATGCGGATCGCTCTGTCACGATAGAACAGGAACAAAGCTTTTTTTGAAAAAGTGGTTTCACCGGGCAAGGCGTTACTCAAAGAGTAGTACAAGCCATACCCGCCGGCCATGTAGAAAAGCGCAACGAATAGATTCGCAAAGCCGCTGGCGTCAACCGAAAAATGCGTGATGACATAGTGATTTATGAGTACCGAGGATATGGCGATTCCCTTGATAGTATCGGTCACAGGCCGAGTATCGGGGTTGAGGCGTTCCATAAAAAGTCCTTTGGCGATAATTTCGGGAATCTGCCACGGAAACGGATGCTTAGATAGATATCAGTCCTGGAGGAAGGGCGCCACAATGATCATGCAAGCAACAGGTCAATGAGACTGTTTTTTGCCATTTCGACATCAGCCGGGATAATTCATGCCAGTTTTGAGTCGTAAGTTTTGAGTTTTTAGACTCAATGCAAAATTAGAAACCAAAAAACTGCGCCTTCATTTCGCCAGCGCCCATTTGCCGTCCTTCACCACGATCATTTCCAGGTCCTCCTTGCTGAGGCCGTTGTGGTCCTGGGCAGACATGTTGAAGACTCCGTGCATGCCTACGAAACCCTTTGTGTTCTCGATATGGTCCCGGATCTTTGCGGGATCGGACCCAACCGCTCTAAGCGCCGATACGGCCAGGTTCATCGAATCCCAAGCATGCCCGCCAAACGAGGAGACAGGCTCCTTGAAGAGATCCTCATAAGCCTTCTTATACTCCAATATGACTTCTTTCTGCGGCTGATTATCGGGCAGTAGATCGCCCACATTAACCCTGGCCAGAGGAAGGAGGACCCCTTCGGCAGCCTTGCCGGCAAGCTCCAGGTTTTTCAAGTTCCCAAAACCGTGGCTCTGGAAAAATGGGATCGAATCCATAGCCAAATCGCGCCAGCTCTTGATCGCCAGAATCTGTGTAGGCCCTATGGACCAGTTTACGATGGCCTGGGGCTGCGTGGATCGGATTTTGGTCATCTGCGCAGAAAGGTCGGTATCCTGAGGACCATAGCGCTCGTCGGCCACAATGGTAACGCCATTTTCGCCCGCGAGCCTCAACAACTCCTCTCGTCCGCTGGCTCCAAATCCGTCAGAGACGGTCATGATGGCAACCTTTTTAATCCCTTTGGCCTTCATGTAATCGTACATTTTTTCCACGACGTGACTATCAGAACCAGCGACTTTGAATATCCATCTATGACTCTCAACAGGGGTTACAATTTTGTAGCTGGCGGCACAAGAAATCAGAGGGACTTGAGCTTCCTCCGCCACACCCACCACCGCGAGGCTTGTTCCGCTGGTGCTCGGACCAATGATCACAGGCGCCTCATCTTTTTTTATCAGTTTCTTTACCGACAAATTGCATTTGGTGGCATCGGTCTCGTCATCCTCGATGATCAGTTCAAGAGGATGGCCGTTGATGCCCCCCTGCCTGTTTATCTCCTCAGCGATCATTTTAGCCGTCTTCTTTTCAGGATCACCCAGAAAGGAGCCGCCGCCGGTGACCGAAAAAACAGCTCCGATCTTGTAAGGCTCCTTTTGCGAATGCGCTTTTGGCCCTGGAAGCAAAGCCGAGAAAACAAGCGCAATGATCCCCACACCCATTAAGACTCTTGTCTTCATTCCACCGCTCCCTGGCCGTGAATCACATCTGTTTGACCACTTTATAGAAAACGATCCCGCCGGGTGTCAATGCAAATATGCAAAACGGAGCGCGGGCTGCCGGAAGAAATATTATTGAAATCCCTGGAACAAAACCGGTGTAGAATTTTATCCGATTTTTTTCAGAATCTCGTTTACAATCAAGAGCATCTTCGGGTTGTTCGGATTCTGCTCCGAGAAAGCATACCATGCGCGAAAAACACAAGATTCTGATTGTTGACGACGAGGCCCCCTTCCGCTCAGCATTGCGCCGGCTCCTGGGAAAAACCAACATCATTCTGGAAGCCGATACCGGAGCAGCCGGGCTAGCGCTTGCCGAGAGCGAAGATCCGGACCTCGTTTTGCTCGATATTGGACTCCCCGACGGAAGCGGTCTTGACTTGCTGCCACGCTTCAAGGAAATGCTTCCTTCCCCAACCGTTGTCATGATAACGGCATACGATCGGGTAAAAGACGTAGTTATGGCGATAAAGAACGGCGCCTTCGACTACCTGGTCAAACCGGTCGACCTCGATGAATTTGAACTGACCATCCAGAACGCCATCGAACACGCCGGTCTAAAAAATGAAGTAACCCGCCTGCGCCAGGAAGTCCAGAGGCTCCATGGAGTAGATCTGCTGATCGGCAAGGACCATATATTTCTGGAAGCCCAGGTGCTCGCCATAAAGAGCGCGCAGAGCCGTGACGCGGGTGTTTTGATACAGGGCGAAAGTGGGGCCGGCAAAGAGCTTTTTGCCAGGCTCATTCATACCAGGAGTCCTCGGGCGCCATATCCATTCGTGGCGCTCAACTGTGCTGCTTTTTCAACCGAAATCATAGAGAGCGAGCTTTTCGGGTATGAAAGGGGAGCTTTTACTGGCGCCAAAACGGAAGGCAAAGAAGGGCTGCTCCAAGTTGCGGATGGCGGCACACTGTTTTTGGACGAAATAGTGGATCTCCACCCCGAGATACAGGCTAAGTTGCTTCGGGTAATGGAAGAAAAGGAATTCTTCGCCGTAGGGGGAACCCGGCAAAAGAAGGTGGACATCCGGATCGTCTCAGCTTGCAACCAGGACCTATGGCATGTGGCCGAGCAGGGCGGCTTCCGCAAAGATCTCTACTTCAGGCTCGCAACGATAAAGATCAACCTGCCCCCTTTGCGCGAACGGCGCGACGACATCCTTCTGCTGGCGCGTATATTTATGGAGGAGTTCAACGACAAATACGGAAAGAAGTTCCGAGGCTTCAATCCCAAGGCCGAACAACTTCTGATGAATCATTCGTGGCCCGGCAACATACGCGAACTGCGCAACACCATCGAACGGGTCATCCTGCTGGAAAATGACGACATGATCGCGGGACGCCATCTTCTCTTTCTCGAACCGGACCGGATCGAGAAAAGCGCCCTTCAATCGGAAAAGTTCAGCGTGGTCTTGCCCGATGGAGGCGTTGGTCTCGAGGAGATAGAAAAGGAGGTCATTCTTCAGGCGTTCGAAAAATGCGGCTCCAATAAATCCAAGACGGCGCGGTTCCTCAAACTCCCCCGCCATATACTTCTCTATCGCCTCAAAAAATATGGAATAGAAGTTTGAAGCAAATCAGGCGCGGCCACTTGGTCTCTTGCCGCTATTTGGCTTGAACAAAATGCTCCAATACCTTCCAGTTGTGAACAATATCCTACACATTAGAAGTAAGGCCTTGAATTAATTTATTTTTTCAAGCCCGCCCCCGCATCCCTGCCGACCAATAACCCGAACAGGTGTAGAATATTATCCAATAAAGCCTGCTGTCGATCAAAGAGTCACTCCTCCAGGTGCGGGCTGTTGGCCGCTATCCTGGTCATTTCGCTATCCTGGCACGCTGCTTGCTTTAAGGAAGGCGACGGAGGCGAAAGTGCGTGTTGAGAATCTTGTGCTCCTTGTCGAAGACGACGCTTCGTTAAAACGCTCTTTGGAAAAATTCCTGGATAGGGCCGGATATGCCTTTCATAGCTGTTCAACAGCCTCTCAAGCGCTGGCTCTTGCTCAGAAGGCTCCTCCTCATGTCGTGATTCTTGAATATCATCTTCCCGATGCCAATGGCCACTCTCTTATCGAAAAGCTCAATCTGGTTGCTCCCGATGCCGTTGCGATTGTTCTCTCTGAATACGATTTTCAAGCTGTAGCCGGCGATCTGGATCGAGTGCAGATCCAAACGTTCCTTAAGAAGCCCTTTGACCTCGTTGACTTTGAAGCTGCTCTGTGTTCGGCCTGCGCTAAAACCAGCATGAATCCAGGGAAGTGTGAATGGCTGCCCGAAGTGGAACTCGAAGGCGTGCCTGCCTCCAAATTTGTATGGGGAACTCTCAGAAACCGAAGTGAACATTAACATTGGAAATCGCGCTGAAGCTCAAATTTCCAGGTGAAGGTGGATGCTGAAAAAAGAATGCTCAAGTTAATTTTCCCAGGCTCAAGTTCATGTCGCTCTGAAATTATCTCCAAGCTCTGCTCGAACGGATGCTCAAACTCCTGTGACCAAGTTGATTTCAATTCTCGATCTGTGCTCCTGTTAGTGGTGGAAAGTCGTTCTCTCTTCTAATCGGTTCTGTGAGTCTCCTCTGTTTCAAAAGGCCATAAGGAAACCCCTTATGGCCTTTCACTTTTTGCACGCCTGCAGAAACAATCGCCGGTTTGAGTCCCAAACCCGAGTTCCATATATTATTCTACCTTTAAGTCTTTGCTCGAGACTTGCTTTTTTGAAGAAATGTGTGCGATATTACCCAAGCTTTAGATTTATCCCGATACAGGAGTTTGGAATGGAACAACGAAAGCTGCAAATAATCGAAAAAATGGAGGAAAAGGGGATGAGCGTTGCCGCCGCCGCTGACGCCATTTCCTTCAATCCCATGATACTGGGACTCTATCTTGCAAGGGATCCCTATCCTGTGCCGACCAGGATCCTCGACAAGCTGGAAGGCGTGCTGGCGAACTGATTTCCCGCTTATGGTTTTATCTTGGACCTGCAGCATGTCCAGTTTGTGATTCCCTCAGGATCCGCTGACAATGTTCGCCTCAAGGTTGTATCCGCCGGCGGCGGAACCAAAGCCGATCTGCTTGCTGAAAAAATGCTCACTCAATTGTAATAATTGACCCGATCCGCACTGAACTTTCTCATAACCACTGCATTCCATCGGAGTGAAACCATGAGCATAAGGATGCCTTTGAAGTTCGTAGGCAGTTACAAGGTCATTACCCGTCAGGGCGGGGCGGAGAAGCAGGAGTTTTGCCAAAAGCTGGCCATGACGCCCCTGGCGCGCCAAGACCAGGGCGCGGGTGGCGAAGAGAATTCGCCCACGCACCAGATAACCTACTTTTGCTTTGGCTGCAGGAGAGTCCTGGAAGGCAGGATTAAGGAGAACCTGGACGATAGGGTCGTTTTTCAGGTTGATGAGCGTGAATACGAGTTCCGCCCGTCTGCCAAAGGTTGCTGAAATCCGGCGGCGGCGGCCCGCTATGCGCTCTAAGGACTTTTCCGAGCAAACAGCCTGCAGAAATGAAATGATATATGAGCGCTCCGTGAGGCGTGCATTCACTTCCTTCCTATCCACGCTCTCCAGGAACATGAGTTGCAGGGATGACCGCGAGTGGTGCAAATCGCCTCGCGGTGACGCAATACGCCTCACCTTTGCAACATAGCGATATTTATAAGTATTTTTTGAAAACAGGTAGTCCGGGATAATTACTGGCGCAATGTGCGCCTTTTTTATTCTACCCCACCCATGGCGTTACTCACCGCGCGCTAATGGCGCCTCTTAAAAATATCTGTCATTTTAAGTAGTTGCATAATTACGTCAAACAAAAAGACCCCTTGGCTTGAATCCTGCTCTGACAGAATGCAAACACAATTGCATGAGTTCGGTGAGTGAAGTTTTTTAAAGGCCGTTTCCACCATACCTGGAGCAGAAGGAGAGTCATTATGGATGCCAAAGACCGAAAGAAAACAATGCAACCCGTGATCTTTGCGATGGAAAACGACCAGTGCGTATGGGGTCGGGCGGGGGTGATAAAACCAACCAAGTGCGTAAATGCATTCGACTGTCTGGGCTGCGCCCTCGATCAGCGAGTGCTGAGCAATTTTGATGAGCAGCGAAAAGCGAGCGGCCAGTCTGGCGGGCGGCCGCCGAGAATGCTGCTGATGATGCGCAAGGGCAAATGTCGCCACATGCTGAGCGGCCGAATTCCCTACGGCTCCTGCTCGTATGCCTATGATTGCGTGAGGTGTCCCTTCGACCAGATGATCGAGGACACGAGCTACCTGCCCAATCTCAAGCGCCCGGAAGTGGAAAGAGCGTCCGGCTTCGACGTTGCGCGAAATTACTACTATCACCACGGCCATAGCTGGGCTCGGGTCGAATATGGCGGGCGGGTGCGTGTGGGCCTTGATGATTTCTCTCTCAGGCTTCTGGGACCTCAGGACGAGATACAGATACCGGCTCTCGGGTCCACCGTCGGCCAAAGTCGTCCAGCCGCTGTGTTGAAGCGTTCCGGTAAGGAAGCAGCGAGCCTGTGCCCTGTGGATGGCCAGGTAGTGGCGACCAATCATAACCTTCTGAAAAGAGCGACCACGGCGAATGATGCGCCATACGCAGAAGGTTGGCTTATGGTAATCCAGCCCAAGGCCCTGCGCAATAACCTCAAAAACCTGTTTTTCGACTCGGAGGGTATGGCCTGGATCGACGATGAGGCATCGCGTCTTGGCGGCCTGTTGTCGGGCGTTACCGGTTATCCAACGATGCCAACCGGTGGTGAGGCGATCAAGGATATTTACGGAACCGTTCCGGAGATCGGCTGGGATCGGCTGGTGCGTGAATTCATGCAATGACCCCTGCGCCGGATGCACGGTGCCTGATGTATGAGTTAGGAGTTGTCGGTTTTGAGTTTTTAATTAACGTAAAACCGGCAACTCCAAACTCAAAACTCTTCAGTCCCGGCCGAAGATATGCTTGAGGCTTCTGGAGATTTCGTATTTGCACGCAGTGCAGAATCTCGAAGGCAGGCCATCCAGTTTCTCGATGTTGCTCACGAAAGCCATCAGGCAATCCGGGGTCCGGCAATGCCCGATTCCCAGCAGATGCCCGGTTTCATGAAGGCCAATCTTGGCGGCCCGCAGATATGTGCGTGCCGAATCTTTATCCATGAGCCGATGAAGAGAGATTACGGCAGCCTTGCCGCCAAGCTGGGATTCGCCGAACACGAACTTAAGAATCGGCGTGCACAAGTCGCACTTAACGATTCCCAGCTTGAATCGCGATCCATCATCGATTGACTCGAGCGCTTTGATTATTGCCCCTGCCGCATATTGGCTGCGCAGGGGAAGGTAGGCATACTCCGGATCAGGGTGCGAGGGCAAGGTGGCTGCATTGAGGCCGATCAATGTCTGCAGGTTTGCCGCAACGACCGAAACGGCCAGCGCATCCACCCATCCGATGGGAACAATATCAATATGACTTTCCTCGGACGTTCCGCGTCGATCGCGCGTCAATTGCTGTTACCTCTATTGGGGATAGAAGACCCCTTGTGATTTCTGCGGCGCCTTGGGCAGCGGGGCCCCGGAGTTTGGCGTCAACAGCGGCCAAGTTGATACCGCTTCATTTTCCGCATCAGTGTGCTCCGGTCGATTCCAAGCCGCTTGGACGCCCGGAGGATATTCCCGTTGCAGGATTCCAGGGTGGCTTTTATCTGGTTGATTTCATGTTCCTGCAGAGTCATCGACCCCATCGGACCTGCATCTGGGCGTGGATTGACGAAGGTCAGTTCTTCGGCCCCGATCATCCTGCCCCTGGCTATGACCACGGCCCGTTCGACCACGTTTCGGAGTTCCCGGATATTGCCCGGCCAATGGTATGAAATCAAAAGATCCAGCGCCTTCTGTGTGAAACCACCCAGGGATTTTCCGGTTTCTTCGTTGTAGCGCTTGAGAAAGTGATCGGCCAGTACGGGGATGTCATCCAATCGCTCGCGCAAGGGCGGGACGTCAATGGTGATCACGTTGATACGATAGTAGAAGTCGTCCCTGAATTGATTTTCTTTTATCAGAGACGGCAGGTCTCGATGGGTGGCGCTGATGAGCCGAAAATCCGACTCAACCGGCTGGCTGCCCCCTAACCTGAGGAAACTTTTCTCTTCCAGCGCCCGAAGGAGGCTCACCTGCATTTTAGGGGAAATCTCGCCGACTTCATCAAGGAGAAGCGTGCCGTTGTGAGCCATCTCCAGGCGTCCACGCCTGGCTTTGACGGCGCCGGTAAAAGCCCCCCTCTCGTGGCCGAACAATTCACTTTCCAGCAGGGACTCGGATAACGAGCCGCAATTGACAGCCAGAAAAGGACCACAGGACCGATCGCTTCTAAAATGAATGGCTTTGGCGACCATGTCCTTACCAACCCCTGTTTCTCCTGTAATCAAGATGGGTGCGGACGAAGGGGCGACTTCCTCGATCTTGGCGAAAATAGCCCGCATAGGGCTGGAGTGGGCGATAAAGACATCGAAAAATCCCTCGTGGCGTTCGCTCAGCAGTTCCTTGAGGACGATGTTTTCTTCTCGCAGCGCTTTATTGGCAAGAAGGCGCTCCATAAACAGCGACAGCTCATCAGGATCAAAAGGCTTGCAAAAATAATCTGTGGCCCCTCGCTTCATGGCGTCTACGGCCGTTTGCACGGTGCCATGTGCAGTCATCATGACAACTACGGCATTCGGCTGGCGTTCCTTCAATCGAGAAAGAAACTCGATTCCATCCATGCCAGGCATTTTGATATCCACCAGATAGATGTCGGCAGGGAAAGTCTCGACAAGTTTCAGAGCTGCCTCGCCGGACAATGCCGTTTCCACCTGATAGCCGTCTTTGACAAACCAGGCCTGGAGCGACTCGCAGATCATCTCTTCATCGTCCACAATCATGATGCATGTCGAAAATTTCATACGGAGGCTTCTCCTCCCTCCCTCAATGGAGTCAATTCCCTCGCTGGGACTGGTCCTGATGCAACGCGGTTACAGCCTTGCCCGGAACATGCCCGCCATCCCGGAGGTTCAAAGGGTTCCGAGGCAGCTTGATTCTGAATATCGATCCTTTGCCAGGCTCACTTTCGACATCCACGTCTCCATGGTGTTCTCGTATGATGCCGTAGACCATCGGCAATCCGAGACCGTTGCCTTTCCCATCGGTTTTGGTGGAGTAAAAGGGTTCGAAAATCCGCGGCAGTTCCTCAGGATCAATTCCACACCCTGTGTCGGCGACCGCCAGGCTGATCATATCGGCGCTCTCGTCGATTTCGCCGGAGATGGTTAAAGTCCCCCCGTGCGGCATTGCGTCAATAGCGTTGAATATCAGGTTCAAAAGGCACTGTTGAATCTGGGCGTAATCTCCGCATGCAGTGAACGGACCCGACGGGAAATGGACCTCGAGGCGGATGTTGGCAAGTTCAAGCTGATGCTCCGTCAGGAGCAGAATTGTGTCGACCAGTTCGGACATCTCCACAATCTTTGCTTCCACGCTTTTTGGCCGGGCGAAGGTAAGAAGGTTCTTGACAATAGACCCGCACCGCATCGCCTCCCGAAAAGAGAGGTCCAGATATCGCGCCACATTCGACATCTCAACATCGGACGGCCCATTCTGCCCGGGTTTTGGTTGCAGAATACTCTGGACAAGCCTGTTGAAGGTCACGATGCTAGTGATCGGGTTGTTGATTTCGTGGCAAACCGAAGCAACGAGCCGCCCCAGGGAGCTGAGCCGATCTTCATGAGCCAAACGGGCGAAATCTTTTTTGAGGGCTCTGGTGCGCTCTTCGATCTTCTTGCCCAAATCCTGGGTAATGTCCCGGATCGTCAGCACGAACTGGGCGACATCCCCATGCCGGTCAAGAATGGGGTATGCGGTGCCCTGGCGAAACTGTGATATATTGTTCATATCGCCAATTTCATATATCGCACGGGCCGGCTTTCCGGTCCGCAAGGCTTCGCGAGCAACGCAGATCGCTGAAGGAAACTTGCACGGACTTGATTCCTGGTACAGCACCTCGTAACAATGTTTGCCGATGATGTCGTCCTTGTTTGCACTGCCGGGTATCTGGGCCGATTGGTTGCAGTCTGTAATAAGGAATTTCCTGTTGATGACAAGGACACCATCCGGGGAGGCCTCCAGCAAGGCGGAGGCCAGCGGATTCTGTGCATAGCCCTTTGCCATTTCAATCAACCGCATGGAGGCCTCCCGGTCGAGTAAACCCACGGTGGGCCGTTTCTTACTCATAATTTCGCATAGAATGCGCTCGTCGCCGGTGCACTCCAGAATCAGGTCCAGGCCTTCTATGCCAAGAAGATCCAGATGATCGTCTAATACCTTTATCCCCGCCTCTTCGGCATTTATATGGCCCAGGACGGATTTCTCAACATCAACGACCGCCACCAACCGCAGGCCGGAAGATTCGATGGCGGACAGATTCTTCATAATAGCCTGCAAACTGGACCCGACGACTACCATGCCTATGTTAAACTTCAGGCTATGGGAGGAAGCTGGAGAATTCATGACGCATGCCCTCTGGTGGTGGAACCGAAGGAGTTCCAGGGTTAAAAAGCCCGGCGCAGCCCCTTAAATTGGTCACGATCGGCGGCCCGAGATCGATCGCTCAGGAGTTTTCGGCGCATGGCCCCCCTAAAGTCTAGACCGGCCTTTGACTCCGGGTTGCCATGACGGCGGCCGGCAGTGGCCGGATCGCTTCTAAACGCTTGTATTCCTCGTTTGGAATTTATCATTATATACATAAAGATGCACAATGAGGAGGGAAAAATCAGGGGCGCCGGGTCAAGAGGCATTTTTGCAAAAGTCCTTACAGACCCTAAAAGTCCATTAGTTACAATATATTAGCGAATCCTGACCCAATTTTGGTGGAAATTCTTTGTGTGTGAAATGTTTTACTTGACATTTCGCAAGGCCTATTTTCTAATAGGGAACCTAGAATGAAAGCCGTTGTTCTTTCAAAAACTATCTCTGTACGATCCACCCGAAAATGAAGTTTTCAGGTGCATTTGTTCTTCGCGTTCGCGGATGTGCCTAAATCTCGGATTTGAATCGCTCCGGGCCTTGCGTTAAAAGCCGACGGGGCGGGGGCTTGTCCGGGCGAGGCTCGTTGTTGCTGGGTTCACAATTTCAATTCAATTCAAACGCTGTTTTAGATTTCCAAAATGGACCAAATTCACAAGGAGATAGGACTATGACTGATGGAATGATGGCGATCGCCATCTTGCTACCGGTAGTGGCTGGCTTCCTGATACTCGCAATTCGCAATTATTTTGCGCGAGGGGTCGTTGTCGTTCTAACGGCTATAGTGCTCATCGCAAACAGCATCCTGTTCGCCGCAAGAGGACCCCTGACCTATACTCCCCCTGCAGGGTTCGAGTGGGGCACGCTAATTTCAGTCCTCGACTACGCCATTCTTGTCCTCTACCTTGTACTGGGTTTTAAATTACGGAACCGGTTGGTTCTGATTTTCGCCGCGACCCAGATCATACCGATTATCTACTTTGAATTCGTTATGAAGGCCCATATCGACCTGAGACCGGTTTTTGTGGTCGATCATCTGGCCATAGTGATGACTTTGATCATTTCCATTATCGGTTCTCTTATCTGCATCTACGCCATCAGGTACATGCGGGACCATGAGGAGCATGCTCATGTCGAGAAGTCCAGGCAGTCCAGGTTTTTGTTCTGGCTTGTTTTGTTCCTGGGCGCCATGAACGGCTTGGTCTTCGCCAATAACCTTTACTGGCTTTACTTCTTCTGGGAACTTACCACACTTTGTTCTTTCATGTTGATTTCGCATGACAAGACACAGATAGCCCTGGAAAATGCCGCGCGCGCTCTGTGGATGAATTCCACCGGTGGAACGGCATTCATCCTGGCTATTATCTATCTCTACGCCACTCAAGGTGGCGCTTCGGCCCTTTCGGTTCAAAACATCATTGGAGGAGGCATGCACAGTGCGGCCATGATCCTGCCGGTAGCTCTTCTTTGCTTCACCGGGTGCACAAAGGCTGCACAAATGCCGTTCCAGTCCTGGCTTCTTGGAGCAATGGTCGCTCCCACGCCGGTTTCAGCCCTGCTCCATTCCAGCACCATGGTTAAAGCAGGCGTGTACATGGTGCTCAGGCTCGCCCCGGCTTATGCTGGAACTCTTTTGAGCACCGCCGTAGCCATTGTCGGCGCATTCACCTTTTTTGGCGCCTCGGCGCTGGCGATCAGCCAGACAACGGGCAAGCGGGTCCTGGCCTACTCGACCATCGCCAACCTGGGTTTGATCATAGCCTGTGCCGGCATAAACACCCCGTTGTCAATAGCCGCAGCGATTCTGCTCATCATTTTCCACGCCATTTCAAAAGGTATGCTGTTCCTCTGCGCCGGAACGATCGAGCACCAGATCTGGAGCCGTGAGATCGAAGACATGGAGGGCCTGGCAGCCAAAGCGCCTCTTGTCACCCTCATTACCGCAGTGGGCATGCTGTCCATGTTCCTGCCTCCATTCGGGATGGTGCTTGGTAAATGGATAGCCCTCGAAGCGGCCTACAAAGTTCCCTTGGCGGCAATTTTCTTTGTGCTTGCAAGCGCTTTGACCATCGTTTTCTGGACAAAATGGCTGGGAAGGCTTCTGCAGGTCGTGCCGAAATTGGGATGGCCGCTTGAAAAGCTTTCCCCCAGCTACTCGGTTCCCCTGTGGACTTTATTTATAGGTATTTTTGTCGTCGGTTTCGGGATCGGACCGATTTACCATTACTTCATCGCATCAGCCACCAGCGACGTCATCCGTGGCAGCATGATCGCTTCAGGCTGGGGCAACATCGTGCTGGCGGGCTCTTCAGCCGCGCAGACAGGGGCTGCGGTCCGAGGTTCTTTCCCCGTCTGGGTGCTCTACCTGGTCTTGGGCATCGCCTTGTTCCTGCCCATGTTGTTCTTCGGATTGAAGCCCACCCAGTTGCGGCAGGTCTATCTGTGCGGCGAGCAAACAGGCGGCACCGATACAGATGAATGGTGCGCTGAAGCCGATATTAAGACGAAGTTCATACTGGGCGGCTACTACTTCCAGGGAACACTCGGCGAAAAAGCTTTGAATCCCTGGGTAAATACCGTAGCCATTTTACTCCTGGCCATCATGATTGTCTGCGGGGTGATCTCGAAATGAATCAGTTCATAATAGTCATCGCAACAATAGTTTTTGCTCCCATTGTCGGCGGCCTGCTTTTCGGGATAGACCGAAGGATTACTGCAAGATTGCAAGGTCGATTCGGTCCCCCCATTTTGCAGCCTTTCTATGACATCTTCAAGCTCCTGGGCAAAGAGAGCATTGCAGTGAGCAATATGCAGTTCGTGTGGATCTATGCATATCTGATTTTGATGATTGTGAGCCTGCTATGTCTCATTTTGCAGTCGGATGTTCTCGTGCTCGTCTTCCTGCTCGGATTTGCGGGTGTTTCATTGGTCCTGGGGGGTTTCAGCACCAAGTCTCCCTACTCCCATTTTGGGGCCAACAGGGAACTGCTTCAGATATTGGCTTACGAACCCGTGCTCCTGCTTCTTGCAATAGCGATTTATGCACAAAACGGGACCTTTCTCATAAGCGAGATCGTGAGCCACCAGCAACCGCTGCTCTTCTCTTTGTGGCCTTTGTTTATCGCGGTCCTGTACGTCCTGACCATAAAGATGCGTAAATCTCCGTTTGATATTTCCACCTCGCACCACGCTCACCAGGAGATAGTAAAGGGGATCACCACCGAATATTCCGGTCCCTTTTTGGCTATCTATCAGCTCGCGGAATGGTATGAAATCGTGCTGGTGCTGGGGATAATAGTCCTGTTCTGGGCCAATCCCCTTTGGGTAGGTTTATTGATCGCGTTTGCCGCATTCCTGCTCGAACTTGTAGTCGATAACATTGCGGCGAGAATGACAGCACGGTGGATGGTGCGTCTGAGCTGGTCGGTTGGGTTGACTCTCGGAATCCTCAATATTGCTTATCTCTATATCGTAAAGGGGGTATTTTAAGACAAATGGGTTTGATAAAAAAATCTCGCGTGAAATCACCCTGGATCATGCACTTCGATAACAGCTCCTGCAATGGCTGTGACATCGAGGTGCTCGCTTGTCTGACTCCTCTCTATGACGTGGAACGCTTCGGCATTGTCAATATGGGCAACCCAAAGCATGCCGATGTCCTGTTGATCACCGGACCCGTGAACCGGCGTACGGCGCGCGTGCTCAAGAATCTCTATGAGCAGGTCCCCGACCCCAAAATGGTGATTGCCGTTGGGACCTGCGCCTCTTCGGGCGGGGTGTTCCATAACTGCTATAACGTCCTCGGCGGCGTTGACAAAGTCATACCCGTAGATGTTTACATCCCGGGCTGTGCAGCGCGTCCGGAAGCAATTATCGATGGAGTTGTGATGGCGCTCCAGGGCCTGACCGAGCAGCGCCATCTTTGGGCGACATGCCCTCATTGTAAAACAGAACACGAGGTAACGGACCAGCGATGGAGAATCTAACAATAATAGACAAGAGCGCAATAGTGAGTGAAGGCAAGAAATTGCTTGATGCCGGAGCCAAGTTTGTTACCGCCGTATGTAACGATCTGGATGAACAACTGGAGGTGACTTATTTCTTCAGCTCAGACAGAGGCACGGAAATGAAGGGCCTGCGGTGTACGGTCGCCAAAGATGAAGAAGTCCCCAGTTTGTCGGGCGAAACTCTTTCCGTGGTGCTGATTGAAAACGAACTGCAGGAACTGTTCGGCTTGAAGGTCAAAGGCATCGCCATCGATTACGGCGGACATATGCTCTTAGCCCACGACAGTCCCACCACGCCAATGTTGAAAGAAAAGAAGGCTGAGCCGAAAGGAGAAGAGAACTAATGGCTACGCGCACTGTAGTTCCCTTTGGCCCACAGCATCCGGTCCTTCCCGAACCCGTACAGTTGCGGCTCACCTATGAAGATGAGAGAGTCGTGGAGGTTACCCCGGTTATCGGCTACGGCCATCGAGGCATAGAGAAGGCTTGCGAATTAAATGAATATGCCAAAAATATTTACCTCTGTGAGCGCGTTTGCGGGATCTGCAGCTATCAGCACAGCGCAACCGTCGTTGAGGTAATGGAAAGATTGTGGCCGCTCGAATTGACCCCCAGGATCAATTACCTGCGCACCATCTGGTCTGAAATGGCCCGTACCCACAGCCACCTCCTCTGGCTCGGATTGTTGGCCGACGCCTTCGGTTTCGAGAGCATGTTCATGCAGTTCTGGCGCATACGGGAAAAAGTGCTCGATCTTCTCGAACAGACTACCGGGCACAGGGTTATCCAGTCTGTCAACATCGTTGGCGGCGTGCGGCGCGATATCGATGAACAGCAGAAGAGGATGATCGTCAGTGTTCTTGCGGACG
This sequence comes from Syntrophobacteraceae bacterium, assembly GCA_003165235.1. Taxonomy (GTDB): domain Bacteria; phylum Desulfobacterota; class Syntrophobacteria; order Syntrophobacterales; family Syntrophobacteraceae; genus SbD1. The sequence continues at coordinate 35,042 of PLSV01000201.1, forward strand.
TGCGAAAAGAAAGCCAATCCTTGATAAACGCGCTTATAGGCGATTACACGGTCAAGAAAAGGACTGTTGGAGTAGGGATCATCACCAAAGAGCAGGCCATTTCACTTGGCTGCGTCGGCCCAACGCTCAGGGCAAGCGGGGTGTCCGAAGATGTCCGCTTGACCAAATACCATGCATACGGGGAATTGAATTTTGAACCCATAGTGGAAAGCGCCGGGGACTGTTATGCGCGCGCGGCGGTCCGAGCCAGGGAACTCTTCCAGGCAATCGATCTGCAGTTGGAGGCCCTGTCAAAACTGCCGGAAGGTGAAATTGCCGTTAAGGTGAAAGGCAATCCTCCGGCAAATGAGGCGGTCATGCGCACCGAAGCCCCACGGGGAGAGCTCTTTTACTATGCGAAGGGAAATGGCACCCGCAAATTGGAACGCATGAAGATACGCACGCCGACCAATGCCAATCTCCCAGCGGTCCTGGTCCTGTTGCCGGGTTGTCAGTTGGCGGATGTGCCGGTTAATGTCCTCTCCATTGATCCATGCATCTCTTGCACGGAGAGATAAGAAACCAAAAGGAGCATATGAACCAATGCCTATGATGCTACCCACCGTCCTCAGGAATTTGTTGGATGGTCCGGCAACGAGACTCTACCCGATTCAGGTGCGAGAGTCTTTCCAAAATGCCAGAGGCCACGTTGTCTTTAATGATGACAAGTGTACGCTTTGTAGTGTATGCGCTCTCCGATGTCCCGCCGATGCGATTTCCATCGATAAGGAAAACAAGACGCTGAGCTTTCATCCCGCTCGCTGCATAGTATGCGAAGTCTGTGTCCTTGGCTGTCCCAGCGATGCAATCGACTTGATTTACAAATGGCGTCCTCCTTTCTCCAGAAAGCCGGTGGAGGTTCATGAGGCGCGAGGGAAAAAGCCCCGCACCCCAATGTAGAAGAGCGAAAACAAACGTCGTGTCTCCTCGGGGAGCCGCTAAAAAACAAACAGGCAAAACGGGTTTCGCGTTTTGCCTGTTTGTTTTGTCTCACTTCCAGCCGGAAGCGTTTTTGGCTTTGAGCCGGCGTTTTGTCACTTTAGCTTCGAGGCCTCATCGCCCCCCACACTGTAGTAAAATGGGGAGCACCGCCCAACGCTCTGCCCGGGGGAGATTTTTAAACCCGTAAAAACCGCGTTTACGCCGCGCTAGTCCTCGTAATTGTAAACCGCGCTGCAAAAGATCAAATCATTTTCTTTCTGAAAATAGGCCAGTTTGGGGAGGACCTTATTTCTTCTGGGGTGGTACCATTTATATTTCACCCACCCGCTGATTTGATTCTTTGCGTTGTCCACAATCTCCTTATTAAACGCTTTGCCGTCGGAATCCTTAACGGCGAGAAAATCCAGCCCCACGAATTTGTCGTTGACCCCGTGCGCGAGCATGATCCCGGCAGTGCTCAAAACGAAAACATACAGATCGCCCTGGACAAACATTCCGTTGGTATTGGAAAACTCAGCCAATGCGACATCTTTTCCAACTAACTTGTAAAAGTCTATGGCCTGTTCCACCCAGTATTTCGCATACTCCTCGGGTCTCTCGTACATTTAATTCTCCTTTGATAAAGGATGGCAACCCTCTTTTGCGGATGAATGAGAGCCTCTATCGAGTCCGGAATAGTCCCGGCGTCTGTTCATCCACTGCAGGCGCAATCGATCGACTTATTTAAAGCTTTATTTCACATGGCCGTCCCTTTGTCAAGCGTATCCATCAGCATGAAACCCTTAAAAGGCCCGCCCACAAATGAAAGCATCCCAGGCGCATTTTGCAATGAGCAACCTGGAAAAACGCCTTTCGTCAAAAACAATTACCCGCCGGCCAATACACTCATTTACACGGGAGTAAAAAAACCTTAAACAGGTATTTGATCGATACACAAATATCAAAAAGGCGGCAATTGATGGCGATAATCGCAATCGTTGGAAGACCCAACGTCGGCAAATCCACTCTTTTCAACAGGATAAGCAAGAGCAGCCGGGCGCTGGTAGATGACCTGCCGGGGGTCACCAGGGACAGGAATTACGCCCGTGGAGTGTGGGACGAAAAGAGCTTCACCACTATTGATACTGGGGGGTTCATCATCAGGGACGATTCCCTTTTCGACCAGAGCACACGGGAGCAAATCTTCCACGCCCTCCAGGAAGCCGACATACTTCTTTTCGTGGGGGACGGCAAAACAGGGCTGCATCCCGAGGATTCCGCCCTTCTCAACATCCTGCGCCGCACCTCAAAGCCCCTTTTTTTTTCGGTAAACAAAATAGACGGCCCAGAGCAGCAGGGTAACCTGGCCGATTTTTACGCCCTGGGGGTCGAGGATATCTACCCGATCAGCTCGGCACACGGGTTTGGGGTGGGTGAGCTTCTCTCGGATATGGTCGAGCTTATACCTGAACCCCCCAGCCCGGAAAACGGTGAAGAAGCTGAGGTTTCAGAAATCCGCATATCCATTCTCGGCCGGCCGAACGTAGGAAAATCGACCCTGGTGAACCGAATTCTGGGCGCCCCGCGCGTCATTGTCAGCCCAATCCCCGGGACTACTCGAGACGCGGTTGATACGCTTTTCGAGCGTGACGCGCGCAAATACCTGCTCATAGATACAGCGGGCATAAGGAAAAAGGGGAAAACGACCGAAAAGCTCGAAAAGATAAGCATAATCAAGGCGCTTCAAAGCATTGACAAAAGCCATGTCTGCGTTCTTTTGATCGACGCCTCCGAGGGCGTGGCAGACCAGGACCTTCACATCGCGGGCTATATCCAGGAACGCTATCGGGCGTGCATTATCGGGGTAAACAAATGGGACGTCTTCGATCCAAACCTAAAAACCCGGAAAAATTTTCTCGAAGATCTGAAGTGGCGCTTCCGCTTCATGCCCTTCGCCCCGGTCCTGACCCTGTCGGCCATCACCGGTAAAGGCGCGCAAAAAGTGCTCCCGACGGTACGTGAGGTTTTCGAGCAATACAGTAGCCGAATCTCAACCGGCATCCTCAACAGGGCGCTCCAGGAGGCTGTCAGCGCACATCAGCCCCCTATAGTCCGAGGCCGCAGACTCAAGTTTTTTTACGGAACACAGGCCGGGACCCGCCCTCCAATGTTCGTTCTGTTTTGCAACTACCCCAAGAGTATCCACTTTTCCTACGAACGCTTTCTTCTAAACAAGCTCAGGGAAAGCTTCGGGCTGGATAAAACACCTTTGCGGCTCGTATTTCGCGGCAGAACGCAAAGGGACAAAAACGAATAACGAGAAGCAAGGAGCAGGGAGCAGAAGCTTCAAGCTTCCCGCAAACAGCTATATTTTCCAGCGAACACTGATTGTTGTTCCGATTTCCAGAATGGATTCAATCTCAAATTCTCCGCCTGAGAGTTCCGCTCGCTCACGCATGGATGTAAGGCCAAATTTGGCGCCCTCTCCCTTCGAGACAACGGCAGCCCGATCAAATCCCACCCCGTCGTCGCTGACGCGCAATGTAATACATCCATCTTCCAATGAAAGGTCCAGTGATATTTTCCTGGCCCGGCTATGCTTGGCCGAATTGTTCATCGCCTCCTGAATGACTCGGAATATGATAATTTTCAGGTTTTCCGGGACTTGAGACTCTTCAAGCCTGATATCTTTCTCAACCGTGATATCGGTGTAAATGCTCTCGAACCTTCTGCAAAACCAACCTATAGTGGCAATTATTCCAAAATCGTCGAGCAACGAGGGCCGAAGATCGGTCATGATGCGTCTGGACTCATCAATCGCCTGATCCATTGCCCTTGACAGCGTAATGAAACTTTCCCGGACCTCAGGATTTCCAGTGAGCTGCGCCGCAGCGTTCTCCAGGCAAAACTTGACGGCGCTGAGCGATGACCCGATGCTGTCGTGCATCTCCCTTGCGATTCTCTTTCGCTCGTCTTCCTGGGCGCGAAGGAGCTGCGAGGCCAGCAGTCTCAGCTCTTCCCGCGATTCGTTCAACTCCATAAAGGTTTCTGCAAGCTCCTGGGTCCGCTGCTGAACGCACAATTCGAGATTGTCACGGGCGATCCTGAGTTCTTCCTGAATACGTTTCAATTCGCCTATATCTCTCCAGGTGGCCACCGCGCCTGTCACATTCCCCAAACTATCTCTAATGGGACCGGCGTTAACCAGTACGGGAATGTCGTCTTCACAGCACCCCTTAAGAACGTGCTCCTGGTTTGACGCGATCCTTCCCCGCAGAGCGGCGTCCCTAATCGATCTCAGCAAACCAGAGCTGTCAGGCCACAGCTCTGCGACCGACAAATCCAGATCGGTAAGCAACTGGTTGCGCTCTTGTTTTCCACCGTCGCGGCAAACCATATCGACAGCGTACCTGCTGAGCGCCTGCACCTGGAGATCCGGGGAGTTGACAAGGACTATGCCTACCGGAATGTGTTCGAGCAGCGCTTCCAGGATCGCCTGCCGCCCTTCGGCCTCGTGCGCCCTTCTCTCGGCGTCGGCCTGCGCTTCGGCGTGCTGAATGGTTCTTTCCCTGACAAGTTCCTCGAGACTGCTCTTATGCCGCTTTAGCTCTTCCTCGATACGCTTGCTCATTATCGAGTAGCGGATCGAACGTTCCAGAATGGGAACCGTAAATTCGCCCTTCGCCAGGTAATCGGAGGCACCAGCCTCCATGGCCTGCAGGTCGACCGCATAGTTCCCGTGCGCCGTCAGGAAGATGATAGGCGCCGTGCAGCCTCCCTCAACGGCTGTCCTCAAAAGATCAAGACCGTTATGGGACCCCATGGAATAATCAAGAAGATATACGTCGTGCTCTTCCCTGCAAATTGCCTCCAACCCCGCCTCATATGTCTGGACCCAGGCAAGCTCGAATCTGGTATTCTCCGCTTCGGCAAGCATATCGGAAACCAAGAGGAAATCCTCCTGGTCATCATCGATCAGCAGTACGCGAACGTGATCCGCCATGCAGGCTCCTGCGTCATAAGTTTTCGGCCGAAAGCCGAATCCCGTCTAAATATGGTGTGGGTTATACAGGTATCGGGGGTGGAAACCGCCGCCGTCTGCAAAGACCGACCGTTGGCGCGCCATATGAAAATTATCCCGCACGTCCTCTTTTCATTTTTCCCCCAAGCATGCCTTTTATATCTGAATCGATTTTGGATTACAACCCTTGCCACGTCCCTGCTTAAACTCGTAGAACTCATGAAAATGGTGTACAGGTCCATGTCCTCCGCCCAGGGGCAGCCCACCGGCAATGGCCCTCCCTACGTATGTTTTTGCCCGTCCTACAGCATCCTCCACTGATGATCCCTTCGCTATAAATGCCGCTATGGCCGAGGCGAAGGTACAGCCCGTACCATGAGTATGGGGTGTACTATGCCGCAGTCCGACGTATTCACGAAAATTTCGGCCGTCGTAGAGCAGGTCAACCGGGTTTCCTTGCAGGTGGCCTCCTTTTATGACTACATATCTAGGCCCGAACTGTTTTAGTTTCACAGCAGCAAGCCTCATATCGTCAGCGCATTCGACCCGCATGCCTGTGAGGGTTTCCGCCTCATCCAGATTCGGTGTGATTATCAATGCCATCGGGAAGAGCCGGCAAACCAGGGCCTCGACCGCATCCGCATTCAGGAGCCTCTCTCCGCTCTTTGCAACCATTACAGGATCAACAACTACATTTTGGAGATCCAATTCCTTGAGATCGGAAGAGACCCTCGATATGATCGCAGCGCTGGAGAGCATCCCCGTTTTCACGGAGTCAACCCCGATGTCCAATACAACGGAGCGAATCTGCGATGAGACGAAATCAGGGTCTATTTCGATAATTCCGTATACTCCCAGCGTGTTTTGAGAGGTCAGGGCCGCCACGGCGCTCATGGCGTAAACACCCAGCGCCGAGAATGTCTTTATGTCGGCCTGAATGCCGGCGCCGCCGCTCGAATCAGATCCCGCGATAGTGAGCGCTCTGGGTATTTTCATCTAAAATGGTCCCACCCTTTCTCCGATGGGGCAATCCGCTTTCCATCGGCAAGCTGGACCCATACCTCACCGATTTCGGCTGTGATTCTCCCTATTTGGGCGCATGAGGTTCCGGTTTCATCGAGCAACATTTTTCTCAGACCGGGAACAGCCTCAGGGCTGGAAGTGAACATTAGTTCGTAGTCTTCGCCACCCGACAGGACCCATTCCAACGAATCCGCACCAGCCGCATGGGCCGCTTCGCAAATCGCAGGGCTAACCGGAAGGCTTGCAGCCTCGATTTCAGCTCCCTTGCCGCTGGATTTGCAAATATGGCAAAGATCGCTAATAACTCCGTCACTTACGTCTATCATGGAGGTGACCTGACCGGAACGAGCGAGAAGTTGTCCCTCGACAAGACGGGGCTGAGGGCTCAGATGTCTTTCCAAAAGCTTCTGCCTGCTCAAACCGCTCACAGCGAGGTCCTGGCGGCGGATCAGTTCCAGACCGGCCCTGGACTCTCCGGGCGACCCGGTTAACAGTATAGCGTCCCCTGCGCGGGCCGTGCTCCTCAGTGTGAGCTGCTCAGGCGCCACTAAGCCCAGGAGTGTGAAATCCACTACGATGAGGGATTCCATGCGGCTCAAGTTACCACCCACAATAGACGCGCCCGCCAGCGCCGCCTGCTCTCGCAGGCCGCGATACAACTCCTCGACATATCCAACTTCCGTACTCCCCGGAATGGCAAGCGAGACGAGCGCCCATCGCGGATCGCCCCCCATCGCGGCTATATCGCTCACATTTATCGCCGCCGCCTTGCGCCCCAACTGATACGGGGTAATGGCCTGACGGGTGAAATGGACACCCTCAACCTGAATATCGCAGGTGGCGAGCAGGTATTCCGGCCCGGAGGCATCGAGCACGGCCACATCGTCCCCAATTCCTCTGACCACCCCGGCCGCCGGCTCCGCAAGCATGCCCGATATACGACCGATCAACCCGAACTCTCCGATTTCCCCGACCAGCACCTTATTTCTCCCGCATTGGGGTTATTTTTAAGCTCCGCACGCTCTACGCCTGTTCGATACTCTTCATTACCTCAGTACAAGCCTAATGACAGGAACTTTCCCCTGAGTTCCAGACCTGATAACTATAATGCATAATAAGGGACTGCTCTATTCTTTTTTAAACAGGTCCAATTATCGAATTCATGGGGATCACGGTTATTGACTCCCAGGTGTTTTCATGGCTATACTTGCGCCAAAATAATCTTTAGGCCCATTTACCGACAATCGCCACCCACACAGCAGATTGCCTCTGTGGGTAATTTTTTGATGAGGAGAACCAAATGAGAAAGGCTGGGCTAATCGCTTCCGCACTGTTAGTTTTTGTATTTTTAGCCGCGTACGGCTTTTACCTGTCCTGCGCCGCCGACAAGCCATCCCAGAATGCCACCGCCTCCACTAAACAAAATGAACCAAAAAATGCCGCACTAGTGAACGGGAAGGCCATCACTATGTCGGATTATCAAGCGGGAATCGATCAGCTTCAGCGGCAGGTCTCCATGACCGGCCGTCAGCCTGACGAAAAAGAAATGCAGACATTAAAGCAAAGAATTCTTGATAACCTGATCGACCGTGAACTCCTGAAACAGGAAGCCGAGAAGAGAGGAATCAAGGCCGATGACGCCGAGGTGAATGCCCAACTGGATGCTGTAAAGAAAGGCACTACACCTGAAAATTTCGCTAATTCGCTTAAGCAGATGAATATGACCGAACCGGCGTTGAAGGCTTACTTCGCCTCTCAGCTCGCCATGAAGAAACTGCTGGACAAGGATTTGGCGTCGAAGATCGTCGTTACGCCTGAAGAAGTGAAGGCTTTTTATGATGGCAACCCTGACGTATTTAAGACTCCCGAAATGATCCGCGCCAGCCACATCCTCGTAAAAGTGGATAAAACAGCCTCTGCCGAAGAAAAGGCCAAAGCGCTGGAAAAGATCAAGGGCGTTCAGAAACGGCTCAATGGGGGCGAGGACTTCGCCAAGGTGGCAAAGGAGGTCTCCGATTGTCCTAGCAAGGATAATGGCGGCGACCTGAACTTTTTCCAAAAAGGCCAGATGGTGCCGCCATTCGAAAACGCTGCTTTTTCCATGAAAACGGGGCAGACCAGCGATATAGTGGAAACTGAGTTCGGCTATCACATAATTAAGCTGACCGATAAGAAAGAAGCGGGAACGATGTCCTTTGATGAAGTCAAGCCCCGCATCGAACAACACCTGAGGTCTGAAAAAATGTCCCAGGAATTCCCTAAATATGTGGAAACGTTTAAATCCAAAGCCAAGATAGAGATCTTTGTAAAATAGCGCATTTCAAATATCGCCTTATCGCGAAATAACCAGGATCCCCCCTTCCCAGGGGGGATCTCCATTAGTGCACAAGCAAATGAATCCCCCCGGCAGGTGGGCTTAACTCACACATACTAATCCAGCCCGGGCCTATCGGCCCCATCTTCCTTCTTCCATTTCATCCGACTATTGATTAAGTTATGCGCCGAAGGTTTTCTCTGAAGTATTTTGCGCAAGGATGCGCACTTATCGTGCTGGTTCAACGCGGTTCTTCCTGTCCCTTTGGGACACCCAAACCATCAAAAGGCTTAACCTGGTGAGACCGGGCCAACGACCACGCCTTACCGCCATCATTTTCTACGTTCCGCGACGGTAGGAGAGCACCATTCGCACGATGAACTTTTCACAGGACCATACTGAAAACTTGATGCCGTATTCTCTGTGCTCCCTGCGCCCGGTTCGATGCATGAATGGTTTTTGTGAACCATTTCGGTTTTTGATTCTTTATTGAAAACGGCGGACGAGTTAATGACAATCAGGTTTACCAACGCGGACCGTCAGCAGATGAAAACCCTGGGCATCACTACGGCCAGGGTATTTGAGCAGATTGACATATTCAGGCGCTCCGATTTTTTCGTCCGTTTGAAAAGACCGTGCACCCTCGGCGACGGCATTCGAAAAATCGACGATGCCGATTTGGGGGAATATATCCATCTGCACTCCTCGGCAGCCAGGCAGGGCCGATTCATGAAATTTGTTCCTGCCTCAGGGGCGGCCACCCGGATGTTCCAGTCTCTGCTCCAGATTTTCTACCTTCCCCAGTATCTCGAAAAGGATGAGCTGCAAAAGAGAATGGACCAGGGGGTTTCGATAGCGTGCGACTTCAAGCGTTTTGTCGATGAGATCTACAGGTTCCCTTTCGTGCACAACTTGAGGGAGGTCATGGCCAGCGACGGATATATCCTGGATGACGTAGTCCGCGAGGGCTATTTCAGAGTTCTGCTGGAATATCTCTTAACCGCAAGAGGGCTCAGCTACGGGAATCTTCCCAAAGCCATGCTCCTGTTTCACTCCTACCCCGAAGGACACAGGACCGCCTTCGAGGAGCAGATTGCCGAGTCGACAACATACCTGGGGGCCGACAGCGGCAAGTGCAGCCTGCACTTCACCGTGCCGGAGGAACACGAGACAGACTTCCATGCGCTAAGGGAGGACGTTTGCCCCCGCTACGCGGACCGTCACTGCGCCATTTTTGATGTTTCCTTTTCATGCCAGAAATCATCGACAAATACTATAGCCGTGGATATGCAGGGATTTCCCTTCCGCGACAGGCTCGGCCGGCTTCATTTCAGGCCGGCCGGACACGGCGCTCTGATCGAGAATCTAAATGAACTCAATGCCGACCTTATCTACGTGAAAAACGTGGACAACGTCGTTCCCGACAGACTCAAAGAGACGGTTTGCTTCTGGAAGCAGGTGATGGGCGGCCATCTGGTCTCAATTCAGAAAACAATTCATTCGCTCCTGCGCCGGATGCAGGGTCCGGATACGAGCAATGCGGTCCGGGAGGCTGAAGCTTTCGCCGCGCGCGAACTTCTTTTGAGCTTTCCCGCAGGGTTTAAAATTTGGCCTGAAGAAAAGAAGCGCTCCTTTTTGTTCGATATGTTGAACAGGCCCATTCGAGTCTGCGGGGTGGTCCCAAACGCCGGTGAACCTGGAGGAGCGCCCTTCTGGGTCGAAGATGAAAATGGAGACCTGTCCGTTCAGATAATCGAAAAGGCTCAGGTGGATTTAAATTCCTCGGAACAAAGCGCCATATGGAATTTATCCACCCATTTCAACCCGGTCGATATCGTATGCTGCGCGCGGGATTTTGAAGGAAAGCCTCACGATCTGAGAAAATTCGTCGATCCCAAGACGGTCATAATCACCAGGAAATCGCTAGACGGAACAGACATACAGGCCCTTGAGCTTCCCGGACTCTGGAACGGCGGCATGGCCCATTGGATAACCGTATTCGTCGAAGTCCCTGCAGCCACTTTCAACCCTGTCAAATCACTCTTCGATCTGCTGCGGCCCGAGCATCAGCCGGAACTCCCACACCGCAGCAGCCTGAGCGCCGAGGATTAGAAGGAGACTCCACCCCGCCGGGGCTTAAGCCGAAAGACTTGGGCCCTCTCGCTTTGCGGGTGTGATCACAATACCGGAAGCCAACTTTTGCGCGTTCAGCCTGCGAATGGGTTCCCTGGCCAGGCTGCGGATTCTGTCCTGCACCAGAGCGGCAACGTTATCCCATGCATAGTGCTTCCTTACATGTTCCAATGCGCTTTGCGCCTTCTGTTTCGCTGTGGCGGGATTTTCATATACCGTGCGAAGCATGTCCCGGATCGACTGCAGGTCGGGTTCGAGCACGTACCCTGCGCCTCCGGCCAGCCGCATTCCATCGACGTTTACTTCCCTTCGCCCGGCCGAAATCTGATAGGAAAACTCCTGCAAGCAGAAATCGTCCGTTGCGCCCCCCGATGTGACAATGATCGGGATGCCGCAGGCCATGGCTTCGAGCACGGGAAGGCCGAATCCTTCGCCCCGGTAAGGATGCGCCAGGCAGTTACAGGCGGTGAATAGTCCAGGGATGTCCTGTTCCTCGATCATCTCGGTAAGATATACCAGTTCAGGCGCAGCGGGATCATCCTGTATCCGCCGGATAATGTCCCCTATGCCCTGCCCCTTATAGAAGGAATCCTGGCCCATGTCCTTAACTATCAAGGCCACATCGTCTTCTCGCCGGAAGGCGCCTCGGTAGGCTTCGAGAAGCAGGTCGATACCTTTTCGCCAGATGGCGCCGCCAACGAAGAGGAACTTGAACTTTTTGCGAGTAGGCAAAGAATAGGGGACGGCCCCGGGATGAAAAAGATCGGTGTTCACCCCGTTGGGGATCACCCGGACCCGCTCCACAGGCACCCCGCTCGCCACGTAGGTCTTGAGAACATGCTTGCTTGGGACCCATATTTCATCGACCAGATCGCTCATAGGCCCAATCCAGTCTTCCGGCAGCCGTCCGAACTCCCATGGCTGAATCATTACCCAATGGCCCGAAGGAGGAGGAGCGAAGTTAGGCGGCCATTGGTGACGGACGTGGACATCCGGCATACAAGGGAGACGATTGTTGACGCAGGAGGCGATCTTGTGGAACTGCGGGGCCGCCTCGGGCCCGAACTGGTCCTTCTCATAAGGTATCACGGCGACATTGTGACCGGCGTCGATCAGTTTGAGACAAATTTCCCGATTAATCAGGGCGAGGGAATGGTAAACAAACTGGGAGCCTTCCCAGATTACGTTCAAGCGTTTTTCCGGGCCGGCGCTGCGCTTGGCGGAGATCGAATTATTTCCAGTAGATGAGGCCACCTCACAGTAATGATCGAGCAATTCAGCCAGATATCCATTAAAGCCTTTGCCGGGGGAAATATTTTGCTGAATCTGCTGCAGCAGGGACGGATTTTCCACCAGCCGCCGCAAGGCGCCTGCCAGGGCTGCAGGATTACGGGGCTCAAAGAGAAAACCGTTCACACCCTCCTGAATGAAATCGGGGATCCCTCCGATACGGCTTCCAATGACCGGAATCCGCGCGGCAAGGGCCTCAGCGACAACCAGGGGCGCACAGTCCTCCCAAACTGATGGAACAACAACCACGTCTACACGACCAAGGATCTCAGGAAGCTTGGACAATTCGTAATGCCCATGAAACCGGACCAGATTCTTCCCGTCGATTTTTTCCAATTCCTTGACGTAAGCGGCAGGGCCGCTGCCAAAAACGTGAATCTCAATCTGACCGGCTTCAAACGCCTCGCCTGCAGCTACCAGGACATGAATACCCTTTTGGCCAAGCAAGCTGCCGATGAAGCCGACTCTAAGCGGGCGAGTTGATGAATTTTCCGGCGCCCGACAGGCGCCGACCTGCCGCCAGATGTGGTCGACCGTTTCCGGCTGCTGCTGCAGCACACGGATGCGCGAAGGTGAGTGGCCGTTCTCGATAAAAAGTTGACGCACACGATTGGACACGGCCAAGTGCAGGCCTATATGCCGGTCGAACATCCGTCGGCCGCGCTCGACCCGCAGAGCGTAATCAACGGCCTTGTCCGGCCTGCCGATACAGGCTGCACACTTGTCGCCATCATCGGAAGGGCCCGAACAAAGCTTGAGGTCTTTTTGGAACAGGTACATCCTCGGACACAGGGGCCAATAGTTGTGGGAGGTGTAGACGCTGGGTATCCCGGCCCGAGACGCCACCTCCGGCACCCCCATCGAGAAATTCAGCAGGCTGTGGTAATGGACGATATCAGGTTGTAAGTGAGCAATCAATTTGGAGACAATGCTCCTCATATTCGGGTCGTCTATTTCACGCTGCGGATTTTCCAGATCGTAGAAAATGGCCGGACGATTATAAACCCCAAATAAACGAATTCCGTTCTCATTGCCCTCCTCTACGTGATAGGCTCCCTTTTCCGGCAGTATCCGGGAACCGGTGAAGATCACGGAGAGCTCATACCCCTGCGCGGCCAGCGCCCTGGCTATCTGCCTCGGCAGGATGGTGCCGCCGCCTTCTTCGCGCCAGCCGTACATGAAGAAAAGGATATGGCGCGGGACTTTCGCGGCCGGCGCGTGGATGGTGGGGCGGCGCCCATTGCCGCCGGCCGGTTCCATGGCCGCTGGATGTGTTGCCGGCACAGGTTTAGGCTCCTCTATGGCCGGGATTACCCCCAGTCCTCCGTCTATCGCGACAGCCGAAGGATCTTCACGCAGTACGCCTACCGCCCACCTTATTTGAGCCGGCCGGTAGAGGGCCGCGTGGTTTAAGACGATCTGCGCTTTTATCTTCTGGTCGGCGGCCCGGTCTTTGGAATACTGCCCCTGAGAATGCTTTCTGTACCACAGTACGGCTCCCGGCGTCCTTTTGCCGTAAAAGCCTCTTTCTCCGCAACTGATCCAGAAATCCCAGTCTTCGTATCCAACGTCCGTCGAAAAACCGCCGACGATCTCCCATACTCTTTTCGGAAACATGGCGGCGCTGGAGCAGATGTAGTTGAACTTCGTCAAGGTGGTGAAATCGTACTCGGGATGGGGCTCGAACGTCGTTGCCTCTCCAAAGTTCTGCTGATCCGGATAGGCAATGGACACTCCGGGAGTAAACTCCAGAGTCTTGGCGCATTGGAGGAGAAAATCGGGAGACAGCTTATCGTCGGCGTCCAAACAGAGTATGTATTTGCCGATTGCCTGGGAGATCCCATTGTTGCGGGCTACGGCGGGTTTACCCGAGTTGGGCTGCCTGATGATTCTTATCGCTTTCGAGGGGGACTCGTCAATTAGAGACTCGGCGATACTCTGACTATCATCGGTGCTGCCGTCATTAACGATTATGATTTCATAGCTTTGAAGGGACTGGGACAGAATGCTTTCCACACATTCCCGCAGGTATCGGCTGTAGTTGTAGCAGGTTATGACGACTGAAATAAGCGGATTGCACTCGCTATGGCCGCTCAAGGCAACTTGGCCGGGATAGCGCATCTCCATGGCTTTCCAGCCCCGTTGGGCAAGGGCCGCAGCAATTTCCTCGCCTTGGCGTCCCAGTTGGCCCTCCGCAGCCAGTTCTTCGAGAGCGAATCTTCGAAATACGAAAGAAGGCGATTTCGGCCGGGAGTGGTTGACCGAACCATGCTTTTCATCGTGGCGCCAGGGTGTGATTTTCACGCAGCCGATAGATTCGATCTGCGCCAGAAGCTTGACAGCTTCGGCGTACGCTTCGGGGGCAACGGCCCCCGGCGGTTCGCCGGGCCAGACTATCCATTCGGGAGATCCTTCCTTTGATAAAGCTTCCTGAACCCACGCTGTCCCAAGATCGACCAAAGAATAAGGAAGGGCCGCCCGCAAATTGGACACAAACCCGTTCAACTCTCCCGCCCCCAGAGAATCGCCAAAGACGCCGATGGCGCGCGTATCTTTCAAGGCATACCGCTTGAATACCACTGACCAATCATTGACGAATACGTCGCCCTTGGCGACTGTCTTGCTCTGGTCATGGTGCCGGTAGTACGAAAGCACCCGGTCGATAGAATGAAAACGGGCCGATTTCATCATGCGGGCCCAGAGATCATGGTCCATTGCAAAGTGAAGGGACGGATCGACGTAGGTCCCGTCGCAAAGCCTCACGGATTCAAGAAGACTGCGCACGAAAAAAATCGCGGGCTGATTTGGAATAGAGTAAGGGATCCAATACTTCATGAGGTGGTAAAACGATCGCTCGTGATTTGCCTGTTCTTTGAAGGGCTTTCCGGATGGGTCGGCAAGGATGCATTTACCCATGACCACTGATTTTTGCCCGGACGCCAACTCATGCGCAACGCGGTGGAACGCTTCAGGCGCAAGCCAGTCATCCGAGTTGAGCCAGCAGATGATATCCCCTGAGGCCATTGCAAATCCCTTATTCAGGGCGTCACTCTGGCCGTTGTCTTTCTCGGATATCCACTTGAGGTGCGGGAAACGCTTGAGGACTTCAACGGTTCCGTCCGTCGATCCCCCGTCGATCACGATGTGCTCGAAGTCAGGATATTGCTGGTCCAAAACGCTTCTTATGTTTTGTTCGATGTAGCCGGCCTGGTTGAACGACGGGGTAATGACGGAAATCCGGGATCGCCCGGAAGTCTGATTCCTAAAATTCAATTTGGCTTCAGACTTCATCTCTCGAGCAGGCTCCCCCAGGGTTTCCCGCTGCTGAGCGTTGCAGCCTCTGATCTTATCCAGCCTCAAAAGGAGCGCACTTACATTATTGATCATTTCCATATCATCAGTCTGAACGCTCAGGATCTGTTCGACCAGTTCGCGGCTTTTCCGGTATTCACAAGTCTCGTAATATAGGACAGCGAGATTGTTGAGCGTCCGGGGGTGATTCGGAGAAGATTCGAGCAGTGAATGGAACATTTCCTCGGCGTCTTTGACCCTGCCTTGGAGGAAATGAGTAATAGAAACAGCATTAAGAAGTTCCGCTTTCCCCATTTGAGACGCAGTGGCAACGATATGCTCAAAGGATCTTTTACTTATCCCTTTCTTCGAATCATAAGCCAGCTTCATTTCTTGCAGGCTAAGGTTCAGCTCTTCGAGGACACCGGGAAAAGAGGGATCAATTTTGCGCCTCCAGGAATCAAAAACTTCTCTTTGTATTGAGATGGGGTCAACTCCCGGCAGCAACACTGTTTCGCCTGATTTGCGATGAATTTCTTGCTCTCTTCGAATTACAGCCTCAGCCTCCTCAATGTACTTTGCCCGAAAAACTTCAGACCGTTGGGAAGGCTGGAACCGGAATGCTCCGAGAATGCAATTCACCCCGAGAAGTTGAGCGTGGCGGAAGAAACGAAGCCAAAGTTCCAAATCACCGGCAAGACTGAGATTCGTATCGATGCAACCCGCTTTCTGCCAAAGCGATCTTTTCCAAAACGTGGACTCCTGCTCGATCCATTCATAGTCTCCCGACAGGTATCGCTTGTGCGACCAGGCGGGAATTTCACCTATATGCCGTAGGTCGCCAGACTCTTTGAGAGTTGTAGGCCGACTGGTGATCCACTCGACATGCGGCAGTTGTGAGAAAATATATGCTATTCTGTAGAGAGAGTCGGGCAGAAGTTTATCGTCAGAATTGATCCAGCCCATTATATCGCCGGAAGATCTCTGAAAGCCTGCATTTACGGCGCTGTAGTGGCCACCATCCGGACCGCTGCTCCAGTAGCTCAGGTGTTTTTCGTATTTCTTGATGATGGTTACAGACTGGTCGGTGCTGCCTCCGTCCATAATGATGTATTCCAGGTTTGGATAACCTTGGTCCAGCACCGATTCAATACACTCTTCCAGATAAATCCCTTGATTAAAGGAGGGAGTGACAATCGAGATTTTTGGCAGCCTGGCACCAGGGGGATGCTCGGGCACAGCACAACTCCCAGGTCGGGGCGACATGAAGGGAAGGAACAATATGGCGTCGGATTGATTCATTCGGCCACCGCAAACATCTGCGTTCGCCAGGCCTGAAACGTTGCCAGAGATAAAGCTTTCATCGACCTGATCGTCCCAGATGCGAGGGGCTTTCTCTGCTTCCCATTTTGAGCGGTAGAACTGAACCCTCGGATCGGAGAATGGGAATCGGGGCTGGGGGCTGCTCGCGTAGTCAAGCGAGACCAATGCGCCTCGATAGTCGCCCCTTCGCGCCTGGTTGAGCGCAACCCAGAAGAGCGCGATCCCGTAATCGCAATTACCGCCCACACAAGCCATCACGAGGTTTTCCTGGAACGAGGCGAAAGATGGGTCATCGAGCCTGGATATGAGGATTTCCGCTTCGAGCATTGCCGCCCTCTGGGCGGGGTCATTGAAATCACCTCGCAGCGAGAGCAGGAAATCCGACTGCACAGGGTGAGAATCTTTCTCTGCTAAGGAACCACCCTTTTTTTCGGCCAGGTATTCCGATATCTTATGAACGGTATTCAAATCGCGAAGGCTCACATCAAAAGGGATATCCATGCGCATAGCATTTGCGGCGAATGTGTAAGCCTCGACAAGGTCGAGCGAGTCGAGCAGACCTGAATCGACCAACTCCGTTTCGCCATCGACGTCTATATCCAGTCCTCTCTGCCTGAGCCTATCCGAGAGAAAACCGGCCAGAGCCAATGATAATCCTTCGACTTCCAACCCACGTTCAGCTTCCATATGCACGTTATTGAGCAGCAGGGAGCAAAAGGATTCAGTTTCAGATCTTGGTTCGAAGAACGTCTTTATTGGCTGAAAGCCGATGCTTGTTCCGGTCAACTTCGCGATCTCTTCAATGTAGAGGCCTGCCCCACGGTCGTTCATGTGCAGTCCGTCTTCCTGCAAATACTCGCATGACGGAAGGCCGTTTTTCCCAAGGATTGCCTTCACGGGATTTATGACCAGGATGCCGCTGTCCGCACACAATTTTGCAATCTGCCGGTTGAAAACGCGGGTGATATCGAGCTTATTCTTTTCTGTTACGTTGTGAAAATCTACTTCATGGAGCGGTTGAGGAAAGACCAGCCACCCGAATTTTCCGGAGCCGTTCAGTTCACGGAAGATCGCTCCATACCTTTGCATCATCAACTGGAAGACCGCGTTCAAACGGCCCAGTGAAGCGGCGCACCAGAGTTGGAAAATGTCATGGGGGCCTATGCTGAGAAATTTCCATCCTTTCTCGGCGGCAAAAATGCTTCTTACTTTTTCCCCTATGGGAATAGACTGATAGAAATGCTCTATCTGGAGAGCGCCGACCCAGTAAGCGGTGACTTCTTCTCCCTCAACATCTGTTTGAAGGCCTAATCTATTAAAACAGTCTACGTTGCTATTTCCAGTGATGATCATAATAAAGTGAATCCCTTCGACTCATAGATCGCCTTGTTCCGAGACCTGCTTATCTTCCCGCTGCTCGTTTTCACCAGCGACATGTGTTCGAGAATTTCCACGCGTTTGGGAACAATGCCGACTTCATCCATGATCGCCTTCTGGATGGCAATCTTCAGCGGGGTCGGCGCATTGCCGTCCTGGCGTTCGGCAAGGACAAAAAGGTCCTGGGTGCCCATCTCTTCGTTCCAGATTCCGAAGGCGACGACTCGTCCGGGGTAGATGCCCCCCACTGCGGATGCTGCAAACTCCACGTCCTGGGGAAAGATGTTTTTGCCGCAGACGATGATGAGGTCTTTTTTTCTTCCCGTGATGAAAAGCTCCCCGTGCTCATCAACGAACCCCAGATCACCAGTGAGATAGAACCCGTCGCGCAGCGGCCGCGTGCCGTCGAGAAAGTTGTTGAACAAGCTCGGAGAGTGGACGCCGATCTCCCCCGCCCCGGTATCTTCCGAATCAAAGACCGCGACTTCCACTCCCGGCAGCGGCTTTCCGCAGGAGAGAAGCGCGCCTGCCGCATCGAGCCGCTTGGAGTTGCCGTGCCAAGGCAAGGTCTGGGTGACCGCGAAAGTGTTTTCTGCGAGGGCGTAGCAGACGGTCATGGTTTCGGGGCGAACGGAACGGTACTTTCCGGTGAAAAGTTCATGGCTGCTCAGACGTGCGGGCTCGGAGCAGTTGATCCACATCCGGATGCTGCTGAGATCGTGCGCCCTGCCCTTGTTCACGAGCAGATGGTAGGCGAAATTCGGAAGGAAACAAAGGGTCGGCTTTTTTTCCTCGATGACCGCCAGCATAATATCGGGCTGGGTGATCCAGTCGAAGGGGTCCATCTGATAGAAGGGGGCGCCGCACATGAGGGGCATGAGGTAGCAGGCGATGAGCCCCATATCATGGTAAAGAGGCAGCCAACTCACGACTGCATCGGAGGGCCCAATCAGCAGGGCGGCGGCGTAGCTTTGCATATGGGCGATAATCCCTCGGTGGCTGAGCACCACGCCTTTCTGCAATCCGGTGGAACCCGACGAGAACTGGACGAGGGCGTCTTGGGAAGGAAAACCCCGGTCCGCTCCGGGCAGTTCGGGGAGCATCTGCGGGGAGAAGACCTTCGCCTGCGTGACCTCAGAGTACCTCGCCTGTTCCTGGACGTCGATGAACAGGGCGCCGAATCCGGTTATCTCACGGATGTGATCGATTCTTCGGCGGTATTCCGATTCGCTGACCTTCGCAGTGGGCGGGCTGATCTGGGCCGGAAGATGGCCCGCTTTCATCGCTCCGATATAGGCTGCGAGCAGATGGATATCAAGCTTCTTGATGAAGAGGACAAGCGTGGGTTCGGACAGGTTCCGGGCGAAAAGCGATGCATATCGGCAGACATAGTCCCAGAACTGCTCCCGGGAATAAGAAAGCCATTCTCCGCCCGCGCGAACGGAACAGCAAAGAGCGCCGGGGTCCTGCTCACGGAAATATTCGATGCATTCGGGCACGGTGTTCTTTTCAGGACAACCGGTTTGCATAGCCATCCATTCATGCGGCTGATAGATAAAGAAACAGAGAGACCGAATTCCCCGATTCAAACTTTATACCAACTCCTGAATGGCTTTGAAGCGTGCAGGCCGAAGGTATATCCCCTGCAATTAAAGTCAAATAGTTGACGATTCTCGCCCCTGCCGCGCCGCATTCATCCGGGAGCAGGGAGCGGCCCACCAGTCGCATTCCTTGGCATGTATGTTGCTTTTCAGTTCACCCAAGCCAGTTTCATTGCGCCCCGGGCGGGCGCGCCACTCCTGCCCGCCTGAAAAAAGTAACGGCAAGGCTTCTTATTTTTTGAACTATATTGAACGTTTCTCAGTGAGACGAGTTAGTGAGCGGCATGCAGATGCGGGCATTGATCACGGGCATATCGGGCTTTGTGGGTAGCCATCTGGCAAGATATCTTTTGACGCTGGGCGCGGATGTTTGCGGCATTGCCCGCCGTCCGGAAAGCGAATGGAGCTTTCCGGGCAGTGAACGGCTTGAGGTCTGCACTGGAAACATATTGGATGAGGATTTTCTTCGGAATTGCATCGAAACGATAAGGCCAACGCATGTATTCCATCTCGCCGGAACCCTGGGCGGTGCTGTGGGCAGCAGCTTGGGCCAGTACGAGAGCAATGCCTGGGGAACGGTAAGGTTGCTGGATGCCCTGCGGGCGCTCAGGCCGGCCCCCTGGGTCCTGGTCGCGGGTTCGAGCGCGGTCTACGGCCCTGCCGGAAACCTTCCCATTGGCGAGGAGCAGGCTTTCCAGCCGCTGACTCATTACGCCGCCAGCAAGGCAGCGCAGGAACTGGTCGCAATACAGCATCACCTTGCATACGGGATGAACATCGTTCGGACAAGAACATTCAATCTGGTCGGCCCGGGGTTGTCCCGCGCATTGGCGCCCTCTGAACTGGCCTACCAGGTCGCCCATGCGGAGGCAGGGGGGCCCTCCGTGATCCAGGTTGGCAACCTGGCCCCGCGACGTGACTATTCGGATGTCCGGGATGTGGTCCGCGCCTACGTGGCGCTGGCAGCCGCCAGCAGGCCCGGAGAGGTCTTCAATGTCTGCAGTGGACATTCCCGCTCCGTTCAGGAGTGCGCGGAGATACTGACTGGAATGGCAAGGGCGCCGGTGAGGCTCGAAGTCAACTCTGCGCGCATGAGAAGGGTTGAGATCGAAGACCAGGTGGGCAACGGCGAACGATTGGTAAATAGAACCGGCTGGCAGCCGCTAATCCCCATCGAAAAGAGCCTCGGGGACCTTCTGGACTGCTGGCGACACAAATTGAATGTAGCGGGGGAAGCATGTCCTGGAAGGATGTGAGGGTGCTCGTAACTGGAGCGGGAGGCTTTATCGGCAGCCACCTCGTTGAGGAACTGGCGGGTCAGGGCGCTCGCGTGCGTGCATTTGTCAGGTATAACTCAAGGGGGGACTTCGGGTTCCTGAAATTCCTGCGCGCCGAATTGAGGCAAACCCTGGAAATTGTTCAGGGCGACCTGCGCGATCCATCCGCCCTGCTGCGCGCGATGGACGGGTGCACCTACGTTTTCCATCTCGGGGCAATGATTTCGATCCCTTATTCCTACATTCACCCCCGGGAGGTAATAGAGACAAATATTCTCGGGACCCTCAACGTCCTGGAGAATTCCAGGCTGACCCGCCCCGACAGGGTCATACACGTATCGACAAGCGAAGTTTACGGGACCGCCAGAACTGTTCCCATTTCCGAGAATCACCCGCTGCAGGGGCAGTCGCCTTATTCGGCAAGCAAAATAGGTGCTGACAAGGTAGCGGAAAGCTACTACCGGGCATTCGACGTTCCGGTGATCACCGTGCGGCCCTTCAACACCTACGGACCCAGGCAGTCGGCGCGAGCGGTCATTCCAACCATCATCACGCAGGCGCTGACAAAAGAGCATGTCCGCCTGGGCGCCCTGACGCCCACCCGTGATTTCACATTTGTTCAGGATACCGTCCGGGGGTTTATTTCTGCAGCCGTGGCGGACGGGGTGCTCGGCACTGAAATAAATCTCGGGAGCAATCGTGAGATCAGCATAGGCGACTTGGTGGATCTGATTGTCAAGCTTGTTGGAAAGCCAGTGGAAGCGCTTCGCGACGAGAAGCGCCTGAGACCAGGAAAGAGCGAGGTGGAGCGGCTTCACGCCGATAACTCGCTGGCTGCCCGGCTGTTGGGCTGGAAACCGTCGGTTTCCTTGACGGACGGTCTGGGCAGGACGATTGCATGGATAAAAGATCATCTCGATCTGTACCGAATCGAAGAATGCTGCGTTTAGCCATGGTCAACACCCTTGAGGAAAGGAACCGACAATGCAAGCAGTGATATTGGCCGGAGGCCGTGGCGCCCGTCTTGCGCCATACACTACGGTGCTGCCTAAACCCTTGATGCCGGTTGGCGACATGCCAATCCTGGAGATACTGATCCGTCAACTGCAGGTCACCGGAGTCAAAAAGGTCTTCGTCGCCGTCGGCCACCTCGCGTCATTGATCATGGCCTATTTCGGCAAGGGAGAGCATGTCGGAATGCCGATCGAATACTCCTTCGAGCCTTCCCCGCTGGGAACGGCCGGCCCGCTGAGCCTGATTCCCAAGCTGGAGAATACCTTTCTTGCCATGAATGGAGACCTGCTCACCGACCTGGACTTTCGCGCCATGATCAGGGCGCATCGGGAAGCCGGCGCTGCAGCCACTGTCGGCCTTTACACCAGGGATGTCAAAATCGACCTGGGGGTCGTTGAAACGAACGCATGCAGCCAGATTACCCACTACAGAGAGAAGCCGGTTTATCATTACCAGGTGAGCATGGGGGTATACGTGTTCGAACCAACGGTGCTGCGCTTCATTCCCCGTGAAATGCGCCTCGATATGCCCGAACTCGTCCGGAAGCTCATCGAGGCGGGAGAGCATGTGATAGGATACCATCACTCCGGCTACTGGCTCGACATTGGCCGACCCGACGATTATCAGACGGCGCAGGATGATTTCGAGCGCATGTCGTCGACGCTTCTGGGGAATGGCTCGGCGCCCTCGGTCCATCGTCAGATCCTCCTGAACGACTACGCACGCGTATCGCCGGCCGTTCCGACCAACGGCCGGATGCAAAAATCCGCATGATCGCAGCCTCAGCACTTTTGGATCCCGGCCCAGGCCGGGGTCCGGCATTCTCGCAGTAACCCCATAATTTCGAAGCCCAGGTTCGTAGTAAAAACGCCGTAAAAAGTGAAGTCAGAAGATTGACAGTTGTAATAGGTCCATCTGCTTACAGGATCGATCGAGTCAACGATTCTGTAAGAATTTAAGTTACTGGAACGAGCATCGCGGAGCCGGTTTTTGATAGATCTTACGCCCGCCCGTTGCTTGACCGGAAATAGGCGCCCCAGCCCATGCGCAAGAACCCGGCAATGGCTCTGCAAGTTTAAAAGAGCAATGAAATTTGCTCTATGTCCCGATATTTTTGTGAGTTGGTATAGATTTTGATCGAATCAGAAAGATGCGAGGCGGCGGGTATTCTCCTGCCTGTCAAAGCCTCGTGCGCACAACGGGGAGAGATCGTGGCCGAAAAAAACGTACCGATCAACAAGGGCAACTATTCGCTCGATACCATCGAAAGGGAGTCGCTCTTCGAAGAGCGCCGGTCAGAGGGATGGGAGCCTGAGTACCGGGAATACAGGCGGAACTGGGCCTGTTTGCCCGAACAGCAGACAGTTTCCGGCTATCCGTTGTTGATCGATGTGGAACTGGCTTCGATCTGCAATTTAAAATGCCCAATGTGCTACACCATTAAGGAGGAGTTCAAAAAGAAAGTCAAATCGGCTCTCATGGACTTCGATCTCTTTAAGAAGATCGTAGACGAAATAGGAGGGAAAGTCCCCGCCTTGAGGCTGAGTCTGAGAGGAGAGCCTACCCTCCACCCTCGGTTTACCGAATGCATCCGCTATGCGGTGCAGAGCGGAATCAAGGAAGTATCTTTTCTGTCCAACGGCAGCATGCTGAGCGCAGAATATTTCGAAAAGATAATGAGGGCGGGAGCGAACTGGATCACTTTATCGGTAGACGGCCTTGACAGGACCTATGAGAAGATCCGCAAACCGCTGAAATTTTCGAGCACGCTTGAGAAAATAGCGGAAATTAAAACTATCAAGGAGAGGGCATCCTTTCACAAACCGGTGATCAAGGTCCAGTCGGTGTGGCCCGCTATCAGGGAAAATCCCGAAAAATACTATAATACGTTTCTCCCCCACACCGATCTCATAGCCTTCAATCCACTCATAGACTACCTGGGGAAGGATGAACAGATAGTCTACGAGGAAGATTTTTCCTGCCCTCAACTCTATCAGAGGCTTGTTGTAGGCGCAGACGGCCTGGTCATGATGTGCTCCAATGACGAGGAAAATACGGTCGTTGTCGGAGACGCGAAACATCAGCGCGTCTGCGAAATATGGCGCGGCCGGGAGTTAAACTCCGTGAGGGAAATCCACAGGAAGAGAAATGGCTTCATGCAGATTCCGGTTTGCAAGAAATGCTATCTTCCCAGAAAAACTGAAAATTCAGAACGGGCCGTAGTGAACGGCAGGGAAATAATTGTCCGCAACTACATAAACAGGCAACAGCGCGTGGGTGAATAAGACTGCGTGTCTCCAATCCTTCGGGGTTCGGACACTCTGCGCATCGGTGAATGTCAACGGCAGGGGTGGATATGCTCAGGAGCTACAGGCGCGACAGGCGCTACATCATTGCAGAAATCGGCGGCAACTTCACCACCTTTGAAGAAGCCAGGGCGCTGGTCGACGCCGCGGCCGCCTGCGGCGTTGATGCAGTAAAGTTGCAGACTTACCGAGGGGACACTTTGGCGAGCAGGAGCGCGATTTTCGACATGGAGAATACGGGCGTCACCTCTCAGTACGACCTCTTCAAGAAGTACGAAATAGACGAGGAGCTTCACCGTAAAATATTTGACTATATCGGTTCAAAGGGGCTCGACTGGTTCTCGACTCCTTCCCATGAAACCGATGTGGATATGCTCGAAAATCTCGGCGTCGGAGCATACAAGATCGGTTCGGACGACGCCGTAAATATCCCTTTTCTTAAATATATCGCCAAGAAGGGCAAGCCGGTCCTGCTCTCCACCGGGATGTGCTCGATGGAGGAGGTCCGGGAGTCCGTTTCGGCCGTCCTGGGAGAAGGAAACGCGCAGTTGACTCTGTTGCATGCGATCACCAGTTATCCGGCGCATGCCGAAGATGTGAACCTGCTCGCGATGAAAAAGATGATGGAAGAGTTCCCGCTCCCCGTCGGCTACTCGGACCATACACTGGGCTCCGTAGCCTGCCTTGCCGCCGCCGCCATGGGCGCGGCCGTCATTGAAAAGCATTTTACGATCGACAAGAATGCCGAAGGGCCGGACCACATGCTTTCCGCCGACCCCGCCGAGATGAAATCCATCGTGGATCAGATCAGGGTGATGGAAAAGATGCTGGGCAGCGGAATAAAGATGCCGGCAGCATCGGAGGCCACAACCAGGGTCAACAACCGCAAGAGCATCGTCGCGGCAAAAGCGATCAAAGCCGGATACGGAATAGAGTCTAATAACATTGCGATTAAAAGGCCCGGATACGGAATTGCGCCAAAATATTTCGAGCAAATCCTGGGGCGCAGGGTCAACCGTGACATAAGCGAAGACGAAGTGATTGCATGGAGCGACCTGGGATGACGGGCATAATGCTTCAGGCAAGGATGGGGTCAACCAGGCTTCCCGGCAAAGTGATGAAGAACATATGCGGGAGGACGATGCTCGAGCATATCCTTATCCGCCTGAAACTGGCGACCGAAGCTGACATGCTCATCGTCGCGACCACCACCAAAGATATGGACGATTGCATTTGCGAACTTGCCCTGAGCCAGGGGGTCTTTTGTTACAGAGGCGACGAAGCTGACGTGCTCGACCGCTATTACCAGGCGGCGGTTCATTTCGGACTACGCCACATCGTGAGGGCCACCGCGGACAACCCCCTGGTGGACCCCGAAGAGATAGACCGCCTCATCCGGCTCCATAAGGACACCTCGGCGGATTATACGCATGCTTTCGGGCAACTGCCGCTTGGAGTCGGAGCGGAGTGTTTCACGATGGAGGCCCTTGAACGCTCATGGATGGAAGGTGTTGAGCCCAATCACCGGGAACACGTCAATGAGTACATCCAGGAGCGGCCTCGGATGTTCCATATCGAACAACTCGAAATCCCGGAAAAGAAGCGGGCGCCTTTGCTCAGACTCACGGTGGACACGGTTGAGGACCTGCAGAGGGTCGGCTCTATTTATGAATCGTTATACGTGGCGGGCTGCTGGATAAGCACAGAGGAAGCGATACGCGCATGCGCACTGTAATATGCATAGAGGCATCCCACCAACGGGGGATGGGACATCTCTTTCGCGGTCTGCGCCTTGCGAAAGCGCTCCGCGCGGCTGGCGATGAGATTCTCTTTGCAGTAAACGATGACCGGCGGTCGCTGGAGATCCTCTATTCCGAAGGGTTCGATGCTGAAGCAGTCCCCTCTTACGCCTCGGGACCCGACTGGGAAGAAGGAATCCTGCGAAGGCGCCGCCCGGACTGGTGGATCAACGATCGCCTGGACACGGCGGCAGCACATGCCGAGAAAGTTCTCGGCTCCGAGGTCATGCTTGCAACCTTCGACGACCATGGAGACGGCGGGCTTTCCGCCGCTTTCAATGTTCTCGCCATGGACCTTAAGCCGTTGGAAAGAATGCCGAACGGTCTCTATGGGACAGAGTACATCATCCTCGATCCCGAAATCGAAAAATGCCGGGCCGCGCTCCCGGTGCGCGGCGACCCATCAGAGATCCTGGTTACCCTTGGCGGAAGCGACACTTATGGGATGACCCCGCGCGTCCTCTCCGCACTGGGCGGAATGCAAATTCCCCCGGCGGCCTGCGTTTCGGTCGGACCGAATTTCAACCACCGCGAGGCGCTGAACTCAGCCCTGGCGAATTACCCTGGACGTGTCCGTATCTATGACAATCCATCGAGCCTCATTGGGCTGATCGTAAAAGCCGAAATCATCGTCTGCGGCGGAGGGGTGACGCTTTTCGAAGCAGCCGCGCTCGGCATCCCGGCCCTGGCGATAGCAAACGAACCTCATGAAATCCCCATAGTCCAATGGTTCGAAGAGAAGGGGTTTTGCATCTGCCTCGGATTTCGTGAAAACGGGGTTGAGAGCCGGTTATCGTCCGCACTACCGAACTTGCTTTCCGGAAGCGATCGTCTTGAGCAGATGAGCATAACCGGGAGGCGCCTTGTCGACGGGAGGGGTCTGGAACGGATCGTGGCCAGGATCAGGGGAGACCGGCATGAGTGAGAAAACCGCGGTTATTCATCAACCCGACTTTCTGCCGCACCTAGGCTTTTTCCACAGGCTGCTGCAGGCGGACATCTTCATAATTCTCGATCATGTCCCGCTCTCCAAGAGCGGATGGGTGCATCGGGACAAGATCAAAACGCCCCAGGGCGAACAGTGGATAACAATCCCGGTGAAAAAGAACGGCCTGCAGCCGCTCATCTGCGAGGCAGAGATCGACTACAACCCGCATTACGGCAAAATCCAGAAACTGCTGCATGCCCACTACTCCCATGCTCCCTTTTTCCAGGAGATTTACCCTCCCCTGCGGGAAGTCATGGAACGACGGCAGGCAAGGCTTGTCGATTTCAACCTGGACCTGTTGAACCTGGCGCTGAACTGGTTTGATATTCGGATTGAAAAAATAGAGATCAGCAGCACCCTCGGAATAACGACTCGGAAGTCTCAAATGAACGCGGACCTGGTAGCCGCCGCCGGAGGCGCCGTTTACCTCTCCGGACCGGGGGCAAAAGCCTATCATGAAGATGGGCCCTTCTCCCAGGCCGGACTCACCGTCGCCTGGCAGGATTTCCACCACCCGGTCTATCAGCAGCAACACGGACCTTTTATCCCTTACCTGAGCTGTATCGACCTCTTTTTCAACTGCGGCATCCTTAACTCTCAAAAGATATTACGGAGCTGTGTATGAACATACTTGCGCTTGGCGCTCATTTCGACGACATCGAACTGGGTTGCGGCGGCGCCATGGCGAAGCACATCGCCAAAGGCGATAGGGTCTATGCGTATGTGGCGACCGTATCGGGTTTCATTGGTCCAAACAACAACATCGTCCGGACGAACGAAACGGCGCTGGCGGAAGGGCGGGACGCAATGGGCATCCTTGGCGTCGAGCTTATCTGCGGCAATTTCAAGACCCTCGAGATCGAATTCACTGAAGCCCTCAACGTTGACATCCTGCGAATCGTAGAAGAGAAGAACATAGAGAAAGTTTACACCCATTGGATGGGCGACATACACCATGACCATCAGGCGGTTGCAAGGGCTTCTCTGCATGCATGCAGATGGGTGCCAAGACTGCTTATGTACCGCAGCAACTGGTATCATTCGAACCTGGACTTCAGGGGTAATTTCTACATAGACATAAGCGATTTCCTAAACAAGAAAATCGAGTCCATACAAGCCCACAAGTCGGAAATGGAGCGGACAAGAGACAGATGGGTAAGTTTTTTCACCAAAGAGGCGGAGAATGCCGGCCAGCGCATCGGCGCAAGGTACGCGGAAGTTTTCGAAGTAGTCAAATGGCTTGAATAGTGCCCGCCCACCCGGGATGAGAGACAGCGGCGGGCGCAACCTGCTCCGCAATCTATAGCAACTGCCTTGCTGTTGGAGGACCAGAAATGAAAGTCGTTGGGACCATTGAAGCAAGAATGGGCTCAACCCGGCTGCCGGGAAAAAGCCTGATGGAGATCTACGGCGGCATGCCGCTTATCGAGGCGGTGACGGAGCGCTTCAGGATGTGCAGGAATGTGGATGCGGTCTGGGTCGCTACGACCACCGAACCCGCAGACGACGCCATAGCCCAATGGTGCAGGGCAAACGAAGTAGACTGTTTCCGGGGCTCCGAGCAGGACGTCCTGGACCGTGTGGCCAAAACCGCAATGGAGGCAAGGGCGGATGCGGTTGTCCAGATGGGTGCGGATTCCGCCTATCTTGATTTCAAGCTGATCGATGCAATGGTCAAGGTATTCAAACGCGGCGGGTGCGATTACCTTTGCAATGACCTTGAGCTGACCTATCCCCTCGGCATTTACGCCCACGTCATAAGGGTTTCCTGCCTTGTTGCGCTCAATCGGAGGGCCGAGTTGACCGAGCAGGAGCGCGAAGATGTTGTACGATACATCTACGAGCATCCGAACGAGCACCGTGTCGCCAACATCACGGCGCCTACCGAATTCGCATATCCGGGGCTCAGATTGACCATCGACTATCCCGAAGACCTGGAGCTGGCGCGCACGATCTATGCGCGCTTCGGAGGCTGCCGCTTCACGACCGGGGACGTGATCGGGCTCTACCGGAATGAACCGGAGCTATTCAAAAAGACCAGGGGCCTCGTCCAGCGCTCGGCGCCTTTCCTGAAAAGGGCTGCAAATGAATAGAAAGCTAAGCGCGGCCATAATCGGGGCGGGCCGGATCGCAGGGGGCTACGATACCGAGAAGATCGGCAGCGATGCCGGCGTCTACACCCATGCCGGCGCCTATACCCGTGACGAAAGGTTCGTGCTCCGCACCGTTTGCGACCTTGACGGATCGCAGGCCGAGAGTTTCCGCAAGCAATGGAACATCGGCTCGGCTACGTCGCACCCTGAAGAGATCTACACAGATTATCACGACGTCATCAGCGTCTGCACGCCTGACACAGCCCACTTCGAAGTTATTCGAAATATTCTCGAACATGGTGCGTGCAGGACAATTTTCGCCGAGAAGCCCCTCGCCACAACCCGTGACGAGATAGCGCACCTCAGGCGCCTTGCTGAGGAGCACGGCGTGAATCTCGTGGTGGATTATCAGCGCCGGTTCGACAACCGCCACGCAAGAGTCCGGGACCTCATCTCCCGAGGCAGGCCCGGCCTGCTCGCCGTCAATGCCTTTTACATGAAGGGCCTCGAACACAACGGAGTTGCGCTCGTCGATACCCTGACCTACCTCTGCGGGCCACCCGATGCGGTGCTTGCCTACAACCGGGTCTTCAACAGCACGGTTGGGGAGTACTCCTATGACTTCATCCTTTTTTTTGAGCGCTTCAACGCAACCGTCAGAACGATAGACACCGATTCATCCGAATACCACTACCACATCTTCGAAGTGGACCTTCTTTTCTCCGACAGGAGGATGACCATCAACGACAATTCCCGGACACTCGAGCAGCGTATGGTGGGAGAGTACGCCTACGGCGGCGTCAAGGCGCTCGATGACAAAAACCCGCTGCGTGAGGATACCGGCTATCGGTTCGCACTGCCCGCCGCAGTCGATTATATCTACGAAATCACCGTTAACAACAAGGTCCACGACCGGAACACACCGGAATCGTCCCTTATTGACAGGGCGATTCTCGACGCGATCCTGCTGTCATACGAAAACAAAACAAAGATACCAATGGGAGCACCGGTATGAAGAAGGTCCGAACAGCACCCCTGCCACCCTACAATCCCTTTGGCCCTGAGGAAGTCGCAACGGTTGCCGAGGTAGTCAAAAGCGGCATGTTGTCCGATTTCATCGGGCGGGATTGCGAAAAATTTCTTGGTGGAAAGCATGTCCGGGAACTCGAACAGCGATGGGCCGAATACCACCGGGTCAAACATGCCGTCTCATTCAATACCGCAAGCTCCGCACTGGTCGCAGCAATCGGAGCGTCCGGCATTCTGCCGGGGGACGAGATCATCGTGGTCGCATATAGCATGTGCATATCCGCAACCGCCCCTCTATTCTACGATGCCGTGCCGGTCTTTGCCGATCTCGAAGAAGAGCATTACTGCATGGACCCCGACAGTCTTGCGCGGAAGATCACGCCACGGACAAGGGCGGTCCTGAGCGTGGACCTGTTCGGGCAATCCTCGGATATGGACCGGATAAATGCCGTTGCGAAACGGCATGACCTGAAGGTGATCTGCGATGCGGCCCACGTGCCGGGATGCGAATACAACGGCGGCTTTGCGGGGACTTTTGGCGACATCGGCGTCTTCAGCCTCAACCAGCACAAGATAATCCACTGCGGCGAGGGGGGCATTGCCGTCACCAATGACGATAACCTGGCCCTGAGGCTGCAACTCCTGCGCAATCACGCCGAGGCGGTGGTGGGGGGGCTGGGGTACAGGGACCTGACGAACATGGTGGGGGGAAATTTCCGGATGCCCGAAATGGAGGCGGCCATTGCAACGGAACAATTAAAAAAACTCCCCCGCCTCCTCAAAGAGAGGATCGAACTCGCAGAATATCTAACAGAGAGGCTGTCCGGGATTGAATTTCTCACGCCCCCGAAGGTGAGGGAAAAGAGCAGCCACGTCTATTACCTCTACCCGATCAAATATCACGAAGCGGCGACGGGAATCTCGCGCGAAGAGTATGTGCATAGGATAAACGAACTCGGTATTCCGCTCTACCGCTACGCAGCGGGATATATCAAGCCTCTCTACCTCGAACCGATCTTCTCCGAACGGGATTCGTTCAAGAATGGCTTTCCTTACTCCCTCCTGCCGCAAGCGGAGAGGCCGGTATATCGGAAGGGGATCTGTCCGGTGACCGAGCGGTTTTATGAAAAAGACCTCATTGTCACTTCCTATACCTATCCGCCCCTCACGAAGCAGGACATGGACGACATCGTGAAGGTATTCGAAAAAGCTGGGAGATCGGCTACCGGCCTACCATCGCGACCCCGCAGCGCACACTGATGCGCGCAGCAATGCAAGGAGAACGACGCATGAAGATATTGTTCATAAACTACGACAACGAGAGTGCGGTAAACATACTTCCGGTCGGCGCCTGCTACGTGGCGGGATACGCAAAAGCGCATGGATTCGATGATATTGCCTATTACAGCCAGGACATCTACCACTATCCCGAAGAGCACTTGACCCGGCATCTCTCGGAGAACCACTTCGATGTCGCAGCCATCGGTTTCGTCGCCGGCTATTACCAGCACCGGAAGATTCTGAAAATATGCGAAGCCATCAACAATTCCAAGGACCGTCCCTTCGTGGTCCTCGGCGGCCATGGTCCCACTCCCGAACCCGCTTTCTATCTGGAAGCGACGGGTGCCGATGCGGTGGTCATGGGCGAAGGCGAATTGCCCTTTCTCAACCTGCTGAGGGCCCTGGACGCCGGCGCTCCCCTGGGCGATGTAAAAGGCATAGCATTCAGGAACGGCGGGGACATATTCGTGAACGCAAGGGAGAAGGCGATCTCCGATCTCGACGCCATCCCCTTCCCCTACTATGAAACTTTGCCCATGGAATACTATGTGAACAAGAAGCTCTACAACATGGCGCCCACGGACAGGATGATATTCATGGTCGCCAGCAGAGGCTGCAACTATTCCTGCAACTTCTGCCAGAGGATTGAGCCGGGCATTCGGTTCAGGTCCCCCGAGAGCATTGTCGAAGAAATAAGGAAGTATCAAAAGGACTACGGCGTCTCCTATGTAGTCTTTCTGGACGAACTGTTGATGTACAGTGAAAAGCGTGTGTTCCAGCTCACCGAAGCATTTATCAGGGCCGATCTCAAAATCAAGTACTTTTGCACCGGCAGGCTCAATATCGTCAATTCGAACATCCTCGACATGTTGAAACGTTCGGGCTGCGTCTGCATCGACTACGGCATCGAGCAGTTTGATAACGACGCCCTTGCAGGAATGAGCAAAAAGCTCACCGAGGACATCATCGTCAAGGGCATCGAACTCACCCAGGCAAAAGGATTCCCTATCATTTTCGACATTATTTTCGGCAACATCCGCGACACCAAAAAATCCCTGCGCAAAACGCTTGATTTCTTTAAAAAGTATAACGACTACGGGCAGTTCAGAACTATAAGACCCGTAACGCCCTACCCCGGCACAAAACTCTACTCCCATGCGATTGAAAAGGGCCTGTTGAAAGGACCGGAAGATTTTTACGCCAAGCACGTCAATCTCGAACTGCCCACGGTCAATGTCACCGACATCCCCAACGACGAGTTCGTTTCACTTCTTTATGAGGCCAACAGGGAGATCATCAACGACTACTATGAGCATTTCAAGGAAAGTGCGATAGGGGCGTTCAGGAAGGTCTACTTTGAAAAAGATGCCGGCTTCCGCGGTACGCGCCATTAAGGCCGAGAACGGGCAACCATGAAAAAGGTCCTTTTTTTCTCCTGTGAACCAGGGGGAGCTGAAGTGCTCATCCCGGTGATCCGACTTTTGCAAGAGCATGCATTTGACGTGTGTGTCCTATCCTACGGACTTGCGGCGGACCGGTTCAGGAGAAGCGATATTGCCTTCTTCGAAATGGACCCAAGCCGGAGCGCGCTTTCATTGCTCGATCACCTTTGCCCCGATTACGTTATCACATCCGCCACGAGCCTTCCCTGGAAAGACATGACCGAAAAATATCTTTGGCATGCCGCTCGCCGGATAGGGATCGGCACGATGGCCTTCATCGACCAGTGGCAGAATTATTCGGAGCGGTTCAGCGGGCCCACCAGCGGGGAGAAGCTCATGCGCCTGCCCGACCATATAAACTGTATCGATGAGATCGGCAGGCGGGAAATGATCGAAGAAGGCTTTCCTGAAAAAAGCCTTATCGCCTTCGGCCATCCCTACCTGTCCGAAGTCGTCGCAAGGTATTCCGCCATGGCTTTCCAGGAGACGGTATTTGCGCTCGGCATCCCTCCCGGTGAATTCAGCCCCGAAGAGGCGCTCCTGTTCGTCTCCGAGCCTTTGCTGGAAAACTACGGCAACGGCAGAGGATACAACCAGTACGGCGTGCTCGACTTCTTCTTGCAAAACGTTCTTCGGTCCCGGCCGGGGGCGCGGGTCATTGTCAAGCTGCATCCCAAGGACGACCCGGAGAACTTTTCGAAGCTGCTGGAGCGCTTTGGGGCGCTCAGGCTTCATATCGTCGGAAAAGAACTCTCCTCCCTGCAATGCCTTACCCTTTCCGACCGGATCTTCGGCATGACCTCGATCGTGCTGATCGAAGCATATCTCATCGGCAAGGCTGTCGTCTCCCTTCAGCCCGGCCTCAGGATACCCGACCCCCTTGTCCTGTCACGATACGGATTGATACCCCGATTTGACGCCCGCTCCAATTTTGATCCCTTTGCATGCGAGGGCGCCCGGTCCTCCAAATTCCACGTAGATTTTGACCGGTCGGGGTTCCTCGCGTTCTTAAAAAGCAGACTGGGACTGGAAGGCCGTCCCCCTTTGCAGAAAGGCATGCGCGTATTATGACGCTTGAAGATTTCCTGCGCAAGAACGTCCCCCTGAAGAATATGTTCGCCGGAAGGCGTTGTTTTCTTATAGGAAACGGCCCCTCCCTCAAAACCCAGGACATTGCCCTGCTGAAGAATGAAGTGACCGTAGTGGCGAGTTCCTTTTTCCGCCATCCCGACGCCAAGGTGGTCAACCCACCCTTCTGGGTATTTGCAGATCCCTATTTCTGGACAAAGCCCGATACGTACTTTATCCCGGCCTTCAAATATGCGCTGGAAAAAGGGGTAACCAACAGTCTGTTTGCCCCTTCCGGCGGTTTGCCCTACTTTGCCAACACCAATCTGGGGCCGCTCATAGACTTCCATACTTATCATTACGATCATTCTGTAAACATTTCGACGCCTATCGATTTTAGCAGCGGAATACCGCCTTTCGGGCAAAACACCATGACCGTGTGTCTCATGCTGGCGCTCTATCTCGGGTGCAATCCCATTTACTTCATAGGCTGCGACCGCGACTACTGGAATATGACCAAAGAAGAGTTCCAAACCTATAATATCCAGCACTTTTATGAAGAAAAAAATCCCAAACACACCTGCGGCGCCTGCATGCCCTGGGAGGAATGGCTGAAGGCCAGGGACAGAACGGAATGGGAATATGAACAGCTAAACCGATACGCCGCACTCCGAGGCTTCAGCATCTACAATGCCACGCCGGGAGGGCAGTTCGACAGTTTCCCCAGAATCGGCTACGAAACGCTTTTCCCTGCCGGCCCAGCTTCATCGGCCGCCGAGCAGGCGCAACCCGACATCCGGTCCGCCACCTTGAGCGCAATACGCCTGATGAACGACGGAGAAAATCCCTCCGCCCTTATCCTGCTCGATGAATCTATAAGGAGAAACATCAATCGGCCCGACTGGATCGCCGGCCTGGAATACCTGAAGGCCCTGTGCCTGGCACGGCAAAACCGCTTTTCCGAGGCCCTCGTGCTCGCGCGCCAGGACTACCACGGCAATCCGGCAAACCGCGCAAAATCGGAAATTCTTATCCGGGAACTCCATCAGGCTTGCGGCGCCTGAGTACCGGACTGGCGCCTTCAGGTTCTCATATGGGGATCTTGAATCAATAAAAGCTGATGAGTCGGACATGAAACGGACAAGAAGGAGTACAGTATGTTTCTTGCCTATAACGATTACAAGAGATTAAATAACGGATCGGAAATTAGCGATTTCCGGCATTTTTATAAAACAATTTCAAATAAAATCGAGTTTGCCGGTGCTTTCAGCAATTATGACTATCTAGTCAAATTCCGCTTTATGAATCTTCTTCAATACGTCTATAATGCTGTATTGCGTAAACACCCGTCCAAAATACTTGACATCGGTTGTGGTAACGGCACCAATCTGCCAATTGCAAGAATATTCCCTTCAATCGAGTACCATGGCCTCGATTATGCCGAAAAGACCATTCAAATCGCTAGAAAAGAATATCCTGATATTGTGTTTCATTTAGAAGACGCTTTTAATACCAGCTTCGAAAACAATACATTCGATATGATCATACTGTCAAATGTATTAATTCTCTTTAAAGATGAGATCGATCAAATCGCTCTACTACGAGAAGCGCACCGCATCCTGAAAGATGATGGCGTTTTTCTACTCATCGTATGGAAGGAGAGCTTTTTTCTAAAAAGGTCCATTCAGTTCTCACGCGTGATTTCTAAGTTGCTAAAGCAAAAACAACTCGAAGATTTTATGGGAGTTTACTTTTCGAAAAAGGATATTAAAAGCCTGGCCCACAAAACCCATCTTAGAATAGTCGAGAGTTTTCATCCCTCTTCTTTATATGGCGTCCTGGAAAGTGTTCGCTATCTGAACCTTTCCAAATACAACCGGGTATACGGGAAATCTGAAAGTGAAGCCAGCATAGTTCATAACCAAGACGTTCTTGAGGACCTTAAGCGCCAGGCCGGTTCATTGAAGTCGTTGACAACTATATACTATTATCTTTCTCTCATATTTCCTGATATGTTTTCACATTTTTCAATATACATTATGGGGAAAATGAATCCTGTACCTGGAGTTTAACTTATATGTAAGAGTAAGTTAGTAGTCCACACACTCTAAACTTTGCATACTGCTGTTTGATATAGGGGATTTATTTTATGCACAGTTCAATTCATTTCGATACACCACAGTTAGACATTAATACGAAGAAACTAATTATCTTTGGTGCATCGCGGAAAGGCATTATATTATCCAATATCCTTAATGTAGCATATTTTGTTGATGATGATACCAATAAATGCGGAAAGGTTATCAATGGAATTGATGTGAAGTCACCACAAGAACTTCTTAATGAAGATAAAAGTAAAATATTCATCTTTGTGACAAGCTTTTACTATAAGGTGATGTCATGGCAATTGGAAGATATGGGATTTGTGCATGGACAACATTTCGCCGAAGCAGCCTCCCTCTTTGCGCACCTCTTTGAAAAAGATATTTCACGAGAGAAGCCTAATGATCTTCAAAACAAAAGACTTTGGCTGCGTGGCAATCCATACATCAGTGAGAGTTGCACATTTGGCGGACATAATACTATTTTAGATGATACACGCCTCGTAGATACTCATGTTGGTAGATACACCTGTATCGGCCGAAGATGCAGTTTCACCAATATATCAATTGGACAGTTCTGTTCAATTGGATCTGAGATAATTGCCGGCTTGGAACCACATCCCCTTGATGGCTTTATCTCAAGTTATCCCGGCTTTTATATGGGAGTGCCCAACGGTTATCCATCGTTTATACATAAACAACTCTTCGATGATGCACGGCCCGTGGTCATTGGAAATGATGTGTGGATAGGCTCAAGGGCGATGATACTTGCCGGAGTGACTGTGGGCGATGGCTCCGTCGTTGCCGCCAATGCAGTTGTAACAAGGGATATTGAACCTTATTCCATTGTGGCCGGCATTCCGGCCAGATTGATGCGCAAGAGATTTTCCGATAATCAGATCGATCAACTTCTCAAATTCAAGTGGTGGGATCGGGAAATAGAGTGGATCAAGGAAAATGCTTTTCTTTTCGCAGATGTGGAAACCTTTTTTAAACACGTGGAAGATGGCGCCGGGTCTCAATCCGGTGGAAAATAGAGATGAATTTGGTATTCATTCGGCGTAAAAAGACAGCCGTCAAAAAAATCACGCGCATAACCGTGTATTTCATCAGGCGCTTATATTCTCCGGCAGCTTGAGGGCGCAGCAAATGCGCGCTGCGCTGCGAAGCCAACGAGCTTCCAGCCGGGCTACTCACCCCCTTCCGCTGGCCGGCTTTCCCCGAGATGTTTGTATTCGATCAGGTCGTCCTTGTATTCCACGCCGTATATGAACAGCATTATCATGGCGAAACTGAGGATAAGCGGTCCATAGAGTATTCCTTTCAACCCAAAATACTGAACTCCGCCAAGTATGGCCAGGAAGATATAGAAAGGTGGCATCTTGGATTTGCCCTTCATAAGAAAGGGACGGAGGAAATTCTCGATGATTCCGCTCAGCGCTATCGACCAGACCGCCAGAAAAACGGCAGATTTGACCTGGCCCAGCAAAACGAGATATAGCGCGACAGGGACCCAGATGATATAGGTGCCCACAAGCGGAATAAAGGAAGCGACAGCAGTCATGGTTCCCCAGAAAAGGCCAGGGAAATCCAGGATCTCAAAAGCGATTCCCCCCGCTACTCCCTGGCAGATCGCAGTCAGAAATGTGCCCAGGAGCACAGATTTGGTGACTACCCTGATGCCGTTGATGATCCGGTCTTCCTGCTCGGCCCTGAGAGGTAAGTATGACCGGACCCCGCTCACCATTTCCCCGCCGTCCCGCACCAGAAAATAGGCGATGAAAATCATCACGAAAAAGTGCACAACCAGACTCGCCACATTGCTCAGAATGGACGCCACTTTCCCGAGCAGAAACTGCCCTATGCCCCTGCTAAGATAAAGCAGATCGTTGGATATATCCGCCTTGCTTACCTCAAGATAAGGAAACCGCTCCTGGAGTTTGGCCAGATATTCGTTGATCCGGGGGTCCTGGACAAGTTGCTGTAATTTGCCTGCCCGCAGCCAGTCGTTGGTCTTGTCTACCGTATCAAGTCCCTGCGCCACCAGGGTGGAAGTGAAAACAAAAACGGGAATCGCTATCGCGAAGGTTATTATTAAAGCGATTATCAGGGCTGCCAGGTTTTTCCGTCCCTTGAGGCGCCCCTCCAGGTAAATCTGCAGGGGATTGAAAATGGAGGCCAGGATAATCGCCAGGATGAGCGTATCTGTGAATGGCAAGATAACCAGATACGCCAGGTATAAAGAAACAGCGAGGACAACGAGCAGGAACGCCCTGTAGCCCTTTATTCGCCCGGCTCTTTGTTGCGCTTTGTCAGTGTCCGCCGTGTCCATTCTCAACGCTCTCCCTGCCCGGACCATGCCTCATAATAATCTGTTCATAATCTGGTCAATCCATTCACCGCCTTTTGGCGGAAGATCCTCTTACCGGCTTGAGCCGGAAGCTCAGCGATGGACTGTTGAGGCCTTCCGGCTCGATTGGACCGCACTGGCGGCGTCTCCCAGTTCGCGATATAGATCCGATTCGAGCACGAAGACTTCCTTCAGTTTCGCAGGCTGCTGCTGATAGAGGAGTTCAGCCTTCTTTGCGAATTCCAGGGCCTTGCGTTTTTCTCCATTTTGTTTCCATGCCCTGGCAAGGAGAATGAAAGCTTCCCCGTTGCGGGCGTCTATCCTGACGGCTTTTTCGAGAGTCCGGATTGCGGCCTCCGGTTTTCCCCTCTCCAATTGCCCACTGGCTTGACTGACTTGTTGCATCGAAGCCTGGCGTTGAGGCGATTTTGACGCTTCCTGTTTTTTCAATTTCTCCGGATGCTGC
Source organism: Syntrophobacteraceae bacterium (assembly GCA_003165235.1). Lineage (GTDB taxonomy): Bacteria > Desulfobacterota > Syntrophobacteria > Syntrophobacterales > Syntrophobacteraceae > SbD1. Next base: position 73,590 of record PLSV01000201.1, read on the forward strand.
TTATTTGCGGCCTTTGGCGCCGGTTGATCCCTTAACTTCTTTTGCGCCGGAGGTGGAGCAGGCGTTGGCGAGCCGGGCGTCTCCTGGCTCATGGCCTCAGGAGCTTGCGCTAAGGGTGGGACCTGCTGAACCAGAGGCCCGGGGGGCTGCGGCGCAGAGTAAGAGAGTGACCCTGGAGGTGAAACGTATCCGGGGGGGATATAAACCTGTTTTCGCTCGCACCCCGAAAAGGCGATGGCCGTTAACAGGATAACCAGCATGCCCTGGCGGCAGCGCCTCCTGGTTCCTGTTGCGAGATCGAGGCTCACCGATGCCTCCCCGGGGTGGGGGCAGCGTCCCATAAGCGCTCAATTAAGAAACCAAACAGCATGATTACAATTTCCTAAAGCGTATCAGAACTAAGGAACCACTGCATACACCCTCTCAGAGTCCCCGGTTCTCTTCGGCATAAACAGCACAATGACCCGAGACCTGAATCGAGCGATCCCAAAGGTCTCCACCATTCTATTATCTGTTGTGAATAGTACAATACCCATTCGGCCTGCTTTCGGATAAAAAATCCTCCAGTTTCCGTTCTTTGCAGTGGAAAGTCGCCAGTTGACCGGAATCCGGGCAAATCATTTCCTCGACGACGCCGGGTGGCGCATCGAACTCTTGAGGTTGAATCCACGGTCGCACCAGGTTCATAAACCGCGCCCAGATAGTCGCCGCGCTCTGCGCTCCGGTGAGACCAGTCGGGCTGTTGTCGTCATATCCCACCCAGACAAGGGCCAGCAGATCCGTCGTATATCCAACGAACCAGGAGTCCCGTAACTCGCTTGTCGTGCCGGCGCAACCTGCGCACATGAAGTCAATCCCGAGTCGTTTCAGTCCCTTGGCCGTACCTCTTTCTACCACCCCCTCAAGAAGGCTTGTTATAAGAAAGGCTTTTGCAGGAGAGGTCACGGAAGAAAAGTCGATATGCCTCCGCTCAAGAACGTCTCCATTCTCTGCGACGATCTCCTTGAGACTGAGCAGAAAAGGCTTTTGCCCGTCATTGCCTAGAACCGCATACGCCCTGGCAAGTTCCATGGGGGTCAGCTCGAACGAACCCAACGCAAGCGACGCTAGATGTCCGGGCGGCGATTCTATACCGAAACTCCTGAGTGTCCCGATTATTGCCTCCAGGCCGGTTTCGACGGCAAGGTTCACCGTTGCGGCATTGAGCGACTGCTCGAAGGCTTCGCGCAAGGCAACCTTGCCCCGATACCTGCCATCGTAGTTTCTTGGGGTCCACGATACGCCATTAAGTTCATAGGGAACGGGCAGATCGAATAGCCAGTCGCTGAGTTTAAAGCGATCGAGCGCGGTAAGATAGATGAAGGGTTCGACAGCGGACCCTGGTTGACAGCGTCCTTTGAGAGCCCTGTTGAAGCTGCTCTCAGCATAGTCTCTTCCCCCTACCAAAGCATAGAGTTCCCCGGTTTTGGGCTGCAGGGCGATCAAAACCGCCTGGAGCCTCCGAGAGGGTTTGAATTCATCTGAGCCTGATCCATCGCCGCTCACATTTTCGATTTCAGCAAGGCCGTCACGAATCGCCGTTTCGGCGGCGGCGGCCATTTCAGGTTGAAGGGTCGTATAGATAGCCAATCCCTCCGAGGCGAGCGTCGCCGAAGCGTAAAGCTCCTGCGCCTGCGTGCGCACATAGTCAACAAAATACGGGGCTATGCGGGCGGAAGTGGATGCCGGCGCCATCCTCAGGATTTCCAGACGCGCAGAGTCATATTCGGAGAGTGAAATCTTGCGGAGCGCGAGCATCCGCTTCAATACCAGGTTTCTGCGCTCCAGGGCGGCCTGACGGTTTACCAGCGGTGAATAACTGTTGGGCCCTCTTATCATCCCGGCAAGAGCAGCGGCCTCCGAAAGGGTCAGGTCCTCGACATTGCGCCCGAGGTAATATGCGGAGGCTTCGCCAATTCCATGGATAGCGACGCTGCCTCTCTGTCCCATATAGATTTCATTGAGATACATCTCCATTATCTCATCCTTCTTGTAAAGCGCTTCCAGGATAAGAGACATGGAAAATTCCAGGAATTTTCTACGCAAATTGCGTTCCGAGTCCAGGAAGTAGTTTTTAACGAGCTGCTGGGTAATCGTGGAGCCGCCCTGAACGACACGGCCCGCACTCAAATCGGCGAGCATCGCCCGAAGTATTCCGAACAGGTCAAAGCCGCTGTGTTCGTAAAAGCGGTGGTCCTCGATCGCCACCACTGCATCTATCAAATGTTGAGGGACCTGCCGGATATTGATGAGCATCCTGCTTTCACGCTCGGACCCATAGAGGCGCGCTATTTCCAGAGGCTCCACCTCAAGGAACGAAATCTCTTCTTTCGGACTGCGTATGGCGGCGATCCTGCTTTGCTCAAAATCGAATTCGACGAGCTGTGAGGGCAGAAAGACGCCGGGGAACTGGAAATCCCTCAGGTGCGCAACCAAAGAGTTGCCCGACGATTTGAACTCGCCCGCGAGCACGGGTTCTTTTGAGGCCTCTTTATAACGGCGCTCCTCGAGCATATGCCTGAGCTGCCCCAGCGAAATCGCCTGGCCGCGATAGACGGGGACCGTCGAGGAAAAAACCCGCGCAGGCACGCTCCACCGTCTCGAAGAAAAGCGGTCCTTGATTTCGCTGTAAAGATAATATGAAAAACTTGCTGTAAAAAAAGCGGAAAGAAGAAAAAACAGGGAGAGACCCCACAGTATGTATCTGCGCCGCTTCGGTTTCTTAATAAAAAGTTTCATGTGGAGGATCTCAGGTTTTTGTCAAACCTGACAATGCATTCCAGATGCGGCGTATGTGGAAAAAGATCGATTGGCTGCACATCTTTTATGTTGTATGCCCCCAGAAGAAGGGCCGCATCCCTGGCCAGACTTGCCGGATTGCATGAGACGGCTATAATGCGCTCCGGCAGGATCTCCAGCAGGGCCCGCGCCACTTTCGGATGCATTCCCGCCCTCGGAGGATCCACTATGACAACGTCCGGATGTCCAATCTCCGAAGCCTTCCCGATCATGTCCTTCAAATCGCCCGCCAAAAAGGAACAGTTGCCGATTGCATTGATCCGGCAATTCTCGCGTGCATCATGTACGGCGTCTTCGACCAGTTCGATTCCAACAACGCTTCTTACAAGCGAGGCGATATATAGCCCGATGCTTCCCGTTCCGCAATAGAGATCCCAGACCCTTTCGGTTCCGTCAAAGCCGGCAAGCCGGCCGATCGTTTCGTATAGCTTGTGCGCCCCCAGGGTGTTGGTCTGGAAAAAGGAGTGAGGGGATATCTGGAAACGCAGCTCCCCAAGCCTTTCTTCGATGAACCCGGGGCCGAACAGTATGCGGCTCGAATCTCCAATAGCAACCTGAGAGTATTTGTCATTTATGGAATGGATGAGAGTCGTAACTCGTGGGAATTCCGACCGGAGATGATCTGAAAGCCTATCCACACTGTGGTCTGCGCGTGGGTTTCCGGAGGTGATGAGATGGATTAGAATCTGACCGGTGCTCTTTGCCTCCCTTATGACCAGAAAACGCCAAAAGCCCTGGTGAGTGCGAATGCTGTAGGCCGGAAGGCCGCTTTTCGCCGCCCATTGCCGGACTTCCCGCAGGATGGCGGAGGCCTCGAGTGACTGGAGAAAACAGGTATCAATATTTAATACCTTATCGAAAAGCCCCCTTATGTGGAGGCCGAGTGCGAACAGGGACTCCCGTCCGAATTCCCGGTCAAGTTCTTCCTTAAGAAGCCAACGCCTCTCCGAAAAGGTGAATTCCATCTTATTTCTATAGTGCAGCTCTTCGGGGGAGGCAATAATCGGCGCAACTTCGGCTTCGCCTGCCCCGGCAATATGCTGGAGGCACTCTACAACGTGGGCCCTTTTCCAGAAAAGCTGAGTCTCATAGGCGATATCCTGCCAGGAGCAGCCTCCGCAAATTCCGAAATGCGGACAAACGGGCGACGTATAGTCGGGCGATTGGGTCAGCGTCTCGATTACCCTCGCCTCGGCGTAATTCCGCTTCTTCCTCGTTATCAGGGCTTTCACGGTCTGCCCGGGAACGGCCCGGTCCACGAAAACCACAAACCCGTCCACTTTGGCTACCGCTTTACCGCCAAATGCGAGCTTCTCAACCCGAAGCTCGATATCCGCTCCTTTAATTATCTTTTCCATGAACTATTTTATCCTGAAGTGGATTAAAATGGAAACGAATCACTTCCCTGGAGGTTTTCCCCTCTGGTTATCAATCGGCCATTACGCATTTCATCTTCACCTCAGCTAACCCGGCCTTGACCCGCCACACAAATTTGGGATATTCTTTCTAAACTAAAATATCTGCCAAAGGAGCGTCAAGGCGTGATTGCCATACTGGACTATAAAGCGGGAAACCTGACCAGCGTGAAGCGGGCATTGGACCATCTGGGATTTCCATGCACAATCACCAACTCCCATGATGAAATCCGTAAGGCTGATAAGGTGGTCTTCCCGGGAGTCGGAGCCGCCGGGAAATCCATGGAAAGCTTGAAGGAGCTTGGGCTTGATAAGCTGCTTCGGGAGCTCTTCGGCGCTGGAACGCCCATCCTGGGCATTTGCGTTGGGCTTCAGGTGCTTTTTGATATGAGCCAGGAAAACCAAACCACCTGCCTTGGAATTCTTCCGGGTGAAGTTCGAAGGTTCCCCGAAAAAATGTCGTCCGAGGCCGGGGATTTTCTGAAGATTCCTCATATGGGCTGGAATTCGGTTAGATTTAAAAAGAATCACCCCGTTTTTCACGATATTCCGGCGGAAAGCGAGTTTTATTTCGTTCATAGCTACTATCCTCAACCTGCAAACGAGGACCTGTCCGTCGGGATGACCGAATATGGGATAACTTTCACATCTGCCGTGGCCTTCCGAAATCTTGTCGCCGTTCAGTTCCATCCCGAGAAAAGCGGCAAACCGGGGTTGCGGCTACTTGACAATTTCTGCCGCTGGGACGGCGTTTCATAAAACGGGGACCTCCATGCTAAGCAAACGCATTATCCCCTGCCTCGACGTTCGGGACGGCAGGACCACCAAGGGGATCAAATTCAGGGACAATATCGATATAGGCGACCCGGTGCAGATGGGCCGTTACTATTACGAACAGGGCGCCGATGAGATAGTCTTCTATGACATCACTGCATCGAGCGAGGGTCGTCCTATCATGCTCGATGTGGTGCGGCGTGTGGCGGAGACCATTTTTATTCCGTTTTCGGTCGGGGGCGGGATTCGCACTCTCGAGGAAATGCGCGGCGTACTGCTTGCCGGGGCGGAAAAAGTCAGCGTAAACTCCGCTGCGGTGCTCGATCCGGACATAATCAGGCAGGGGGCAGAAGCCTTCGGCAATCAGTGTATTGTCCTGGGAATGGACGTAAAGAAGGTCCAGGTCTCAGAGAAGATCCCCTCCGGTTACGAAATCGTCATAAACGGCGGCAGGACCTCCATGGGAATAGATGCGCTATGGTGGGCCAGGGAAGCTCAAAGGCTCGGCGCAGGCGAGATATGCCTCAACTCGATAGACGCCGACGGCACTCAGACCGGCTATGAACTCGAACTGACCCGGCTGATTTCGACCAATGTAAGCATTCCGGTGATCGCATCCGGGGGCGCCGGAGAACCTCGGCACCTCTTGGATGTGTTGAATCAGGGCTGCGCCGACGCGGCGCTGATCGCCTCGATGGTTCACTACGAGACTTATACCATTGAAGAGATAAAGGGTTTTCTATCACAAAATGGCGTGAGAGTGCGCCGTTCCTGGTGAGGAAAATGAGAAAAACGGCGCTTTTCCCAGAACCGCTGTTTTCCGTATCGATTAAAGTTGCTCATCGTCCGTGACCTCCTGTTGAGCTTTTCAGAAGATCATGGCAGACCGCAGATTGCCTTACAAGGTGGGGTCCCCGAAGGTTTACAAAAAAGGCGGAGAACTTTAAAACAGACCCGAGTTCAGCCAGACGATATCGTTAGCGCCCGAGATAGAAGTCGGCTATTTTGGATGGTTTAGCGGGCCATAGTTCATAAAAGTGTAAATTTAAAAAGAGGTCCGGGATTGAACTCCATAATTCAGCTTGCTTCTTTCTCAACTTGTAAAGAGAATGCGTTACAGTGCTCATGCGCGCATTTGTCAAGGTGAAGCATTTGGGGCGGTGCGGAGAATCGGTCGAGTGCAACAAGTAAGAGGATTCAAAATGGCAAAACGATCAGCTTCTGTCAGCGCAAAAAGTCAGAGAGTTCATGTAATTTCACGGAAAGATGGCTGGGCGGTTCAAAAAGAGGGCAACACCAAGGCCAGCAAGGTTTTCGACAGAAAAGAGGCTGCAGTAGAAGGCGCCAGAAAGCTCTCGAAGGGTCATTCTGATGTCATAGTCCATAAGAAGGATGGTTCTATCCAGAGATGGGAGCGATCTGAGAGTAACCCATGAACTCTTCGGACCTGGATTTTTCAAGAAATGTTTTCATAAATTGTCCATTCGATCCAGAATATATCCCGCTGCTTAGGCCCCTTCTGTTTACCGTTCTTTTTCTCAATTACAATCCAAGAATAGCATCTGAGNNTATTATAGACTGAATATGCCCTTTGAGCTCGGCATTGATTTAGGTTGCAGACTTGGCGAAGGCATTTTGCAATCAAAAACGTGCCTGATCCTGGAAAAAGACAAGTATGACTATCAAAAAGCAATATCCGATTTGTCAAATTCTGACATCAAGAGCCATAATAACGATCCTGAGACTCTCGTATTCCAGGTTCGCAACTGGTTTGCCGAGCTAGGCATGGAGAACGCTCCAAGCGCTACAAGGATATGGAAACGTTTCAATGAATTTATGGCGGATTTTCGCGAAGCAAGAGAAAAAGATGGTTTCAAAGACAGGGATTTAGAATTTATGCCTGCCCCTGAATACATAAATTTCATAAAGCAGTGGATAGCCGTAAGTGCCGGCCAAACGCGATAGGAACCCCAAACCTCTTACTCCATACTCCCGACATCCATAATGAACACGGGGAAGCGCAATGGTCCGCTTCACCGTGAGGCTCACGCTCCAATTGTTAAAGGGCGCTCCCGGCGGTATTTTCTGTAGTAGCCTGGATGTCGCCTATGCCAGTCCGTCTGACATGCTCGCTGGTTGGCCTTGTAGTCAGGGTCGTTTCCAAGCTTTTCCTTTTGCCACTTCCGCTTGCGGGCGCGCTGGCAGTCTTTCTCACCGCAATATCGCTGATTCTTTACACGAGGATCAGGAGCAAACAGGCACCCACAATGTGCGCATGGAATAACAAAGTTCATGGCATCCTCCCTGGCGGAGAAAAACCATAAACCTATCCGGAAGAAGGAAGGAAAAAGGAAATCAGGAAGAATAAAAACCAGATACAGGGAAGCAAAAGCATTTTGCGTGCGCAAAATGGAAGGAAAACCAACTGCATGTTAGCCGGTCAATGATGCCAAAAACGAGTCTCTAAGGCAGGAGAACGCCCTTTCCAGCGCTTCTTATCGCAGGAGATCAGGCGCTTCGCATGGTCCGACCCCAAATCAACCTGTGGGTAGCGGCAGTTTCCGGCAATGCCCGAATCGGGTGGATAGGAACGGGTGTAATGGGCCTGTCAATGTGCGGGCACATTATGGAAAAGGGCTACCCTGCCACGATTTTCAACCGCTCGAAGGAAAAATCGATTACAATTATCGACAAAGGCGCCGATTGGGTGGACACGCCCAGCGAGGTGACGAAGAAGTCGGATATAGTCTTCACGATGCTTGGGTTCCCGGAGGACGTGCGGCAGGTCTACTTCGGCAAAGACGTCTTTCTCGAGGACATGCAGGCCGGGCCTGGCGATGGTCGACATGACGATGTCGAATCCAGTCAACCGAATTGTCACTCCGGTGAAGCCTTGCCCGGAATGACTGGTTGTGAGCCTGGCCCACATGAATCGAGATGCAATAGTTCCTAAGGAGTGAATTTATGCGAGTAAAGATGAATTACGGCAGAAATGGCCTGGTGCTCGAACTTCCGGACTCCTGGAACACTTTGGTGATAGAAAAAAGCGAAATGCCCGTCGCGGGCGATCCCCATGGGGCTGTTCTCGAAGCTCTGGCAAATCCTGTTGGTTCGAGAGCGCTTTACCAGGAAGCGACAGGGCTTCGCACCGCGTGTGTTCTCATCTGCGATATCACCCGGCCGGTACCCAATTCCACAATCCTGCCCCCCATCATAAAAGAATTGTTAAGAGCCGGAATTAAGCCTGAGAATGTCACGGTTCTCGTGGCCACCGGTTTGCACCGGCCTAATGAGGGAGAGGAGCTTCGGGAACTGGTAGGCGATGACTGGGTGATCGAAACTGTCAAAGTAGTGAACCATTTTGCTCGAAATGACGGAGACCACGTCGATCTCGGGAAGACTTCCTGCGGGACACCAATTAAGCTCGACCGCGGATTTGTGGAGGCGGACCTGAAAATAGTGACCGGCCTAGTTGAACCCCACTTCATGGCAGGTTACTCCGGAGGCAGAAAAGTGATAGCTCCCGGAATTGCTCACAAGGATACAATTACTACGTTTCACAATGCCGCATTCATGGAACATCCAAGGGCCGCAAACTGTATCCTGGAAGGGAACCCGCTCCATATGGAGCAATTGGAAGTGGTTCACAGGCTCGGAATGGTGTTGGCAGTGAACGTGGTTATAGACGACAGGCGGAATCTCTCGTTCGTGAACTTCGGAGAGATCGAAACAAGCCACCTGGAAGCTGTCGCCTACATGCGCCGCTATGCGGAAATATGTACTGATCGCAGGGTTAAAACCATCATCACGAGCGGGGGCGGATACCCGCTGGACAAGACCTACTACCAGACAGTCAAATCCATGGTCGGCGCAATGGGACTTCTGGAAAATAGCGGAGATATCATAGTTTTTTCGGAATGCTCCGAAGGAATGGGTTCTCTGGATTACGTCCAGGCTCAGAAACAGCTTGTGAAACACGGGGTGGATGGGTTCCTCGAATTGATCAAGCCCAAGTCTAGGGCGGCCATAGACGAATGGCAAACCGAAATGCAGTTGAAACCAATGCGTATCGGAAATATCCATCTCTTCTCCGGGCTGTCCACCGATGACAGGCCGCTTACCGGGGTAAACTGCGCTGAAGACGGAAAATCTCCTCTGGAGTTTATCTCCGGGATCATCGAAAAAAACGGTGATGGAAGCGTTGCCGTAATTCCCGAAGGTCCCTATGTCATTCCATGCTCTGGAGTACCCGTCGCGCAATCCTCTGAATCTGCGCCATAAATATATCCGGTCACAAGTCATGACAGTTGCCTTTGCAAATGGCTGAAGGCGAAAGACTTCGGACCAAAAACTTTAGATAGCGAAAGGGATTCAAGGGGAAAACTCAGGTTTTTCTACCCATGCCAAAGCGGTTCTTTTTCGATAATTCACTTGCCTGTAGTGGTAAATTCTTCACGATCCCGTGTGTTAAGGCTTCACAAAAAAAGTCAACCTTGCTTGCCACAAACACAAATTCCCGGAGCGAAGTGACTTCCAAAACATGTGAGTTGCATATCATGGCCTTGGGGAAGGGCGCTTTCCGGATGATCCTGGCAGCCGCGACTGACCTGGACCTCCGGCCTTACATCCGGGAAGCATTTGTGCAATGCTGCGCACGGCACAGGGTCAAGTCCAAGCCGGGACGCCAATTCCCAAGAGACCGGCAGGAGTATCGAAGAAAGAGTCGAGGGCTGGATAATCGACGCCGGGGACGAAAACCTAAATTCAAAACAGCATCGCCGCTGCCGCTACAGCTGGAAACCTGGAAAGACAGCAGGGGCAACAGATATCTGTTAAGTTAACGGCATTAGGTCCGACCCCATAGCACGCATGACCTGTGAGATCCCGCAACCGATCCCGCACGACTTTAAAACTTTTCTCCACAGCCTCCGCAAAGGCACCTGCTGCATAAAGCGCCCCACATTTTGCTTGTACTTGAGGATGTCCGCCGATGCCTACAGCCGGATTTAGTTCCGCGATAGAGGCAGACTCCTCACCCGTATTCTCAAGTTCATCCAGCAACCAGTCAACCGCTTTGCGTAATATCTGCGTGGATCGCTCCTTGCCTTCGTCCACAAGCTGCTGCGCTTCACCGGCTTCGTCATGATATGCATGGCCACCGCGCCGAGCGGTAACCCAACTGTCTTCCTGATTGATGACGCCGCCTTGATCCAAATCGGCAGCATCAATATACCTGTTATATTCAACGGTTTTGTGCCCGAATACAGATGTTAGCGTTCCTTCGATAGAGACCTGTATCGCCTCGACTTCAGGCCCCCTGCGCTTCTGGATAATCTTGGTATCAAATGCCTGAATTTCGCCGATGAGTTTTTCGAGGCGTCCGATTCCACGCTTCATCTGTTCAGCAGTTAAATTTGCCCTGCTGGGTTCGGAAGTTGGTAAGTGCCGGGGCATTAACTTTCCTTTCTAATATGAAGTTTCTTATAGACTGCCGCAGGCTCACCTAGCAAGCGCCGGGTAGGGACAAAATGTCCAGTTTGAAAAAAGTATGCCAGAAGCCAACATATCCAAACGTTATGCGTTATGCTCCCGCCATCATCTTCTATTCGACATTCTGGCAAGCAGTGATTGCAGGCCAGAAGACAACAAGGAGCATTAGCAGGGCGATATATTTATGTTTCACAATCCAGTCTCCTCTTCAACGGGCTATTTGCGTCCGATGGCCCTACCAGCTTGCTGAACGCATCTTTTGTACTCTTTGGTTTT
>PLSV01000405.1:0-15363 GCA_003165235.1 Syntrophobacteraceae bacterium
ATATTAACCGTTACATGGTACTAGTTTTTCTCGCATTTCTTTTTTCAACCTAAATTACGGGGATTGTTACAGCCGCTTGTGAAGACACCTTAATGGGATACATGGAGGAACGAAGGAAGGGTTTTGTGATCGAAGCCGACGATAGAGATTACATCGTAAAAGGGAAGGACCTCTCGAAACTGGTCGGCAAACTGGTTGAAGTATCCAGAATCATAACCGAGAGCGACAAGGGGGACATAATCGAAGTAAAATCGATCGAAGAGGTCTAGGACACCCTATTGGATTAGGGAAGAATAAGTTCACACAATACTGATCCCTGGAGAGAGTCGTGTGTTTCAGAAGGCTCCGTTGTCCTTTAAGAAACTCAAGGAACCAGAAATTCGGCATTTTGGGACCGGAATGCACCTTAGTTCGTAATTCTTTGATTTACAGGTCACGCGGCAAAGACCCGAGGGGGTCGTTACCGCATAAGGGAAGTCATCGGCTATATGTGAGTGTCGAAATCCAAGGTCTTTGAGAGCTTTAACCGGAAATGGAGGCTGGTAGTAAGAATGTTAGGTTTACCCTATTTCAGGAGATTATTATGACTGACATCAAATACGGTTCGGCTACTGGCGGCGATCTCCCAGCTATTCAATCGTTGCTGGCCGATTGCCGTCTGCTCGCCGACGGCATCGCACTTCTCACCTGCAACTGCCTCATGGCGAAAGTTGATTCCAGGCTCGTCGGCACGGTTGCCTTGGAGCCCTATGGGCGGTCAGCCCTGTTGCGCTCGCTGACGGTTGCTCCGGATTGGCGAGGCCGTTCGCTGGGTCGAGGCTTGTGTGCGAGGATAGTCAGTCATGCGCGTTTGCTGGGCATTGAGCAGCTTTACCTGCTGACCACCGGGGCAGAGCAGTATTTTGCCGCGCTTGGATTCAAGCGTATCGAGCGGAGCGAAGCGCCAGTACAGATTCAGGCGACTTCCCAGTTTTGTTTTCTCTGCCCAAAGAGTGCCGTTTGCATGGTGCGATACATCACGGGTGAGGCCATCCATGCCTCCGCGGAGTTGCTGCAGTGGCGGCCTGATGTTCCGGGTGCTCGGATGTGGGCGGTGTCGTTGAAGCACACAATGTTGACTTATTTCGAGGCGGAGCCACGCAGTCGCTTCGAGTCTCACAGTCACGAGAGCGAGCAGATTACGATGGTGCTTTCGGGAGAGTTATTTTTTGAGGTGCAAGGTGTGGTCCACTGCATCAGGCCGGGAGAGGTCATCGCAATTCCATCCTCCGTGGCGCATGCGGTATGGACCGAGGAGTTGGCAGTGACCGCGATTGATGCTTGGTCTCCAGTGATGAAGAAATATGTCAGGCCCAACCATGCGCCGCAGGCAATACCTGCAGCGCACAAACCGTGTGGCGAGCGCACCTGAGCCCGATCGTCAGGCGCCTATACATTTGAGTCCGGGGTTTGGTGAGTTGCTTCATCTCGATGACCCATACTCAAACCGTTGTTTTGCACGCCAATTGAATAAAACCGAACTGATACGCAATAGCGATCCGGCAATTCGCGTGGGGTCACCCTTCGAGATGATGGCAATGTTGGTATTGTCGAAATTGGAGGCAGGGGAGAGTTTATATTACTGACAAGAGGTTTAACACGCCTGAAGAAGTTAAATGAGGCGTAATCCTTCTTCCATTCTCCGAGAATCTACTATTTCAGGGATCAGCCCACGAAACGGAAAAAATCGTACGAGCATCCTTATTTTGCCGGTCGTGAAGCGACCTGCGCCAAGCTGACTTGTTTGCAGGCGTGGCTCGTGGTTGGTTTGCATCGGCCAGAATGGCCGTCGGCAGCAGGTGTTGATCTCCGGCAGCATCGCCGCTCTTGAGGCGCGCGATTATAGATTTAATTCTTTTCGTAGTCCCGGGATTTCTGCTGACAAAAGCGCAATTTTCGCCGTAGCGCCTTAGTCAGGTGATTATAGTCTCGATAGTAATCTGTGGTTTAATTATCGCAGGTTTCTATTTGATTGCAGGCTAAGGTATAGAATGGTTATGTCCGCGTAGCCTTTTCTCCAAAATTGTTGTATTCAGCCCTATATCGCGTACACGATTAAGAGATGGAGAGCGGGTATGCCACGAATTGCCGTGGGGCTTCCGGCGTTTTTCTTTGTTCTGTATTTTTTTCTTTTTCCCGCTCTTGCCGGACCTCCATTCTTGACTGACGACCCGGAACCTGTCGAATACAAACACTGGGAAATATATCTTGCATCTTTGTCCCAGAAAGAGCATGGCGGGGTGAGCATGACGGCCCCGCACGTAGAGGTCAACTACGGGATAGCCCCCAACTTTCAGCTTCATCTCATCGCGCCAATGGAATACGTCAAACCAACCGGGCTACCCTCTCATTATGGTTATGGCGATACGGAACTGGGGGTCAAATGGCGTTTTTTTCAAAACGAAGACGCCAAGTTTATGGCCGGGACCTTTCCTCTTCTCGAACTTCCGACGGGTGCGGGATCAAGGGGGCTGGGAAACGGTGATGCCCAGGTGTTCTTGCCCATCTGGCTTCAGAAAGGTTGGGGGCCATGGCTGACGTATGGCGGAGGCGGCTACTGGATAAATCCCGGAGATGGGCACGAGGATTTTTGGTATTTTGGATGGCTGCTTCAACGTGATTTAAATAAGTATTTTACTCTCGGGGCGGAGCTTTTCTACGAAACCCCTCGCGAGACTGACGATGAGCGCCATTTTGGGTTTAATATCGGCTCCATAATAAATATAACTGAAAATCACCACATTCTTCTGTCCGCCGGCACAGACATGATCGGTCCTACCGGTTTTTACTCATATATTGCCTATCAGCTCACTTTCGGGCCTGAAAAGGAAAAAGGTCAGGCGGAGGCGCATTTGACGGAAGTCGGGTTACCTATGCCAGAAGCAAGAGGCAGGTAAGTTTAGATTCCGGTCTTCTGCTCCCGGACGACAGTCAGGGTATACTCCAATCTGGCAAAATCCTCAGTCTACGATTTCCTCCGTTTCATGATGCGACTCCAAAAAACACAACAACCGCCATTTCGGAGATCAGGTTGGAACGCTTTGCCGAAAGATTTAGATGCAACTCCTCTGACACACAGTCAGCGGTTATCGCATTTATGCCTGTCATTCACATTTTGCACGTCACGTGACAAACACCGGTTGGGGTCTCAATGGCATAAGGGAAGTATTTTCGTTTGAACCACAGGGCTACGTTCACCAGGGCAATTAGAACGGGCACCTCTACAAGAGGTCCTATAACGGCTGCGAAAGCCTGCCCTGAATTGATGCCAAAGACAGCTACGGCCACTGCGATGGCAAGCTCGAAGTTGTTCGAAGCAGCGGTGAAGCTCAAGGTCGTGGACTGCTCGTAGGTAGCTCCGACTTTCATCGAGAGATAAAATGAAATAAAAAACATGATGATGAAGTAAATGCAGAGCGGGATAGCCACCCGGATTACGTCAAAGGGCAACTGGACGATGTATTCTCCTTTGAGGGAGAACATGACCATGATGGTGAATAAGAGGGCTATGAGGGTTATGGGACTTATCCTGGGGATGAACTTCTCCTCATACCACTTTAAGCCCTTAATCTTCAGGCCAACGAACCTGGAAATCATCCCGCCGATGAATGGAACACCCAGGTAGATAAAGACACTCTGTGCAATTTGCCGAATCGAGATGTCGACGACCGCCCCGCTCATACCTAACCAGCGGGGGGCCAGGGTGATGAAGATGTAAGCATATACGGAAAAAAAGAGGACCTGAAAAATTGAATTAAACGCCACCAGCCCGGCGCAATACTCCCGGTCGCCTGCCGCAAGGTCATTCCACACGATCACCATTGCGATGCAGCGTGCGAGGCCGATGAGAATAAGGCCAACCATGTATTCGTGATGGCCGGAAAGAAATGTGACGGCAAGGAAGAACATCAGGATGGGGCCAATTACCCAGTTCTGGACCAGCGAAAGGGTCAGGACTTTGAAATTTCGGAATACCTGCCCCAAATGCTCGTACTTCACCTTTGCAAGAGGTGGATACATCATGAGAATCAGGCCGATTGCGATGGGAATATTGGTTGTCCCCACCTGGAAATAGTTGATCAAGTTCCTGATGTTTGGGAAAAGATAGCCTCCACCCACTCCAATAAACATGGCAAGAAATATCCAGAGCGTCAGGAAACGATCCAGGAAAGAGAGCCGCCTGGAGATAGATTCAACCTTCATTGCTCACTCCTTAATCGCAAGACTATCAAACAAAGCCTTTCATTGCGGCAACATGGCCTGCCTGACGGCTCCTTGCACCTTAGAGATTTGTTCCGGAAGGCTGAAGAGATCCCAACCTTCCCCGAAATTCTCTCCGTGGAATGCTTGCATATTTGGCCAAATAGGCACACTCAAGCCCAAAAAAAACTTAACCTACCTCGAAGAGGAGACCTTCGATTGGCTGAGCATCTTAATCTGCTCCTCCAATCTCCGGCCGACGAAATCCTCGACGCAACTGAGGAAGTTGGCGACACACTTCATCCGCAAAGAATAGTAGATGTTTGCGCCCCTCCGCTCATCCTGCAGGATTCCGGCTTCCTTCAGTATGTTCAAGTGTTTGGAAACTGTTGAAATATCAGATCCAACCATCGCCTGAAGCTCACACACGCATAGTTCACCGTCAAAAAGGCTTTCAACCATTTTGAGTCTGCTCGGATGGCCGAGAGCTTTAAAAATTTTGGCGCGCAGTTCAAGGTAATAGGCGTTGCTGTCCATATCTTTTCCTTTTTGGCAAAATAGCCAAATTCAACGCCAAATGTCAACTGGTTCCCGGCAGTTAGAGAATGACCTCCTGTAACCGTCTTTTAACTTAAGTCTCACTGAACCGTCACAAAAGACTCCTATACTCCCGCCATCTCCCAATGAAAAAAGATAGTGCGGACCAGTATTATCCAACTGAAAAGCAGGAGCCTGAGACTGATGAAAGAGATGGCCGGGGGCGCAGTGGAAGCATTTTACAGCCATGTTGGAACCAGCCGGAACTCGGGGTGGGGACAACGTTTCAAGTCTTTGTTTCTCAAGCGTGTACTGCGGCTCGAACGGGTGAACTATCTTTGTTCACGGCTCAGTTCGCTGCCAAACGAGACGGCGATTCCGGATCGTATCCTCGAGGTGCTTGGCCTCACTTATGAGATTTCCGCAAACGATCAAGCCAGAGCGCCATCGGAAGGGCCCCTGGTGGTGGTGGCCAACCATCCTTTTGGCGCGGTGGAAGGTTTGATTCTCGCCTCGATTCTGCTGAAGAGGAGAAGCGATATTAAAATCATGGCCAATTTTCTACTGGGAGGCCTGGGAGTTCGTGAACTCAATGAACTGCTCATTTTCGTAGATCCTTTCGAGAGGCAGGGATCGGCAGCGCATAACTTCAAGCCGTTGAGAGAGGCCATTGAGTGGGTTGGGGGCGGGCGGGCTTTGGGTATCTTTCCGGCTGGAGAGGTCTCCCACATGCACTTGCGCAGCTTGAGCGTCATTGATCGGCAATGGAGCCAGACGGTCGCCCGGATTGTCAGGAAGTCCGAGGCGACAATGCTCCCGGTTTACTTCGAAGGCCACAACAGCCCGCTCTTTTGCGGGCTCGGTCTTTTGCATCCGATGTTTCGCACGCTGATGTTACCCGGAGAGAACCTCAAAAAGCGGCCCCGGATAGTTCGGGCCCATGTCGGCAGGCCGATCCCTTTCAAGAGGATGGCTGAACTCGATGATTCGGCAATAATGGATTACCTGCGCCTCAGGACTTACAATCTGTGGAATCGCAAATACGAAAAGCATCGGGAGCAGTTCTTCCGGCGATCAATTAACAGCGCTGCAGGGCATCGTCCAATCGTAAGGGCGAAAGAAACCGGCCTGATAGCCGCAGAAATGCGTTGTTTGCCTCCGGAGCAGTTTCTTTTTTCGTCCAAGAACTTCAATGTAGTAAGCGCAGTTGCTGAACAAATCCCGAACGTGCTTCACGAAATCGGGCGGCTGCGGGAGATCAGCTTTCGAAAAGCAGGCGAAGGGACCGGGAATGCTATCGATATCGACCGCTTTGATCAGTATTATCAGCATATAATGCTCTGGGACCGGGAGCGCGAGGAAATTATTGGTGGATACCGGCTTGGCCGTGCCGATGCAATTCTGAAGGAGCGTGGTTTTCCGGGCCTGTATACGAGCACTCTTTTTGAGTACAAGGATGAACTGGCCCTTAAATTCCGTTGGGCTCTGGAGTTAGGGAGATCTTTTGTCCGCCCCGAGCATCAGAAGACATACCAGCCCCTTATGCTTCTTTGGTCGGGGATCGGGCGCTTTGTGGCGAACCATCCCCAATACCGGTTCCTTTTCGGGGCAGTAAGCATAAACAACGAATATCTCGGTGTTTCCCGCAAGCTGATGGTGGAATTCCTAAAAGAGGGCCATAGGCATTCCGATCTGGCAAGATTCGTGCGAGCCAGGAATGCCCCTGTTTTTGGGGCGATGAGGAAAAAACACCTGGGATTGGCCTATTCGATGGTTCATGAAATCCAGGATTTTTCAGAATTGATATCGGACATAGAGCAGAACGGAGCGGGCATTCCCATACTGCTGAAGCACTATATGAAGCTGGGCGGAAAGTTTCTGGGTTTCAGCGTTGACCCGAAATTCAACAATGCCCTGGATGCCTTGGTGCTGGTCGATTTAGCTCGAACCGATCCCCGCATCCTGGGGCGTTACATGGGACAGCAGGGGTTGGTTTCTTTTCTGCACTTCAACGGCGGCGCCGGGCCGGAGGGCGCCGCCGATTGCGGCTTGCCTTAGGACGTAAGGACTTTCAAATTATATCTCAGGCCTTTGCAGGTGGAATGGGACAGCCTGTTCAAACTGGTGGGCTATGCGCAGAATCAGTTCCTCCCGGAAATGAGGCCCGAAGATCTGGAGCCCTATCGGCAGCTTTTCCGAGGTAAAACCGCAGGGCGTGGAAATTCCCGGAATTCCGGCCAGGCTTGCCGGGAGAGTAAACACATCACTCAGGTACATTTGAAGGGGATCATCGAATTTTTCCCCTATCCTGAATGCCGGTATGGGCGAGACGGGCGCCAGTATCGCGTCACACTTCTCGAAGGCGTCGAGGAAATCCTGCCTTATGAGCGTTCTGACCTGGGATGCTTTCCTGTAGTAGGCATCGTAATAGCCCGCCGACAATACATATGTGCCAAGCATTATGCGGCGCTTCACTTCGGCGCCGAACCCCTGGGAGCGGCTTTTGCGGTACATGTCGATAAGGTCCCTGGTCTCCTCGTCGCGGCGCCCGTACTTTACGCCGTCGTAGCGCGCCAGGTTCGAGGAAGCCTCCGCCGGGGCGATTATGTAGTAGGCCGCAATGCCGTATTCGGTGTGGGGCAGGGAAATATCGACAATGTGAGCGCCGAGTTCCCGGCAGGTGGAGATTGCGTTTCGGACAGCCGCCTCGACCTGGGGGTCCGTTCCCTCGATGAAATACTCACGGGGAATGCCGAGGCGCAGGCCCCGAATCGGTTCTTTCAGAGCGGCCCTGTAATCGGGGACCGGCAGATCGACAGAGGTGGATTCCCTGGGGTCATAGCCTGCGATAGCCTGGAGCATGATGGCGGCGTCCTCCACGTCCCTGGTTATCGGCCCTATCTGGTCGAGGGACGACGCAAAGGCCACGAGCCCGAAGCGGGAAACCCGGCCATACGTTGGTTTAATGCCCACAACGCCGCAAAAGGATGAGGGCTGTCTAATCGAGCCTCCGGTATCTGTCCCGAGCGCCCCGGCGCACAACCCGGCCGCAACGGCCGCTGCCGACCCTCCGCTCGACCCACCGGGCACGCGGTCCAGGTCCCACGGGTTGCGGGTCTTCATGAAAGCCGAATTCTCCGTGGATGATCCCATGGCGAACTCGTCCATGTTCGTTTTGCCGATAAAAATGGCTCCGGCCTGTTTGAGCTTTTCGATAACCGTTGCGCTATAGGGAGCGACAAATCCCTGGAGGATGCGCGAACCGCAGGTGGTGAGAGACCCCTGGATACATATCACGTCTTTTATGGCGATCGGCACACCCGCCAGTGGTGAGGCCGAACAATCCTTTTTCCCCGAGTCGAAAAGCCTTGCTTCATCCAGGGCCTGCTCTCCCATAGTGCTCAGATAGGCGTTCACCTTCGGGTCGATTGCGCGAATGCGTTCGAGAAATGCGGAGACTGTTTCGACAGCGCCGATTTGTCGGCTTCTCAGCATGTCGTGAATTTCATGAATCGAAAGAGAGTGGATTTGCATGTAAACCGGCCTTTTCTGCTAAATTACTTTGGGCACCACGAAATTGACGCCGTCCGTCCCTGGAGCGTTTGCAAGGGCCTCCTTGCGGTCCAGTGAACATTGGACCAAATCCGGGCGGAAGACGTTCTGCAGTTGGATGGCGTGGGTGGTTGGCGCAACGTCCTTTGTGTCGAGTTGATTGAGCTTGTCCATGTACTCGAGAATACTGTTCAGTTGGCCGGTCATCCGTTCTTCTTCGGCCTCTGAGAGTTCCAGCCTCGCAAGCAGCGCCACGTGCCGAACCTCTTGTCTGGTTATCTTTGCGCCCATTACTTTTCCTTTCATGAAAATTCAACCTGCAAGAAAATTTTCCATCGTCCGGCAGTCTTTGAAGGCGGCCAGCACTTCGGGCAATCCCTGAATCCGGGTTTTTTGCAGCATATTGAACGTAAGAGCGTGCACCCGCTTTTCTTCGGCATCCTGTTCATCAGCGGTAGAGTCGAACCGATGCAGGAATTTTGCAAAGCGGACAACGTGAATCAGCTCATGAGTCACTATGTAAGCCGTCAGCGGAAAAAGTCCGATCCCTGTGTCGCGCTCGACGGCCCTGCGGATCACATGGTCCTGGATGCAGATTTTGAAAAAATCGCCCGGTTCGCTTCCCCGCATCCTGTCACCGGGGCGTCTAAGATATCGTCGAATTTGAGCGAAAGCGACATCGGTGACTTCCTCTTCGTCAAGGCCACTCAAGTTTTGTATATCATACCGATACCTTTTCCATTCGGAGGTAGAAATCTTGTAAAAATCGCTAATGAGATCTTCGGAGGCGTCAATGGCCTGCGCAAGGATAGCGATTTCTTCTGCCTCGAAGGGTAGGCGTCTCATCTCTCCGCTGCTCCGGTCAGATTTTTGCTCAACCGCCCAAACTTGAGCGCGTTTCCTTTATGTACAAAACTTCTCTGCACAATTCAACAGGTTCTGAGCATTTTGGCCCCACTGCGCCCTCGGTCCCGACGCATAACAAAAGTTGAGGGCGGGGATAAATCCCGCCCTCTCTTATGGGAAACGGTCGTTAGATTCAAGGGAGGAGACAACACCTCCCCTGCTGTTTCATTTCAAATACGCGGAGTCCGGATAAACACTGACTAATGGTGCTCATGGACATAGAACGGCCATTTGTGGAAGAACCATTCGTTCCAGAGCAGAGGAATGATAAACCAGAAATTCCAGATAAGGGACTCGCCGCTGATGTATCTTTCGGCAAGCTCTCCATGCATGTGATGGATTCCCAGTCCCCAGTACCCAAAATTGATTATATAGTAGATACAGTAAGTGATGACCATCAGAACCAGTACGCCGATCGTCCTGAACCAGAATGCGCCCCATGAATCCTTGTCGGCCATTGGCGCCATATCATCGAAATAATGGTGCCAGGCCAGGAATGGGACCAGTGTGAACCCGGCTACTTCCGCTGCGTGATACCACAAAAAGCGGGTAGCATTGCCGGCGTCAGCGGCGGGGAGGTGATGGGTCACCTCCTCCATGTTTACCCAGGCGGGTATCAGCTTTACGCAGACCAAGGCGCACAGGTAGGAAATGATAACAGTGAAAATGAAGGAAATTATTCCCTTCCATGGCTGGGGCAGCTTTATTAAAGACCATGGCTTCATTCGCCACACGTTGGCGGTCATGAATAAAACTATGACCATCCATTCCCACCAGCCGAATACCCAATGCACGTGACCTGTGCCGGCGAAACCGGCCCACCATGGGCGGCCCAGCCCGATTGCGGTTCCGAAGCTTGATTCCCACACCGCTCCCCAGAAAGGCACAATGAGGACTGAGTAGAAGAAAAGAGTCAACAGCGAGGCCCATCCGATTTCTGCGAATCCTGCCTGGGGCTGAGTGAGATCGCTCGGGCGCACAGGCCACTTCCCAAAAAGAATGGTAACGAACGGGTATGAGAAAAACCCTATGAGGACAAATGTAACAATGGCGCGTTCGGCAAATCTGCGGCCCGGTTCCACAAACATTGCAAGATCGAGCGTAGCTTTGCCCTTAACCGGTCCGGCGGCTAAAGCCGACTCGATGCCCGATTGGCTCAGAAAATTGAAACCCAGCCCCAACACCCTGTAGAAGATCACATGGATGACGAACCAGACCACAATAAGATTGATTATTGTCTCGACAACTCCTCTTACAGGCGGAGAAAGGTTTTGAAAAGGCCAGTCGCCAAGAAACATGTGTTGCCAGAGACCTACTAGAATCATCACTGCGAGGTACATAACGAATGGGTAAGGCCAAGACGCCACCGGGCCTCTGGGATCGCTGAAAAGATACCATGTCAACCACGCGACCAGGAAAAATACAACGTTTGAAATGATACCGGTAGCCGGCTGGCCCCATCGCGGTTTCAAGACATCTGCCATTTTTTTCTCCTTCATTGGATTAATGCTGTGATTTGATTAATGCTGTGCGTTCTATTTTTGGAAGCGCCAGATCTTCGGCATTCTGAAACCGCCTCACCTCCTTCCGGTTCTAACATCATTGGCCCATAGCGGACCGAATCGCGGAAAAACTGCTCACAATATGTTCTAAAAAGGTTGGAGCGGGTAAGGAAAGGAAAGATCAAACCACGGCGGGGGATCCAGTATCAATTTCACTTTCAGGTATTGAGGATGTGCCCACCGATCCGATCAGGCGCAATGTCCCTGTCTGGAGCGATTATCCGTTTAGGATCAAAAAGAACGAGAAGCTATGATACAACGCGTGACAAGCAGGTCGAACTACTACAATGCAGAACTCAGGGATTTGCCCAATCTCCTCCTACTCTAAGTGAGGCCGGACAGTCAAGTAGAATTTATTTGACAATACCTTTGAACTTTGATTAAGTGCAAGGCTGGGCGTTGTAGCGTGACCTGCGCTGAGGGGTTATTTGTTTGGTCGATGCTACCCCTCCTTCTCTTTCCGTATTTCCCGGACCGCCCTTTTGTTCAGCAAGACGTCCCATGGTCAGATTTTTATTTGTTCCCCGTTTCTTGGATCGTCGAATTACATAGTATCTCGATCATTAGGTTGGTGGAAACTCGGCTTTTTGTTTCGACACGGCGCAAGTTGATCTGATCTTGTTGGCTGAAGCTGTTTTGAACAGGACCCTCACTCACCGCTCTCAGGAGGTAAAAGAATGGGAAAAAAAGTTCTTTCCGAATCAGCGCTCGAGTGCATTGAAAAAGAATACGCCGAGTGGCTGGGTGAATACCAGAAGGCTCTCAAGAAAATGCCGCCACGGCTCAACCGGTTTTCCAGCGTTTCCGACCTGGAGGTGAAGCCGCTTTACACTCCACTCGACATTGCAAACAGGGATTTCCTGGAAGACATTGGCTTTCCAGGTAAATACCCTTTCACCAGGGGCGTTCAGGGCACTATGTATCGGGCCCGACTGTGGACCATGCGCATGTTTGCGGGACTTGGCACTTCTGAGGATACGAACAAGCGATTCCACTATCTGATTAATCACGGTGAAACCGGCCTAAGCACGGCTTTCGACTTCCCAACTCTTATGGGATACGATACGGACTCTCCTCTTGCGCGGGGCGAGTGCGGCAAATGCGGCGTTGCGATCGACACCATGGAGGACATGCAGCGGTTGTTCGCAAACATCAACCTGGAAGAAGTCACCGCATCGATGACGATCAACCCTCCGGCTTCGATAATATGGGCCATGTACATAGCCAACGCCGAAAACGAGGGCTACTCGCGCAAGAAGTTGGGCGGTACAATTCAGAACGACTGCCTGAAGGAGTTCATAGCGCAGAAGACGCTCATGCTTCCGCCGGAGCCGAGCCTGAGACTGGTGACCGATACGGTTGAGTTCGGAACCAGGGAGGCTCCCCGCTGGAACACCATCAGCATAAGCGGCTACCACATCAGGGAAGCCGGATCGACTGCAGTTCAGGAACTTGCCTTCACGATCTATGACGGCATCACCTATGTCGAGGAAGCGATCAAGAGGGGGCTAAAAGTTGACGAATTCGCGGGCAGGCTTTCCTTTTTCTGGAATTCCCATATTGATTTCTTCGAAGAAATAGCGAAGATGCGCGCAAGCCGGCGCATATGGGCAAGGATCATGAAAGAGCGCTTCGGGGCGCAGGACCCCAGGTCCATGCTGATGCGTTTTCATACCCAGACGGCCGGGTGTTCGCTCACCGCAGTGGAACCTTACAACAACGTCATCCGGACTACTACTGAAGCTCTTGCGGCGATTCTGGGAGGCACCCAGTCTCTGCATACCAATTCGCTCGATGAAGTTTACATGATTCCCAGCGAGGAAGCCGTGCTCATCGCGCTGCGCACGCAGCAGATACTGGCTGACGAATGTGGCGCCACACACGTGATCGATCCGCTGGCGGGCTCTTATTTCGTCGAGGCGCTCACCGACAAGATGGAGGAAGAAGCCAACGTCTATATCCGCAAGCTTGATGAAATAGGCGGCATGGTTGCAGCCATAGAACGGGACTACCCGCAGATGGAAATCGCGGATGCGGCTTTTCATTTCCAGCGGCAGGTCGAGTCCGAAGAGAAAATCATAATCGGGGTGAACAAATTTACTGCCGACCGTCCGGAACTGGAATTCATCCTCAAGATAGACGAGGAGATCGAACGGATGCAGGTCGACCGCACCAACGGCTACAAGGAAAAGCGCGACAAGGTCAGGTTCCAAAAAGCGATGGACGAGCTGAGGCGCAGATGCGAAGGCCCGCCGTGCTGGGAGAACAATGTCATGCCCGCCCTCATAGAGGCTGTCAGGGCAGGAGCGACCGAACAGGAATGTTGCGATCTATACAGGGACGCCTTTGGGGTCTATACAGATCCCGGGACTTTCTAGCTGAGGCGGAATTCAATCGAACGCTTTTGACTTCCATTAAGGAGGCAGGTTTCCATGGAAAAAGTGAGGAAACTTCGTATATTGGTTGCCAAACCAGGCCTGGACGGCCATGACCGGGGCGCCCGGATTGTAGCTCGCGCTTTTCGTGATGCGGGCTTCGAAGTCATCTACACCGGATGCCATCAGACGCCGGAGCAGATCGTGAGCTCCGCCATCCAGGAAGACGTGGACCTTATCGGGCTGAGCATCCTGTCGGGAGCGCACACATATTCCTTTCCCCGGATAATTGAGCTTTTGGAGGAGAATAACGCGGGAGATATATCGGTGGTAGGTGGAGGCATATTTCCCCTCGAAGATATCCCCAAGCTCAAGGAGATCGGCATAAAGGAATTATTCGAACCCGGCGCAAAACTAAAGGACATCATAGACTGGGTCAGCAGCAATATCAGTCCGCGCACGGGGGCTATGCTAAAAAAATAGACAAACTGCGACGGCACGCGGCGCATTCCGACGATCAAATCATTATGATTCGCCTGGAACTGAGCGCCGCTGCCTACAGGGTTTAGCGCATGGATATAATTGAACAGGTCGTCTCTGGCGACGTAAGAACCGTAGCTCGTATCCTTCGAGATATCGACGATGAGATTCCCTCGGCCATGGACGTTCTCCGGGAACTCTATCCACATACGGGTAAATCCTATGTTGTCGGTTTCACCGGCTCCCCGGGGGTTGGCAAGAGCGCTCTTGTCGACCAGATCGCGACCAACTATCGCAAGGCGGCAAAGACAGTCGGGATTTTAGCGGTCGATCCGACAAGCCCGTTTACCGGGGGGGCCATACTGGGTGACCGCATCCGCATGCAGCGGCATTTTCTCGACCCTGGTGTTTTCATCCGCAGCCTTGCGACTCGAGGCCATTTTGGCGGTCTCTCCAGATCCACCAACGATATGGTAAACGTTCTGGATGCAGCGGGTAAGGACGTGATCCTGATCGAAACGGTGGGTGTTGGTCAGGACGAGGTGGAAATCGTAAACAGCGCCCACACGACGGTACTGGTGACAATACCGGGAATGGGGGATGAAATTCAGGCGATCAAGGCCGGCATAATGGAAATCGGCAATATTTTCGTGGTGAACAAAGCAGATCGCGAAGGCTCCCGCAAGACCGTCCGCGAACTGATGAACATGATCGAGCTAGGCGCCAGGAGGCATAATGGTGGGGAGTGGGAACCTCAGATCGTGGAAACCGAGGCCATAAAGGGCCGGGGGATCGAAGAGCTTTACGAGGCAATCGAAAAACACAGGGCCTATCTTCTCGCCACCCACACCGAAAAGTGGCGGGAAATTCTGCAAAAGCGCGCCAGGATGCAGTTTTTGGTCGTCCTGAAAGATCAGGCGTTCAGAACTATCCTGGAAAGGCTCGAAGGGCGCGGAGATTCCCTTGATGAAATGGTGCAGAAGATCGTTGACAAGGAGTCCGACCCCTATACGATCGTCCAGCAGATTATCGACAAGGAGTTGAAGTAACAGGACGAAACGTTTGATGCTGTCGCCATAAAGAAACCGGCGGCCTGCCGAGGCCGCCGGTTCTGTTTTTTGCGCCGGTAAAAGCGTTGCGTGCACTTACTTCAACAGAGGCACGATGAGCAGCGCTACAATATTGATGACCTTGATCATCGGGTTGATTGCCGGGCCGGCCGTATCTTTGTACGGGTCGCCTACCGTGTCGCCGGTAACCGCCGCCTTGTGAGCTTCCGAACCCTTGCCGCCGTACATGCCGTCTTCGATGAACTTCTTCGCGTTATCCCATGCGCCGCCGCCGCTCGTCATCGCGATGGCCTGGAACAAACCGGTGATGATGGAGCCGATGAGCACGCCGCCGAGGGCCTCTCTGCCTATCACAAATCCAACCACGATCGGTGCGGCCACCGGGATGAGCGCCGGAAGCATCATCTGCTTGATGGCGCTTTTGGTGACGATGTCAACGCACTTGCCGTATTCGGGCTTCGTGGTGCCTTCCATGATGCCCGGCAGTTCACGGAACTGACGGCGAACTTCCTCGACTATGCTGCCTGCGGCCTTGCCAACTGCCTCCATGAGGAGCGAGCCGAACAAGTAGGGTAGAAGACCTCCGATGAAAAGGCCCACGATAACCTTCGGATTCGAGAGGTCGAACGTGATCGTGCCGGG
>PLSV01000405.1:15386-16054 GCA_003165235.1 Syntrophobacteraceae bacterium
TCCGTGATCGGGCCGTAGGAGTCGATGGCGACAACGATACCGGTCATGGAGAGCATCGCAACGGCGGAAAGGGCGATTGCGAAAAGACCGCCGCCGGGATTACCCGCAAAACCGCCGCCAAGCTGATAGGCCCATATTATCGCGCCGCAGATGACCAGGGCGGGTGCGGCTGTAGACTTCATGCTGACCGCCAGACCGGCGATGACATTGGTTCCGTGGCCGGTGACGCTGGCTGCGGCAATGTGCTTAACCGGGTTGAAGCTCTTGGATGTGAAGTATTCAGTGATCATGACGATTGCGCCGGTCAGCACGAGACCTATGAGCGCGGTGGTGAAAACGCTCATTGCCGTGAAGCCGCCTGCCTTCATGTTGGGTTGCGTGAGAAACCACTGCGAGGCGAAATAAAAGGCCGCCGCCGCCAGAATGCCTGCGACCGCAAGGCCTTTATAGAGCGCGCCCATGATGTATTCGTTCTTGCCAAGGCGCACAAAGAATGTGCCGATGATTGAAGCGACGATCGAGATGCCTCCGATCAGAAGGGGGAATTCCACCCAGGGACTGCCGGCGCCGAAAACCGTTTTCGCCAGCAGCATCGCCGCGACCAGCGTAACCGTGTAGGTCTCGTAGAGGTCTGCCGCCATGCCCGCGCAGTCGCCGACATTGTCGCC
>PLSV01000392.1 GCA_003165235.1 Syntrophobacteraceae bacterium
CCCCACCTGGCCGCCGAAGGCATCGGGAGTTGCGCGATCTATGGTATTGTAGATCATCTGGCCTTGCGGCATCACCGATGGAACGAATGGGTCTCCTGGAACTGTAGGCATATGTCTTCCTTCATTTTATCTTATCCATAAACTGATTCAGGGCCTGCCACTATGGGATTTCCAGGCGTATTTCCAAGATTAAATCCCGGGACGCCCATATAATTATATTGCAGCCACTTGTTACTCACACTGGAGGCGCCCCCAAGAATCGAATTTCCGACATCCCAGTTGACCTGACTTGAATACATGCTCGCCTGGGCTCCGTATTGCGCCCCCTGATACTGGAGGTTTCGCGCCTGAAGGTTAGAGTTGGATCTGATCGTCTCAGCGTCCAACTCCCCGGTTTCTACTGCAGATGACCGAACGGAAAGGGCCGATCCTTCATTCGGGTTAACGCCGGAGGCCGCCTGGCTCGCCACGATCCCGCCCATCATTTCCCCGGTCTGGATGCGCTTGGCTTGCTCCTGCGCCTGCCCCTGCTGGAGCGCAATCGAGGCGTTCTGGTTCGCCACGGTTTGATTGTTCCGGGCGACCTGGGCGTTATAATTCGCGCTTTCCATCGAACTGTACGCGGTCATGGCCGCCCCGGCAACGCTGCTGATGATCCCGATGATCGCTAAAGGCGCCGCTGCAATACCCATATCATTGTTTCCTCATCTCAAACCTGAAAAAATCCATCCCCCACATCCCATATGGGACTGGGTTATCCTCTATCCTAAACCCCAGCCACTTCAGCCACCTGATCGCCCTCTCATGTCTCGCATCGACATAGTTCACGAGCACCGGAAACATGCCCAGCATCTGTGGGACGTACTTTCTATTGAACCTCAAAAATGTGATCGGACACTCCCTGATTGTGTCCGTTCCAAGCAGCCAGGGCGATCCGATCCCGGCCAGTATATCAATCGGCGTGACTCCCCACATCACAACCGGCTTGTCATCGACCAGCCCCGTCCACGCAGCCACAGATTTTGCCAGGCTGTCTTTGAGCGCCCGGTACGGCCCCATCCCGCACGCGGCCGCAACCTCGTCGCGGTCGGCATAGCTCATGTTATTTGCCAGCCAGAAAATATGATCGGTATGCGCAGGGACTACAATTCGGGCCATGTTTTTCCTCAGTCCTCAGTCCTCAGTCCTCAGTCCTGCGAAGTTCCCGCCCTGGAACATGCGCCGACAGAGGCCCAAGCGGCCTGACGCCCGTCCCTACGGCCACAGCCGGAGCGGGAATCGGTTTAAAGATACTGATTCGAATAGCCGCTCTGATACCCCAGTTTCGGACCAAGGGCCGTCCTGTCCACCACGATGAAGGCCGCGATCGCGCCGGCCGTCATGTTGGCGCTCCCCACCACGTAGTTCATCTGGATGAACTTCGGCAGGGCCGAACCGGTTGCAGGGTCCGGGACCATCGGCGGCATCTTTATGCGCATAAGCTCTGATCCCGCCGTGAGCTGCGTCAGGGTGTAGGCCAGGCTCGATACCTGCGTGACCCACGATCCGGGCGTGCCCGACCCGCCGTCAGGCGCATACTGGAGCTGCACCTGGAGGGTCGAGCTTGATCCGGTAAAGTTGACAGTAGCCATCACGACCAGCTCCAGATCGTCGCCTATGCCGATGTCGCGGCCATATCCGCTCGCGCTCGATGCAAGCTGGCTCACGTCCAAAATGTTTGCCGAAGCCTGGGAGCCAACCGTAAAAGTGACCCCGGAATTTACCGCAGTCCCCGAAAAGACGCCGGCAGAGCTCACAGAACCGTCCATTAACAAAAGACCATCCATTATCATGACAAATCTCCTTGGTAGCGCCGCCTTCCATGGCGGCGCACTATTACGTGAGATACGTTTCAGTGTTCAAAATCTGGTCGCAGGTCCGAATCGGTATCCCCCGGAACGTGGTCACGGGCTTTCCGTCGAACTCTTCCATCCTCAGCAGCACGTTGGTCTTGTTCACTGCCTGGATATCGAGCCAGGTGGAAATCGCGCGGTTGCAGTAAAAGCCGGCTTGCCCAAGAGTCAGGCGCGGAGCGTCGGACGTCTGCACGTTTCCGGCCCGGGCCGGTTGTGTCGGCAGCCTGTGGATCGCGCGGATCATGAGGTTGATGAGGTTCGGAGGAGTCCCGCCCGATAAAGTGCTGACATCGATGTTCGCGATCCGGACCGCATACCGCCAGTCTTTCACGACCAGGCCCGCGTCCCATTTGTAATGGGTTCGCCAGGCGTAGTACGGATTGGAATTTGAATCGTAAACCGGGGTTTTGCCCATGTCTTCCTGCCGGAAGCCGGCCTTTTGGCCCTTGGGGAAAATGCCGTGAACCGACATCGGACCCCAGTGGATCAGCCAGATGCTCGTGCAGGTGCTGGTTGTCCCGCCGGCGTTTAAGACGTTGTTCGCGGTCTGAGATGTTGCAGTCGATACGCTCGGATACCTCGGCGCGAGGCCCATGAAAGCCGCAGGCGTCGACGTGATGTTGTTGTAGAAGATCGTCCCGGCCATCTGCTGGTTCATGCCCTCGAGGAAGGCCAGTTCCTCAGACAGCCTGAAGGCGCGGTCGTTTCCGGAAAGAGCCACCAGGTCCACGTCGATATCCGAGTAGGTCTCGAGCATCCCGCAGCTTTCGGTGATCTGCGCGGTGGTCGATTTGCCTCTCGGAACGCCCTGATTCAAAAGCCGCCAGTATGCGCTTGGCAAACCGGTTCGAATGGTTGTCTTATGCCCGGTCGGAAGGTTTCCTTCCACCCAGAGCATATCGTCCAAGATTTCATTGGTTTGGGACAAAAGATTGATGATCTCGGCAATCTTTCCGTCGTCATCTATCCGCCTGGCCCAATCCGCCAGCGTCAACGCCACAGGTCCAATCGTAGCCATGTCTTAAAACTCCTTTGAAAACCGTAGCAGCGGTCCTTGCGGCCGCCTACGTCGTTTCGTTCATTGTCGGATACATTTTCGCAAGAAGGGTCCCTTGACTGTCCTTCACCGGTCCTCCGGAGAGCGATCCCGGTTCGGCCAGCACCTTCCCCATCTTCACGAACAGCTTCACTATCGCGGGATTATTTCCCGCACCCGTCATGTTGAGGGCCTCACGCAAGGCCTTGGCCTCTGCGGCATCCTTCACGAACGGGTTTGATTCGCCCGGCGCAAAGACCTGAGCGGCATCTTTTATGCTCTGCTCGAACTTTGTGCCTCCAATCTCGGGATCCGCCTTTACTTCGGCCTGCCACTTCGCCTGGGTCTCAGCCCACAGCTTGTAGGGGGCTTCAATCTGCGCCCGAAGTTTATCCCCTCCGAAGTCGAGCAGCTTTTGCGCCTGCTCCTGAGTCAGGTCCAGCTCTTTGGCCAGCCCCTTGAACTCGGTACCCGTCTGCTCGTCCAGGGTCGTCCCCTCGGGGACCTTAAACTCCGCGTATTCCTCCGGAGCACGCGGCTCCGGCTTTTTCTCCTCGGGCTTCTTTTCGCCCGTTTTCTCCTCGGTCTTGGCTTCGGCCTTTCCGTCTTCCGTCTTCTGTGCGGCGTCCTCCGTCTTCGCGGAGGCCTCCTCCGTCTTTACTTCAGCCTCAGCCAGGATATTGCTCTGAGCCGTAGCGTTCTGCTTTGTCTCGGTTGCCTGCGCCGATGTGGTTTGCGCCGTCTGGTCGTTACTTGTGGTTGCTGTCTGCTCGTCAGCCATGCTATTTTCCTTTCAATCTCTTGGCCCTGATCAACCAGTCATAAAGACCTGGATCCGTTTTCCGTATCGCCCTCAGTATCTGCGCATCCGGCGTGCATTTATGCTCCATGCACTCTTCCCTCACCTTGTCGTTGAAGCTCTTGAAATCCCCGTTATGGCCGTGGAAGAGATGGCAATTCAGATATCCGCCCTCTTCGCAAAGGGTGATGAAGTTCTTGGGGTCAAGCTCGAGCGCCGGCGCAAGATGAAACGGCATTACATGGTGGACCTGGAGCCTCTCGGTCGCCCCGCACCACTGGCATTCGGGCTCGTTTTTGAGATGCTCTTTCTCGACCTTGCTCCACTCCGGGCTGCGAAGATGAACGCCCTTGCCCTTAAAGAAGTCCTGGATTAGTTTTAGATGCCGTTGCATTGCCTCACTCCTCGGTAGCGCCGTCTTCCATGGCGGCGCTGTTTTCTTCACAGTGCCCAAAGAAAAAGCCCGCCTCCGCCGTGCACGGAAACGGGCTTTCTCGATTCGGGCTGCGCCAGCCGGTGGCCGCCGGGACGCAAGAGTTGTCTTAATTTCTAATCAGCTAAACTATCGCTCTGATCACCTCCCAAACAGCGACGCCGCCCCAAACCAAAAAACCATACGATGATGCAACCAGAACACAGCTAAGCGCATTAATTGCTACGGCGAAGGTTCTTGATTCTCCTGGATTTATTCCACCTGCGTATTGGGAGAGATAAGTCGTCCCTAATGCGGCTAAGGCCAGACCAAGACCGGCCACGAATTTAATTCCCGCTTCTGCAAAACCGTGAAGTGGAAGAGTGAAAACGCCGCCTCTCCAACCGTTTGCTATAAACGCCATGAGGGCTATCAATGCAGCCCCGTTTGCGAGAAATGCACCCATGATCGCTGCCCGGCCCGTGGCTATAACTGCTTGAAATTTTCGATGCTCATCTGAAGGTCGTATTTGTATTTCTCCAGATTAACTTGGCACTTGTATTTATATTCTTCAATTTTGATCTTCCGTTCCAGCTCTTCCATAATTTTTTCTCCTCTTGGGCCAGCTCACACGGAGATTTCTACTCAGTTCTCGTCACCCCGGGATTATTTAGCCCGGGGCCTCAGTCCTCAGTCCTGTCTTCTCATTCCTTCTCCTTGGTCTGATTCTCGTTCACCATCCTCGCATACATCTCCGGACTCAGCCGGTTAATCTCCGCCGTAAGATGCAGTCCTATATTCCTGTGCCCCTCATGGAACGCCATGGCCAACGCATCCGACGAGTACGAGCTGTGATAAACTCCGCACCTGGTGAGCAGGTCCCACATCCACATGCGCCCATCAGGCGTGCTCATCAACACCCGCAGCGCCGCCTTCTTTTGCAGGTCGCGCGTCTTTTGGCTCTTCTGCCGATGCGCCACCTGCTGCGCGTCGCCTGCGTTATATGGAACCTCAGTTTCCGGTTGCATAGATTTGTCCCATCGCGCTATAAAGGAACGAGCCACAGAAACGTGTCAGCGTCTCAGCGGCTCTAACCGATCCCCTTACTAAAGAGGAGTAAGAGTCATGGCTAATTCTGATTCTAACATCAACAGCAGTCGCGCTCAATTCGGTTCTCCTTAAAGACCCTAACCGGACCAATCGAGGGCAGGTCCCTGATTGGCCCGCTAGGATAGGGGAATCTGCATTCCCCCGGTCGATGTGTAGACACCGGCCGCGACCGATCCGATATGTAACACGTCGGGTCGGCCCCGCGATGGGCCGAAATGAACTGGCCCGGAGCGCTCCGGGTTTAGCCATAGGGAAGCAAAATCATGGCTAATACCCAATCCTTGCCGAGGGAGATGACACTGGAATTGGGTTTATGGGAACACCTATCTCAACGAGTAATCCCGTCCCTGTATCCACCGTACAATCTATGCCGCCACCATTAACCGGGATGGGTATGTTTATTGCGCCAACGGCAATCACTGCCGGCCCGACTGGAGAAGCCTGATTCACCCCGGAAAACACGGCAGCTCCAAGCATTCCCGTAAATGACAACTGTGTCGAAAAACTCACTACCAAATTATTTGCCCCGGTAGCTGGATTCGCCAGGTACCACAAATCCGCGAAGTAACTGCTGTTATTATATGGAGCACCGGTCACATGCACCAATGGAACTCCAGCGTATGTGATGCCGGAGATAGGTTGCGCAGTGGTGCAGTAATAACTGATGGCTACGAACAAACACATCTTTGGAGCCGCAGCCCCTGAGTTAAACGACCATGTTTGAGTGCTCACTGAAGCACTAAGTGTCGTATCGGCAGGTGTCCCCGCCACAAGAGCTACTGACATTCAATCCCCTAATAATTCAGCGAACTCGCCCCGTAGGTGTTCGTACCATCGCATGTGAAGACATCGGCCGCGACCGATCCGATATGTAACACGTCGGGTCGGCCCCGCGATGGGCCGAAATGAACTGGCTCGGAGCGCTCCGGGTTTAGCCATAGGGAAGCAAAATCATGGCTAATACCCAAATAACGGTCGAGATAAAGGTCGACGTGGCGAAAATCATTATTGCTGTCACAGCAGCCATATTGACGCTTGCCCGACTCTTCTCCTTGCCGTAAGTTCCATGGGGCGGGTGAGCAATCACCCGCCTTTCCTTCCGCGTCACCCGCGTTATATGATTGCTGCTCTTCCGGCATAAACTGCTACCCCTGTCTTTACAGTGCCTACTGCACAGTGATGTTCAGCAAAAGGTTCGTAGGTGGTGCAATCGTCTCGCTCACCCAACTCACTTCGTTTGAAAATCCTGACTCATTTCCGTACTGGTCGTAGGCCGTTGCGGCAAAGAAATAATTCCCCGCTGGCAAATTCTGGAATGAGTATGTGAGCACGTTTTTCGCATCGGTAACGACTGTGTACTGTCCGGTGGCCGCCCCATAATAAATCTTGTATCCAGTTACCTGCGTGGACGTTGAGGCAGTCCAGGCCAGCTTCACGGTGGTCACGCGAGCGGCGTAGGCCGTCCCCACCAGAAAGAAAATCATTGCCAGTACGATTAGAACTTTCTTCATGTGGTCTCCTCAGTCCTCAGTCCTCGCGCTTCGCGCCGCCCCTAACTGTAAAAGGCGAGCGTAACTACCGGCGTGCCGGTGCTTATGAGCCCGATCTTCGTATTGCCGTTAAGCTGCCGCAGAAACGGACCGCCGGCCGCCCCGGGGAGAAGCTCGGGAATGCTCAGGGCGCCCGCTGCCTCCGTAGCCGTAGCCGATGGCACTGTAAGCCCGCTCGAAACTCCCATGAGCATATAGACGTCGGCGCCTGCTCCCACCCCGATCAAAACGAAGTTCGCGCCGCTTGGCGCAGTCACATACTGCGCCGTGCTCGCAACCATGACGTTTACATAGATCGTATCCGACTGCTGATATGAACCCGGGATCGGCTGCCCCAGCCCATCAATTCCTTGACTTAATCTGATCATGCTCGTTTCTCCCATTGCTCCTTAGTCATCAGCACGCCCCTGATCGGGCAACCCATGTACACACACCCGCAAAGCCTCGGTTCATTCGAACTCCATAACGGCAACCACCCGCAGAACGGACACGGCACGGCCAGGCGTGGTCTCATTGCTCTACCCCCGCCCTCTCGGCCGCAATCTCCCGCGCCACAGGACCGCTCATTTTAAGCAACTCCACCCCCACTCTCACAGCCTCTTTCTTCGGAGCGCTGTCAATTCGGCTGAAAGCAGCCAATGCCATCCCGAGCAGGTAATGCAACCTGAAATCGACAAGTTCATCGCTCATTGCTGCGCCTCGCCTTCTTGTTTTTCACTCAGTCCTCAGTCTGAATTTATCCCGACCCTGGAGGGAGTCCTCAGTCCTATTGCTGTACCCCCATCCCCGCGCCGCCAATCATCTTCTGCAGCGCGTTCTGTCCTCCCCCAACGTCCGTCTCGGAAAGCGTCTTCGCCCCCTGCACGCCGGCCATGCTTAACTGTGCCGCCTGCTGCTGCGCTGCCTGCTGCATCCTTGCTTTCCGGATCGCATCCCGCTTCTGTTGCTCCACAATGAGCTTCTGCGTAACGCCGATGAGGTCCGCGTACTCCCTCACTGTCTCGTCCATATCCACGTTGTCGAGGACCTCGGGCTTCGCCGCAGCGAGATTTCCCACAAACGCCACCAGGCGCTCGATGCCCGTGGTCGCCGTGCTCTTCTGCGCATCGGACAGGGTAGAAATCGTCTCGATGTCGAACGCTCTCCCCCGTATCTCCGGAGGCGCCGGCGGAATCAACCGCGCGCGAAACATCATCGCAAACACCCGCTCGATCATCGGGTTTATGAGTTCGAACTGGCTGCGCTCCAGAAACGGTCCGAGCATCAGCATCTTTTCCTGCTTTCGCTCGATGATCTCAGTCGCAGTCCTTACTGTATCCAGTTGAGATATCATGAGGAAAAGGTCTGCAAAGAAGGCCCTGTTTATCCTTTCCTCGGCCTTCGCTATCTTTTCCTCTGCGCCCCGGATGTCCGGAGGGACCTCGTATGCGGGCCTGAAGCCTGCATTCGGCCCCATGTTCATAACGTAGGTGATCCCTCCCGGTAGTAAACTCGCGGGCTCGTTTTTCATCTCCACCCCAGCCACCATCGGAGGGTTAAGCACCTTGTCGATGGCCTGTGCGGTCCGCTTCTCCAACTGCTGAAGCATCTTCGAGCTCGCAAGCGCTTCCATCCCTGGAGACCTGCCGTAGGAATCGTTTCCGATTACATGCCACCTCGGCGCGCAAAAGGGCTGCTCGTGGTAGCCTCGAAGCTCGAGCACCAGGTTCTGAGACTGCCCCCATTCCCAGATCACGCTTCGGTATTTTCGCCCTTTTAGCCCCGGTATCTGCGGGGCCCGGTCGTCGTTTGGCTCGATGGCCTGGGCGACGTTCACTTCTTTGTCGAGCTGCCCGGAGGCCCAAAGACTTTTGACCTGGGGACTGCAATTGTCAAGTCCAAAGCGTTCCACAACCTGACCTGTCGCGAGTACGTATTCTCGGTAAAGAGTATCGATCTGATTACGGCCGCTTGACGCGAGATAGTATTCGCCCGCGGTAAGGGTCTGGCAGCGGATGACATCGTCATAATCCTCCTCTATCAGCACAAGGCCCGTGCCAAAGCAGCCCAACTCCTCATAGATCACATGCAGGGCGTTGTATGCGTTGCTCTGCGACAATACCGTCAGCATGCGTTTGGTCACCTCGTCAAGCCAGAGACGTACAGGAGTATTGTCGCTAACATCCATGTCGCGAATAGATAATCGAAACCAGGGCCGTGCGGGTGACGTAAGTCCGGCCATGAGGCCGGCTGCAAGAGTTCGTAGCGCAAAAATAGGAGTTTCATTTATCATCCTTGATCCAACCGGATCACCTCTCGTCGCCTGGTTGGGCGTCATGAGATACCGGCCGCGCCTGGGCAGGATAAAGTCGGATAACTGCCGCCAGTGCTGCCAGTAGCTCCAGCGGTCCACCCGCAGCCCCACCAGCCTCCTATCCACGTACCTCCGAAGATCGCTTATTCGCGGGATCTTGTTAAGCTGCGCCGTAAGAGGGATCTTGTCCCTGGACTCTGCCGGCATTAATGCTACGCTGCCCATCTACCCTCCAAGCAAACTCTTCCCCGTGTTGGCCGTCGTATTCGCCGGCGTCTGCAAGCCCTGCGGACTCGTTAGAATCGTCTGTGACGCGCCATACGCCATCGCAGCCAGGTTTCTCTGATTCTGTCCGGCCTGCTGCACGCCCGAATCCGGTAAACTCGGCGGCGGCGGAGCGGCCGGCGGAGTAGCTGGAACACTCGGCATACCCATTTGATTCACTTCCCTTCTTCGAGCTTCTCGTAGCTCACCTGCGGCGTTGCCGGCTTAACGCTCATGCACCACTTCAGGCCATTTGAGAGCTCTTTATCCGCATGGGCTATAAACCCGTCGATCGTCTTTTTGGACGTGGGCTCATAGACTACCTTGAATAATTCCTCGAATTTTCCCTCATTGATATATTCCCGAAACTTGAGGATGCGCTCCTGGTCCCAGCTCACACTTTCCCGCTGGCTCACTTTGACTTTGTAGCCGGCTCCAAACAGCGTGGCTGTCTCCTTGCCATTCTCGAACCGGGCGCTCTCGGCCAGCGTCTGGTTTATCACCCGCAGCCTGGCTGCTTTGCCGTCGATCTCGTCTTTCAGCGCTGCGCCCTCGCGGATCAAAATCTCCAGATTCACCGCAGGCTTCGCCGGCGCCTCATGCGGACTGTCAAAAACGCTCGGCTGATATCCTTTCCCAAACCCCAGCCATTCCTTAAAAACGCTCATATGCTTCTCCATCAATAAACGTAGACGCTGCACCGCGCGAGGAACTCGCGCCACCTCAATTCAGCCTCGAGATATTCCGTTGCGGCACGCTTGAGCCCCTCATACGCCGGAATACCGAGCAGCTCGCCGGCCGCCCTGGCTACAACCACCAGGTCCGCACGCGTTCCGTCATATCGCCGGCGATATTCATTGAAATCGATCCC
This sequence comes from Syntrophobacteraceae bacterium, assembly GCA_003165235.1. GTDB lineage: Bacteria > Desulfobacterota > Syntrophobacteria > Syntrophobacterales > Syntrophobacteraceae > SbD1. Next base: position 10,231 of record PLSV01000392.1, read on the forward strand.
GCCGCGATCCGGTCCCGAGGTCTCCGGAATGGCCTTCCACCGGTCCAAAATTTGCTGGATCACAGGCTCGACCATCGGCCTACTTTCCTTTTTTGCCCTTCGCCGCCGCACTGACCAGCTTCGCGGCATCCTGCTCGGCCGGCGCAATCTGCTGCGCCACGTCCGGAGGCACTCCCGCCCCGCCGCCGCCCTGCATCGCCTGTTGAATTTGAGGAACCCCCATCGCTCACCTCATCTATGTTTTGTAGGCTGCATCAATCTCCGCAAATGGATCGTACTCTGTCTGCGCAGATACGGCCTTTGCCGCCCGGCCTCTCCGCGCAGCCACAGGAAAGGCAAAACTTATCGCGAGGCAATCCGCCCTGTTTGGAGATCTCAATCCCCGTTCCTTCATATGCGCCTTGGCCTCGATCTGAATCTTGCCGTCCAGCCTGGCCACGGTCTCAGGTCCGATCAGATCGTTATAGAGCGCGGTGTCCTTGGGGATCGCGCCGCCCTCTTTCAACCAGTCGCGCATGAGCTTCCACATCTCGGCCCGCTTGTTGAGACAGCCAGGGTCCGCCGATTCGCCCGCAAACCATACGAGCACCCAGTTCCGCCCAAGCGTCCTGCCGGCTGAAACTATCCCCGTCCCATAGCCCGCGTCGATAAAGACCGCATCCGCGTGCTCCTCATCCTCCAGATTCGCGAGGATATTTGCTACCTGGATGTCGTTGTCGTTTTTGGGCATCGTTCGCAAAATGGAAAAAGCCAGGCCCTGGCGAATGCCGATCACCAACTCGTCGTCGCCTTCCCAGGCGGGATCGCAAACAAGAATCTTTGGAGCAAAACTGTACTGGTCAGGCCTTAAATGCCGACCGTATGCCGCGTCGACATCTGCAACGGATATGAACTGCTTTGCCGACATCGAAGGGAACATTCCCCGCACGCGGACTTTGAAAAAGTCGGAATCCTCGCCGTAATCGTCCGCCCACTGCCGAATGAGCTGCTTGTTCGTAAGCGAACACGTGCGGGAGTCAATCTGGCGCGCGTTCCACCTATGGCGCAGCTTGCCGGTAAAACATTCTTTGAACCGGCCCGTGTTCCGCGTCGGGTTTCCGAATACGCACCAGATAATCTGTGTGCCCTCATCGGTCAGCGCCCCCTCGGAAACCTCCCAGACAACGTTGGGGATTGCGCTCGCCTCGTCAAAGATTAGAAGGATGCGCTTCCCTTTGTTGTGAAGCCCTGCGAAGGCTTCGGTGTTTCTTTCGTTCCATGGGACCTGATCTATCCGCCAGGTTTTTTGATGCGAAGGATCGGCCCAATAGATCGCCGTTGCGGTCAGCTCGAAAAGATCGCGGGTAAAACGGCAAAGCCGGAACCACTTGGCAAGCTCTGACCAGGTCTTCGTTTTGAGCTGCGTCTCGGTATTCGCCGTGACGACGCCCTTTGTGTCCTCAAAGGTCGTTATGGCCCAAAGGACAAGCCATGCGACCAATGCTGACTTTCCAATACCATGACCTGAGGCCGTCGCCTCGCGGACGATCTCACCGGCATAACCGCAGCCAGGGCCTGCCCCTGACCTGATCCGTGGATCTCGAAGCTCCGCGGGCCGGTTTGGTCCTCCCCTGAGCTTTGCGCCGATTCCTTCGAGCTGCTCACGCTGCCACGTATCCGGGCCGTCGAACCCGGCCAACTCCCCCTCGCCCCAGGGAAAGGCGTGGAGCACCCATCCATACGGGTCGAAAACGTATCCGGCCAGATCTGCCGCCAGTTGGCCGTGGACTTTCGAGTTTTGAGTTTGCGGCTTCGTATCTCGGGTTTTCAATATCGGCGCCCCCGCAAAATGGGATTGAAGGATAAAAACGAACTGAAGAATTTGGAATTAAGGGTTCGGAATTAAATCCCTCAATTCCTTTAGTCGTGGTAGTAATAGTCAAGCGGCGGCGGACCATCGTAGAGAATCTTTGGCGCGAAGCCTTTTTTGATCGTGAGGGTGTAGGCGCACTCACAGCACTCCCAGACTCGCTCCCTCTCCAAAACCTCGACTAAATCCAACTCCATGCCACATTGCTCGCACTTCATTTTCGCTGATTCCCCCATGCTTCGAGTGAGACGGGGTGGGTCTCACCGCCCGGGTCTTGTCTCCGCGTCCCTGCGTCAGTTTTTCCAGCCGTGTTTCCCTGTCCCAATTCCCTGTCCTGATCCGGTTCAGGAAGGATACCACTGAGCGAATTCGCCCTGCAAAACGGCAACCTGAAGCGGCAACCAGAAGCGGCAATAGAAACGGCAACCAGAAACGGCAACCAGAAACGGCAAAAAAACGAGGGAGGGCAGGGAATGGGGAATAACGAATCTTCCATAAATGAGATGGAAATTGGACCGGCTGCACAAAGGCCCATGAACTCCGAATTCAATTCTCTTTTTTCGTGACAGGCATCAATATATTTGAGATTGTTTGATTGGCGCCCCTATACGTACAGGACGGATTCGCATGGACCAATTCATTCACGTCATGAAATCGCTCTCGGAGCGCAACCGCGTGAAAATCATCAAAATGCTCCAACAAAGGAGTCTGTGCGCATGTGAAATTCAGGCTGCCCTGGGCGTCTCAGAGCCGGCAGCCTCCAGTTGCCTGAAAAACCTCGAAGAGGCAGGGCTTCTCACATCACGAAACGAGGGCCTGCGGGTGAACTACTATCTGGCCGACGGGAGCAGCAGCCCTACGCGGCCCTGTTGCTGGCTTTTTTACATCACTGGCTCATTGACGATCCGCAAATATCTGATTTGATGACGCTGCTGCAGTTTATACACCGTGATAATATCTGCAAAAAGTAGCTGGCCTGCGGGTCTGTAGGTTCTGATTCACAAGACTGGATAATATCGAGTAAGATGAAACAACATTGTGATTCGCGGACTCCAATTCTCGAAATGAAACTGACCCGGAAAGGAGATCATTATGGCTGCAAAGAAGATTTTGATGCTTGTCGGCGACTATGTGGAAGACTATGAGACTATGGTGCCATTCCAGGCGCTGCAGATGGTTGGACACACTGTGCACGCGGTGTGCCCCGGCAAGAAAGCCGGCGATTACGTTCGCACGGCGGTTCATGATTTCGAAGGCGATCAAACTTATAGCGAGAAACGGGGCCACAACTTCACACTTAATGCAAGTTTTGATGATGTGAAGCCTGAGGAATACGACGCTCTTGTCATCCCCGGCGGCAGAGCCCCTGAGTACATTCGGCTGAACGAAAAAGTTTTGAGCATTGTGCAGCATTTTGCGAAATCAGACAAACCTATTGCGGCTATCTGCCATGCGCCTCAACTGCTGGCGGCAGCCGGAGTGCTCAAGGGCAAGGCATGCAGCGCCTACCCTGCGGTGGGTCCCGAGGTCAATCTGGCGGGTGGCAAGTATGTTGATATTGCAGTCGACCGGGCGCATGTAGACGGAAAGCTTGTAACAGCGCCTGCATGGCCTGCGCATCCCGATTGGCTGGGAAAGTTCCTCGGGGTCCTCGGGACTAAAATCGTGCTGTGATAGGGGCCGTTTTCCGGTATCGTTCTTAGAGATGCCCGCAAGAGGCGTGTGCATGATAGGTCTCCAACCAAGCGCCTGCAGAACTGCGCGAATGCGGTCTTATGAGCATGTACGACACTGAACAAAAAATCATGCGGCAGCTTGCATCAGGCTACGCGCTGCCCCCTTTGTCGGCGCTCGCTGTAAAGCTCCTGGAACTTGCATCCGATGAGGACGCCTCTATCGAACAGATGGTCACGCTGATCGAAAAAGACCCATCGCTGACCGTCCGGCTCTTGAATCTTGCAAACAGTTCGGCCTTTGGGACCGGCCGTCCCGCAGCCACGTTGTCCCATGCCGTTATGAGGCTTGGCGGCAACCAGGTAAAACTAATGGCCCTGTCCATTTCGCTTCGGGGGGCCTTTCCCATGGGCAGGGTCGAGCAGTTTGACTATGAAATGTTCTGGCGAGTCTCCCTGTACCGGGGATTGATCGCCAAAGCGCTTGCCCAGCGCTCCGGGGCCGTTCACCCCGAGGAGGCTTTCCTTAGTGCGATGACCCTGGAAATAGGGCTGCCCATTCTCTTCGATCTGTTCATAAAGGGGCGGCCTGGCCGGTTCGAACTGGACCTGGAGCCGCTCGGCGAACTCCTGGCAAACGAGAGGGCCGCCTATGGCATCGACCACCGGCAGGTTGGCGCCGCCGCCTTGAGGTACTGGAGGTTTCCCGATCACATCGTTGCCTGCCAGCGGCTTCATGGCGAGGCGGCGCGCCTGCCGGACATCCCGGTTCTGTGCGCCCTGTGTGATTTGGCGAGACTCTTTTCGAGGGTCCTTCTCAAGGCGCCGGGAGCATTTCGCGCCTTTTACGCGGAGGCAGAAAGAATCCTCCGGCTCAGCTATGAAGACATCCATGAAATCGTTCTCGAAACCTTCTCCGAGGTTGAAGCCATCGCCCAGGGCCTGAAGCTGGAGATAGACAAAGACAAGGATCTCATGGAGGTCATGGAAAAAGCCAATAGCGCATTGGCGCGGATTTCCCAGAAGATTTCGCAATTCTCGGCAGAGCAGCTTCAGGAAAAACTGCCTTCCTTCGCGTCCATCGACCAGAAGGAAAAAATGGTGACCGACACTCTCCAGGCGGTTGCCCACGAGATACGAAATCCCCTCACGGCTGTAGGCGGGTTCGCCAGGAGATTGGCCATTTCCCTGGACCCCGGTTCCCAGCCGGGCAAGTATGCCAAGGTAATTCTGGAGGAGGCGCTCAGACTGGAAGAAGTCCTGTCCAGAATGCCTGTCGACTCGACACAGCAGGATCATAACTGATCCTCCTGCCGGCCCTTGCTTCCCTCTTACCGGCTTGAGCCGGAAGCTCCGCTGTGGAATTTTGGCAGGGTCCTTGGATGCGTTACGGGAGTGGAATCTGGGAAATTATTCGGCAGGCAGCTTTCCGTTTCGTTCATATGCTTGCCACTCTTTTCTTTTCATCAGCCGAACGTTAGCTTCGTGGCATTGTGGACACCCCTGGTATTGGCCGTCCTTGGATTGTCGCCACATGGTATACAGCATGCCGGGTAGAATAAAACAGCACCAGAGCGTAATTTCGACTTTTCGAGAGCCTTTGGCGATTCCCTTGCTTTCCCCGACGTAATGACATGATGGGCAGATGATCTTCACGTTTGCTCCTCGTATGACAGATTTGTTAACAACGCTAAGCGATTATTTGGTGAAACGCTCTAGCGGGCATCCCTATGCGACGAGTGATGCATAGCCCGGAAGGCATCCCCTGAAGTGTCTAATCTGGTCATTCCTCTTACCGCCTTTTGGCGGAAGTCGTACGCGTTGGGCGTTCGGGGGATGCCTTTTCTTGATAAAAAAATGTCCGCTCCATATAAAACTTTCCTTTCGTATTGACAACTCTTTTGCGGCGCCCTTTCCTGCGGCCATGCTGATTTGCTGCTCGATCCTTTGTTTCCCCGGCCGCCACTATTCCGTTCAAGGCGGCGCAGAGTTGCCTGAAACTGCCCAAAGCGCTCGAGTTGACCTTCCTCTTGCCTTTTCAAGCAGGATATTGGATGATTCAATTTGCCTTTCGCGCCTCCCAAGAGCCTTTTCAGAAAGAATCCGACAGGAGAGGTCTTGAATTTGTGAGCGGAAAAGTCCGTCATACCGAAGCGAAGAACTCGGTTGGGAGCCCGGAATGTCTTTCGAGGATCTCACACCAACAATGGTCGATCGGGATCTCGATCAGTTAAAGAGCGCAAAATCATGACGATAAGGATTCCAACCGCAGGCTGTGTGAATGCCACAAGAAAATACACTCGTTTTTGTCCCAACCTATAACGAACAAGGGACCATAAGAACTCTCGTCGATGCGCTCCTGGCGCTGCCCGTGCGATCCGATTTATTGTTCGTGGACGACAGCTCCGCAGACGGTACGACGGAGTATCTGCGCTCGGTTGCATCGGCCGAACCGAGGGTGCATGTTATCGTCAGACCAGGCAAGCTCGGCGTAGGGTCCGCCCATAAGCTCGGATGGCTCTATGCGAGTGTCCACGGTTATTCCCGCATTGTAACACTGGATGCAGACCTGTCTCACGACCCACAGGATGTGCCCCGCCTTCTCGCCGCATTGGACGCCGGCGCCGACGTCACAGTCGGTTCCCGGTTCTGCCCGGGCGGGCGAACCGATTACAAGGGCTGGCGGCGCTTCCTGAGCCACACTGCGAACTGCCTCGCCCGCCTGGTTCTGCGGCTCCCTGTAGCCGAGCATACGACGTCTCTTCGCGCTGTCCGGCTGGACCGCGTCCCGCCTGGTTTGGTCGAGACGGTCAACGCCAACGGCTATAGTTTTTTCATGACCTGCATCACCCGTCTTTCGCGCCGGGGACTGATCATTAAGGAGGTTCCCATCCACTTTCACGACCGTGGGTATGGATCTTCCAAGATGCCGAGGGCTGCCGTCGCGCAGGCGATACTCAGTCTTGTTCGGCTTGCATTGGATCGGCGTCCCGTCGAGCCGCTCGGGATTCCCCAGGGGCCTGAGCGGCAATGCCCGGCTTGCGGAGCACCCTACCGTACATTCGTTGCGCCGGGCCGGCTGCTCTGCCTGCAATGCATGAGGACCGGTGATTAAGGATTCAGGGATTTAAGGATTTTTCAATTCCTCAATTCCCAAATCCCTCAATTTCTCGATTCATGAGGCTCATATGAACATCGAGGGACCGATATCCACGGGTTCTTCACGTGCTGCATTCAGACGGCTGTGGGCGCAGATGTCCCAAAGGGCGAGGATCGGCATGTGGGCTATCCTGGCTTTGGGGATCTTCCTTCGCGCCTTTCGTCTGGATACTTTCGAATTCAAGGGGGATGAACTGGGGACAATCATGGAGGGGCTCTCGGTCCCTGCCCATCATTGGTGGATCGAGCATGGCTTGCAGTCCAGCGTCGGCATCCCCAATGCGCCGGTCGCCACCTATATCATGGGCCTGTTTACAGCCGGCAGCGCCGATCCATACACCCTTACCGCTTTTTTCCTTGCCGTGAATATAGCCGTCCTTATGCTCTCGGTCCTTTTCTTCGCCACATTCGCCAGGAACCGGACACAGTTTCTCCTTTGTGTATTTCTCTTTTCATTATCACCCTATTTGATCATGTGCAGCCGGAAAATCTGGCCGCCAAACCTGCTGTTGCTTTTCGTAATTCCCCTGGTGCTGATGGTGCTCAGGGTTCGCGAAAAACCCCATTTTTTCCTGCCCATAGGCCTGTTTGCCTCGATTGTGTTCCAGTTACACCACAGCGGCGTATTTTACGTAATTCTGCTGATCTGCTTTGCTGCCGCCTCATTCAGACTCGCAGCAAACGAGCCGGCGATCGGGGCGGCTAATCGGCCAAAAACAACCATTCTGTGGGCGGCAGGCGGGTTTATTGCCTTCGTTCTGCCTCTCATTCCCTATGTGAGCTTTTTCTTGCTTCACTTCCAGCAGACCGGCATTACACAATGGGCGGCAAGAAGTCCACATAAGTTCTTCGGAGCAATCGCGCTTAAATGGATCGTCTTTACTGCGACGGGAAACCATTTCTGGACCCACCTGCTTGCCGGAAGCAATAGCGTATGGAGTTGGCCCGTTCCGCCTTTTCCCGGCGGAGTCCTGATTTTTTGCTACTTTCTTGCGCTTCCGTTCCTGTTGGGATTTTTCAACTATGCCAAAGCCGCCGTGCAATATTTCAGACCGGCATCACCCGGCCCGGCAGCGCGGTTCGATCTGAAGGACCTGCTTTGCCCGCTTTCCATCGGGTATCTTTTCCTGGTCTACTTCATCCTCAATCTTGCCGTGCATCCCCATCAGTACACGATCATACTTCCTTTTTCAATTTTGGCCCTCTCTGAGGGAATCCTGGTCCTCCATGAATACGGAAAATCATGGAGAAACCCGGTCAGGGTCCTGCTGTTTGCCGGGCTGATCTCGTATGCGCTTCAATACCCTTTCGTTCTATCCTATGTGGACGCAAACAACGGGGCTGCCGGAGAATACGGCATCTCGTACCGCGAACAGAGAAACGCCGCCGAAAAGATTGTGGCTTCGGCCGGACGAGGAGAGATCGCTATCAATCCGGTTGTGGCTGAATTGGAAGATTTGCGCAGACCTTCTCGCAGGCAAGAGCTCCAGGATACAATCGCATACATTTGCCGGGTCGAATTCGGAGCCGAAGTCCTGTTTAACGGCAGCCCGCAACCAGGCGCCAGGGAATTGAAGCTCCATAATGCGGGAAGGAAACTAAAGCTTGAAGTCGAGTGAACTTTCACCGCCATGATCCAGAATGTGAGCCGCAGCGAACTGATTTTAGTCTTGATGGTGAGCCTGACTGTGGCGCTGGTCAGCGCGCGGCCTTACGCCGGCGGTTGGAACGACGGCAGCCGCCTGGCCGTGGTCGAAAGTCTGGTGGATTTCGGGACGCTGTCCATTGACCGGTCAATTTTCGTCGATCCGGCCAGGGCCAAGAGAACCGGAGCCTTGCCTTATGACCCACGGCAACCGTTTCTCATGGAAAGCGGCACGTTTGATAAGGTCATGATCGAGGGCCGATTCTATTCGGATAAACCCATGGTCCCGGCCCTTTTGATGGCCGCCTGCTATCAGGCGCTGGAGTGGATTGCCGGATTGCGTGCCCGCTCACGGCCCGACCTGTTCGTCTACGCGATGACCATCATTTCCTCGGGATTGGCGTATGTGGCGGCGGTGCTCTGCATTCACCTGTTAGGACGCAGAATATTATCCGGAAGCTCCAGGGCGTTTGCCGTGACTATCAGTTTTGCTCTGGGTTCATCGGCTCTCACGTATGCCAGACAGGTCAACAGCCATGAGGGATTGCTCGCCGTGGCGGCTGCTCTGATGGTTTGCCTCCACTGCCTGCCGCAACGGCTTCTTCAGACCCCATCGCCTCGTGGATTGCTGGCAGGCATGGGACTGCTTACCGGCCTGGGTTACTGCATGGACTTTGCCGTCGGTCCTCTTCTGCTTATCGCCATTGCGCCTCTGATCATCTACCGGTGCCGCGTCATAGGGCGAAGGGGCCTGGGCATGGCAGCCCTGTTTCTTCTTTCCGCTCTCCCCTTGATTGTCCTTCATCATGCGCTCAATTATCACATCGGCGGGACATTCCGCCCCGTCAACACCGTCGCTGAATATCTTTTCTGGCACGGCTCACCCTTCAACTCGAGCAATGCCAGCGGCCCCTGGCTTCATCGCGGCATCTGGCGCGGCCTGGGTTACGCGCTGGAACTTTTGTTCGGCAAAAAGGGCTTTCTGCTGCACCAGCCCGTATTGATTCTGGCGTCTTTGGGCGGCATCGCGGTTATGCTCAGAAAACGAGCGCTCCTGCCCGAGATGCCCGAGATGCTGTTTTCGCTCGCCTGGAGTGGGGCTGTCTGGCTTGTCTATGCATGGGGCTCCAACAACGCCTCGGGGGTATGCGCCACTATCCGCTGGTTCGTGCCGTTGCTGGCGCCCGGCTATTATGTGCTCCTGATGGTACTGCGTTATCGGCCCGATCTCTACCCTGAGTTTCTGGCGCTCGCTGCCGGCGGCATGCTGCTCTCAGCCATGATGTGGTGGTATGGTCCGTGGATGGCGATGGTCCCGGGATACTGGTTCATCGTGGGAGTGACTTTGCTGGGCTGGAGTATGGTCGTGTTACGCCGACGAAGGTCCCCGGGTTCGATCCGGTAATCCGCCAGGAATTTCAGTGACAAACCGCGCGGCCTCAGCAACTGTTGCGGAGACGCTTCGCCATGTCTGAAACGACCCTTCCTCGGGTGACCTAATTACCGGTCCTTTTGCGGCGGCGGCCCGGGCAAGAGTCGCCCGGGCCGCCCGAGTTTAGAGTTTAAGTCAAAATCAATATAGATCGAGTCTGCTGTAACTCATACTCAGTATTGACCATAATTGCCGGGCGCCAATCCAACCCTGGGAGTGTTGCACGGATTGCATACGCTAATGCCGCAGGTCCCACAACTGAAAGCAGTGAAAGGGGCCGTCACGACAGCGTACGACACCACCGCCGCTCCCTCAACTACATACCCAGCCGCCACGAAAGGCGCGGCAAGCACGTCGAGACCGCAACACTGAGCCTCGGCTCTTGTCGTCCCAACGACCATGAGGGAAGCAAGAGCCAAACACGCTATAATCAGAGCTGAGTTAGCCTTCATGTTTTGTCCTCCTTTAACTCTGTTTCGTTAAGACTCCTTACCTGTGTACCTAAAATAAGGTATTGCCGTTTTGAAATTTGTCCATGCCTCCTGGTTTTTTATTCCACTCCACTTAAATAGATGCAACGTTAGAAGGTTGCCAAGGATTTCCACAATCATTATTTGAATGGCGCTCATTTGTTTTCAAATCTAATACGACGTTGCATTCAGTTCGGGTGCTCCGGGAGGGCATTAAACCCTCCCCTACGAATGAGCCGTTCGACAATGTTGTAGGAGCGGGGTTTATCCCCATGAGCGCTTAAATAAGAAACTAGACGTATTCATGATTGCAATTT
>PLSV01000264.1 GCA_003165235.1 Syntrophobacteraceae bacterium
CGGTAGCTGAAGATTCCCGGATAATAGAGCGACCACTGAACAGCGTCCTTCGGCTGCAGGATAACTCTTTTGACAGGCGCCCGGCCGACCTCGGCAAGGCCTTCTTCCCCGGAATCAAGATCGATCTGCCCCTGAGGATTGGCCAGAGTTAGTCTGCCCTCCAGAAGGACGAGGGAAGTTGCGCCGGCTCGGTCCACCTTCAGATTGAATTCAGTTCCGCGAATTGCCGCCGTTACGGCAGGAGTCTTGACCTCAAAGCGAGCTTTTTCATTCTTGTTGCGCAGCCAGATTTCTCCTGCCGGCACCTCGTAGAGACTTGCGCCCGCCTCTCTTTGCGCCGCCGGAACGGCGACCCCCATCCTCGCGGAAGGCGCACTGCTCTTGAGGACTACAACGGTATTCTCATTCAATTTCAACTGCGTTTCGTCGATACACAAAATCGAAACGCGGGAATCCTGGCCGGTTTTTACTGAATCTCCGGCAAAAAGGTCCCGGCCGTTCAACGCCTCCTCCCAGGAAGCCTTGCCTGCCGGGAGAACGCCGACAGATCCCTGAGGATTGAGCAGACGGCCCGCAGGTATATCGGACGCTTTGGAAAAACCTGCCTGCCAACACTGTGAAACCAGAAGCAGCAGAAACAGAAGGACTATTTTCTTGATGGATGCGGGTCGTCCCGATCTCAGACGAGGTTTGAAAGGAGCTTCGCCGGACTCGTCTGCGCTCGGCAGCCTGGTCGTAGAAAGAATAGCGCCGCGAAAACAAGCGGAATCGGCAAGATCAATCATCAGCATAGCCTCAAGATTCGGATTGGGGCCGTCAGCAGCGAGTGAATCCGCGAATCTGAACTCAGCAGTAAAATGGGTTTTTTCCAGGCCGAAGAAAAAAATCACCGACTCGTTAGCCGATATTGAGGCTAACTTGGGGACCAGCTCTTCGAGACGGGCGCAATATAGCACATTTGGCCTTGCGCAGTATCGAAAAACCTGTTGACAACTGCATCCGTAGTACTTCCTTGCTATATCCGGCAGGCCTTCACCGTATCGCAAATGTGGCTCATGATATCCGAAAGGCTGATTACGCCCGCCAGCGCCTGCCCATCCCTGACAAACAGATAATCATGCCCGGAAACAATCATCTGATAGATCGCCTCGTTTATTGAATCCTCCGCATTGGTTATCTGACTCTCTTCAGGGACAGTCATAAGCGATTTTATCAATATCTCCCCAGCCTTGTGGCACAAACCATCGAGGGCGTCATCCCGAAGACCGTATTTTTGCAGTTCCAATCCGATCTTGTCAGGGGAGAATCCGCCCTTCTTTGCTGATTCGATAAACTCGTCGAGCCTCGGCTCAAGGCCTCTCAGTAGAGTTCTGAATTCAAGGAAACCGCCCACTTTTCTTTCTTGATCCACCACAACCGCAGCCGGACATCTCATGCCGTCCGGGCGCCTTGTCCGGGCCATGTCAATTTCCAGCACCGCCTCGAAAAGAGTGGAATTTTCGTCTATCACCGCGATTTCCGAAAGTCCGGTCATTAATTCCTTCACTTTATGCCTCATTGCTAAAAACCTCTGGACAGGGAAAAAGGTCCAGCGCCTGTGGCGGTCTTCTTTCCTAAAAATTTGGCTGAACCTGCTCGTGCGCCTTCATGGGGTTACTGTGGCGACATAAACGATTTTCCCGTTCTCGACCTTATTGATAACCATGCTTTTTATTGGGTTTCCATCAGGTCCCATTGTCATGATGCCGGAAACCCCCCTGAAATCCTTAGTGTCTGCGAGCGCGTCCCGGACCTTTGGTCCTTCTGTGGAATCGGCCCTTTTTATCGCGTCGACCAGAAGGAAATAGGCATCGGCCCCAAGGGCGGAGTAAGCGCTTATTTCCTCTTTGTATTTGGCTTCAAAGAGCCGGGTGAATTCTTTTGCGCGGTCTGTCGTTGCGGCGTTCTTGTGAAAATGGCCTGTAAAATACATTCCCTCCACGGCCTTGCCCCCTATCTGGATCAACTGGTCAACCTGAGCGCCGTCGCCGGTCATAATGGGTGTATCGATCCCCAAATCTCGAGCCTGTCTGGCCAACAAAGCGTCCTCGGTATAATAGATAGGGGCATAAATCAGGTCGGGTTTGTTTGCCTGGATCGAGGAAAGCTGAGCGGAGAAATCCTGATCTCCGGTCTGGATGAATGTTTTGGAAACGATCTTGCCGCCAAGCCGCTCGAACTCTTTGGCGAAGAAGTTTCCCAATCCCACGCTGTAGTCCTGGGAGTGATCGATTATTAGAGCGGCGGTCCTGGCTTTGAGGGTGTTGTTAACAAACCTTGCGGCAACCTCACCCTGAAACGGGTCGATGAAACAGGCCCGAAAAGTGTACTTTTTGCCCTGAGTGACAAGCGGGTTTGTCGCCGTGGGACTGATGCTCGGGATATGAGCCTTCTCCGATATGGGATTGCCTGCCATGGTATTGGCGCTGATAGCTTCGCCTATTATGCCCGCAATTTGCATCTCGACAAGCATGGAAACTGCGTTGGATGCTTCGATTTGTTCGCTTTTTGTATCCAGGAGCACGAGATCGATCTTTTTTCCCAAAACTTCGGGTTCCATATAGTTCGCGATCTGTATACCCGACCACGTCATTTTGCCATACGCGGCGACACCGCCCGTCATGGGCAGATAGACCCCGAGTCTAATAAAAGTTTGAGCCAAAACAGGCTCGCTGAATAATCCGGTCGCAGTCAGCAAAAGCACCACGACTGGAAAGATTTTGAATCGGCGCATTTCACTTTTCCTCCTGCTATGGAGCCAAGACATAGATGAGAAAGAAAATTACTCAATTATGATAAATACCTTGCCTCAAAAGTTTGTGCTATACAAAATATATGGATTCCGTGATACTTTGCACCCTGGGAGCATTATAGAGGGCCATATTTTTCAGATTAGACGGTGGGTATGACCTTTTTGCCCGAAAACATTGTATTTGAAGGACCACTGGAACCGCGCGAAAAAATGGGTATAACTTTTATCGGTCCCGATTTTTTCGCGACAGACCTAAAAGGGGACCTGCTGAGTCCGATTGCATCAGTATTTCCAAAACACCGCACAATAGTTAGCGTCCGGGGCATTCATGCATGCCACGCTTCGATTATGATCGAACTTCTCAAGCGTAGATCGCCCAAAAGAGATTTTCATGAAATCAAGGAGCGTGAACTCGAGATTTACCAGGATGCGGTGCCGCTGCTCATTCGCGATGCTCTGATCCTGGTTCGATCCGATCCATCCGATATGGAACGCGTTTTTGCTGCGGACCAGATACTGCAGTTGTTCTTCCCCCGAGAGCGAATTCAGTTCACCGGGTTGCATATTCCGGAGATACGAAGGCAAGTGCGCCAAAGAGGTGAAAGCTGGCGAATGTCTCCGACCCCAAGATCCATAGAGGAAATTTGCTCTCACGTGCAGGCAAGCAAAGTGCAGGTGAGCACCGGATTGACCGTTTATTATAATGCGCCCACCGGAGGCAGGTTTCTCACGTACGACGAATTCATCCATATAAGAACGCTGCTCGAACAGGACCGCATAGAGGCCCTCGCTCGGCTCAGGGAGATTCGGAACCTTTCCCAGCGCGAAAATAGCTGGGGTGTGCGTGAATTGAGCTTTTTTCTGCCTGCGGAGGTAAGTTTGGATTTCGCAGGTATCGAGGAAGTTGTCAGTCTGCTCGAAGCCCTCCCTGCCTCTCAAAGTGCAGAGAAAGTTCAAGGGGCCTTTGACCGTTTCGCCTCTCATTTCGCCAAATCGGCTGGCGCCGAGCTGATGGTGGACGATTATCATAACCCAGTGTGGCGAACGACCATGTTCTGCCGTCTTTTCGATATCAACGAAGAAGAGATCGAAGAATGGGCGCTCGACCTTAGCCCCGAATTTCATCTAAATGTGAAATGGCTGCCCGGAGCGTCTATCGTTGGGGATGAACTCAGGTTCGACCCCGGGGTGCATCCTCGTGTCCATGGTCTGATCTCGCATTTTTGGGAAAAATCAGGCGGGCTCATCTCAATTAATGTCGGGCGCATAGAGGAGTCGCAGAGCGCAAGAGAGGCTTCGGGAGAGGAAAGAGAAGTCTATCTGGCAGTCATGACGACTCGAGACGAACAGGATTCGATTCGTATTTTGCGGCTCATGAAATGGGACGTCATTCACCGCATAAAGATGGGCATTCCCCTGGAACAAGCTGTTACCGAGACGTTCAACTACCGCAACTATATTTTCGACAGACTGCACGCTGCAGCTCGACTGGGGTTTCCCATCCTTTCCTACAGCGAGATAAGGCTGGATGAGCGGGTCCCCGGATTGGGGGTCATCCCGGCCTTTTTCTTTGAGCGGCAGTATATTTCAGGTGTTGTCACCGATAAGATTCCGATCTCCTGCTACAAAAACCCTAATTTCATAAAGAGTCTGTCCGGACTGCTGGGCGACGCGGCGACCTTCACACTCGTACTCGGCAGAGCGAGCCCGCGTACCGGCAGGATTTTCTACGATGACGGCGATGAAGTGATCCAATTTAATTCCAGGTCTATACCCACACGTCTGGTAATAATCGAAACCACAGGGTCGTTTACGGATTGGACAACTCCGCTCCGGGCAATGCTCCCGCAATGCCTCACCCGCTTCAGGGCGCATCTGGATAAAGCTCTTGAGAGCGGTGTGCCGCTGCAAGTGATAAACGGCTCAGTGGCGATATTTGCGGAGGCGCTTTGTAATAAGCTCCATGAGATTAAAGAAATTGCATTGGCCCCTTGTTCGAATATTCGCTTTCTCTTCAATGACCGCACTCCGGAACAGGGGGGGATAAGGGACAGATGGGAGGGGATCGTTTACCGCCTGGAAACTACCGACCTGGAGGAATTGCACGGTTATATGGTTAACAGCCCTGAACTCCGGTTCACACGGCCAGGCTAGCGCCATGTAACATCATGTGTTTCGCATAAGCCTCTTTCCGCCTGCGTGCTTCTCCGCGCCCCTCGCTTTTTATCTTTGGGTTTCTATTTGCGCTTCGTTCTGTTATAGGAAAGCGGGTCGAAAGACCGGAGCATGAGAGGTATAAGATGCCTGCAGCCTTTATAACTGGAGCAACCGGGTTCATTGGACATCACGTTGCAGCGGCCTTGATTCGCACGGGATGGTGCCTGAGGGCGCTTTGCCGCACACAATCGGCTAGATACGGGGACCTGCCCGGCATCGAATGGCGGATCGGCGACATTCGCAATGCCGACGAGGTGATGAGCGCTATGTCGGGGGCTGAGGCGGTTTTTAACGTCGCAGCCGATTACAGGTTATGGGCTCGGAACCCGCGCGACATTTATGAGAGCAATGTAACCGGCACGGTCAACGTCATGCAGGCTGCGTTGGCGTGCGAAGTCAGGCGGGTGGTGCATACAAGCAGCGTAGGAGTACTCGGGCTTGTTTCGGACGGAACTCCAGCCGATGAGAACACTCCAGTCTGTCTCGATGACATGGTCGGACACTATAAGAGATCTAAGTTCCTGGCCGAGCGGGAGGCTGAAAAATTCCTCGAGAAGGGCTTGCCTTTGGTGTTCGTCCACCCAAGTACGCCGGTAGGCCCTGGAGACCACAAACCGACGCCGACCGGCAAAATCATTGTCGATTTTCTAAATAGAAAAATGCCCGCTTATCTCGATACGGGTCTCAATATTGTAGATGTGAGGGACGTTGCCGAAGGGCACAGGCTGGCTTTGGAGAGAGGCAAAATCGGAGAAAAATACATCCTGGGCAACCGTAATCTCACGCTGGCGGAGATTTTTGCAATGCTGGAAGAGATCTCCGGAGTTCCAGCGCCCAGGGTGAAACTCCCCTATACCCCGATATTGTGGCTTGCACGAATTCTTCATCTCGTCTCGTTGGTTACCGGGCGTGAGCCGCTGGTCCCGTACGAAGGGGTGAAGATGGCGGCGAAACGCATGTTTTTCGACCCATCTAAAGCGATACGGGAGTTGGGGTTCCCACAGACGCCTGTCGAGACGGCCCTGTCCGACGCAATCGCCTGGTTTAGACAAAACGGATACATTACACGGCAATAGAGGCGGCGACCTGGAGCAGTAGCCGCAAGCAAAGAACTGTTCGAGTTCCAGCTTTTGAGAATCGAGGTTTTGATGCGTTTTCCAGCCAGTCTTTACGTTTCGATGACAAGCTATCTTGTCGGCAAGAAACTGCGTGGAGTCGAGCAGTTTCCCCTAGTATTGATGCTCGAACCGACTCACCGATGCAATCTGAGCTGCGCCGGCTGCGGCAGGATCAGGGAGTACCATGACACCCTTTCCCGGGAAATGTCGCTTGAAGATTGTCTGACATCAATCGAAGAAGCAGGGACGCCCATAGTCACTATTACCGGGGGAGAACCACTGCTCTATTCTCAAGTCCCGCAACTCGTCGAGGAAACGCTCGGACGAGGCAGGCATATCTATTTTTGCACAAATGGCCTGTTGCTCGAGGAAGCGTTATCACTTTTCAGGCCGAACCCGCACTTCACGTGGAACGTCCATTTCGATGGGACCGAGCATGTTCACGACGCCATAATTGGAAAGCCGGGGGGATTCAGCAAGGCCCTTGCTGGTATCAAGGCCGCCAAAGCCAAAGGTTTCCGTGTAAGCACCAATACTACTGTTTACCGCGAATCTTCGGTTATCGATATTGCCAGGCTTTTCCAGCAGCTCACAAAGGCCGGAGTCGACGGGATCCTTGTGGCTCCTGGTTTTAGCTACGAAGAGGTCGTGCGTGACGTCTTCCTGACCAGAAGTGAAATCGTGAGGAAATTCCGCGAGATTAGCTCCTGGGGGCGCGATTTCCCGATAATCAGCAATCCTCTCTACCTCGAATTTGTGTCCGGAAAAAGATCTCTTAAGTGCACGCCATGGGGAAATCCGACACGCAACTCACAGGGCTGGAAATCCCCCTGTTACCTTATAACCGATACTCATTACCGCACTTTTGCCGAACTGATGGACCGCACCGATTGGGACCATTACGTATCGGGCGAGGACCCTCGGTGCTCCCAGTGTATGGTCCACTGCGGGTTCGAGCCCACTATCGCGCGCCAGATGGGTTTGAAGGACCTCTTTCGGATGCTCAGGTGGAACCTGAATGTATGATCTGCTAAAACTCCTCTGGGGAACCATCCTTCTTCGCCCCTATGTTTTTGCTTTTCTTGCCGTATACCTTGTTGCCGGTTCGCGGCATATCGGCTGGAAAAGGACGCTGGTCTATATTCCGCTCGGCTACGGCCTCGCATGGGTTTCTGAATTTTCGTCGATTCACTGGGGATTTCCATACGGGGATTATTTCTACATACAGAGCACCGCGCACAGGGAGCTATGGGTTTTTGGGGTCCCATTCATGGATTCACTCTCTTATGTTTTTCTTTCCTATTGCAGCTACTCTCTGGCCGTTTTTCTCATGAGCCCGGCAACCCTTTCGTCCGGGAATCTGATTACCTTCGAAACGCCTCGTATTCGGCGCTCGTGGCAGACGCTGATTCTTGGGGCATTCCTTTTCGTCCTGCTGGACATAGTTATCGATCCGGTCGCCCTTCAGGGATCGAGGTGGTTTCTAGGCCTGATTTACGGATACCGTCATGAGGGGTTTTACTTTGGGATCCCGTTAAGCAATTTTGGAGGGTGGCTGTTCGTCGGGGCTGTCTTGACTACGGCCTTGCAGGCGCTGGAACTGGCGCCTTTTCTCGATTCAAAACTCGAGTTGCCGGCCGGCCGCTCATCCTGGATGAGGCTGCTCGGACCGGCGCTTTACTTCTCGGTCCTTCTGTTCAATATCGCAGTTACTTTTTACATCGGCGAGATGCTGCTCGGCCTCGTGGACCTGCTCCTGTTGTCAGTGCTGCTCGTGCCGACGGTATGGTTCACGCTCCATAAGAATTCAAACATTTCCGCTGAAGCGGCATATACTTGCTTGTCCCGGCATTAGTCAGCGTCCGGGGATTCCCGCTCACTGCCGCTCGATCTTGATTTCACCGGCAATCTTGCCCAGCAAAGGGGCCGGGATCCCCAGAAAAGCGGCGACCGACCCGCACAGATTCCTGGCCGCCCGCCTGGAATTGCACCATGAAAGATAAAACGCCCTCAAGGTCGCAGGATTTCTCATTACTGTAAGAAGCACCCCGGTCAGACTTATCCTCCCGCGCTCGTCGGAAATATCACTCAAATTGAACCCAAGGTCATGGCCGATGGGATCGCTTACGGCCCTTAAGCTGATGAAGGGTATTTTATTATTCCAGGCTGTTGCGGCCACCGTTGCGGTTTCCATGTCCAAAACAGCCATTTGTCCGAAGGCAAGAGCAGACAGCGCCTGCTTGTCTCCGGCAGTTTCGGCGCTAAGCATCAGGACCGGTCTGATATTATTCCGGGCGAGAAAATCCGAGAGCGCATCCGGGAGCCGGAATTGGAAAACCTCTTCGGAAAATATTCCGCGCGCGCTCACGGCAAAGCAGACAACCCCGGTCTGCAGGTCCGGATGAAGGCCTCCCGCAAAGCCGGAAAATATCAGAAGATCCGGGCTGAATCCCGCGAGTTCGACCCCAAGCGCTTTTTGGGCCGATCCTGCTCCCATGCCGCATTCGATCAGGATAATCTCCTTGCCGGGCAGTTTGAAGGCGAACTTCTTCGTGGGCCTCTTTCTCACAAGACGCCAGGAAGGGAACAGCTTTTTTAGAAAAGAGTATTCCTGAGGCAGGGCTGTCAGTATCAAGATTCTCATGGAATCACAATCCCTAATACCGAGTTGCGTTCAAGATTATCGTGATGGGTTGCGCTCCGCTCCACCCATCCTACGGGTTAACGCAGAGTGACACAGGGTGTAGGATGGGTGGAGCGGAGCGCAACCCATCGCCTTGAGCACAGCTTGAACGCAACTTGGTATAAATCCCTAACCCGGCCAAGCCGGAACCAAAAAGGGACAACAGAACCACGGATGAACATGGATGAACACGGATAAAAACTGATAAACGAGAAAATGCTTTTGAGTAAAGAGGTAGTCCTGGAATTGAAAGCCATTGAGCATTCAGTTCATCCCACAAAGGACAGATGCTGAGTTACCTGAACGCTCCCCCATCCGTGGTTCCCAATCCCTCAATTCCTCAGTCCCTGTATCTGTGTCTATCTGTGTCCATCCGTGGTTCCCAATCCCTCATCTTCGAGAAAATCTCTGAGGAAAATCTGTGAAAATTCCGTCCGCCCCCATGGCAAAAAAACCTTCCGCCAGCCAGGGATTGTTCACGGCCCAGACAAGCACGCCGAAACCCTTTTGCTTCAATCTGCGAATTTGCCGCGGCCAAAAGGCGCGCAACCCCGGATTAAAGGTAAAAGCGTCAAGTTCCTGCATCAATCCGACGGGATCGGCTTGAAAGCTATTCACAAGAACTCCGGTCCTTATATTCCTGTCCAATCTTCTGATGTGCGCAAGATAATAATGGTTGAAGGAGGAAATAAGGACTTTTTCAGCCGCGCCCAGCGAGCCGAGCAGCCTGAATACTTTTTCCACTATCGACTCATGGCCGGGCCGTCCCGACAAATCTTTAATCTCTACGTTCAGCAGCCAATCGTTGCGAATCGTGAACAGGATCGCCTCTTCAAGGGTGACCGCCGGTTCGTCTGAATAGCTGGCCAGCTCAGACGGCGAAATTTCGCCTGCGGCGATTTGCCCGAAAGGATCGGCTTTGGCGAACCAGGCGCCAAAATCCAGGGATTTGAGTTCACCAAGAGTGAAATCGTCAACGAGCCAGGGACTTCGGCCCGGAAATTTGGTCTGCGCGTCTGATGTCCGCTTCAGGTCAGGATCGTGGAGCACTACGAGTTCTCCGTCCCGGCTCATTCGCAGGTCGATCTCCCACATCCGCGCGCCGGCTGCAAGAGCCGCTCGCGCCGCAGCCAGAGTATTTTCCGGGGCAAGCGAGCGGGCCCCTCGGTGCGCGGCGATCAACCGGCGGTTTCTAACGGCATTTACAATGTTCCTGCTCATCAGGGCGATCCAGGCTCGTTTGAGAAAAAGTGTAAATTTGCAGGAATCATGCAGATTTCATTTGACATTATGAAAAAAAATACTGTATTGTGCTACCCGTGATTACTGTCTCCACCTTATTGCTTCCCGGCATAAAAAGTTGGAGACTACAATCTCAAGAGTTGGTTTCTATAAGTACCCTATTCCCCGAAAGCCAGGCCCCCCTCCCTCCTCCTGGCTTTCACTTTTTTTAGCCTATAGGTTGGGCGCAGGTTCCGCAACACATAACACACCGTGGGACAAGTCGCCGCATAATCGACCCCATTTCAAGTTATAGCAAGTGATGTTTTTCAAAAGCGTGGGGAACTGCGCTCCCACACCCCCTCGCCGTTACGCGGTTCGGTGTGGGGCTATCGGCCGATGGCCGGTTGATTGCTGTTGTTCGCGCGAATCATTAGGGATAGAATGCTCTTGTCTCGCCTTTGACCTTTCTGTACGGAGACTCAATGAATATAGCTCTCGTTTTTCCGCCCTTCTATTTCGAGCCGATGTACAACCTGCCTCCATTGGGGCTCATAAATCTTGCCACCGTTCTGAAATCTTCCCCTCACCTCGTAAAAATATTCGACTTTCCGCTCGATATTCGCTGCAAAGCGCTTCCCATGGACAGAGACATCTACCGGGCATGCGCAAGGCATATCCTGCAGTTCACCCCCGATCTGGCGGCTTTTTCAGTCCAGTGCGCAACTTACCCTCCAGCCGTCAGGATTGCTGAGGAACTGAAGAAATTAGATCCGGCGATCAAAATAGTTTTTGGCGGACACAACGCTTCAAGTGTTGATGAGATTACCCTTTTGCGGTTTCCATTCATCGACGCAATCGTTCGCGGCGAAGGAGAAGTCACTTTCCCCGAGTTGGTTAGGGCTTTCGAAGGGCATGTTACTTTGGGCTCAATAGATGGGATAACCTTCCGCATGTCGGGCCAGGTAGTCCGAAATCCGGACAGGGAACTGATCGAAAAGCTCGACTCTCTGCCTGTGAGCGACTATACGTTCGTACCCCCGCTTCATGAATACCGGGACGTCTGCGGCATCGATCGCTCGGTTGTCATCCTGGAGGTCGGCCGGGGATGTCCGCACCGGTGTGTCTATTGCTCGCAATCGATTATGTGGAAACGAAGGGTGCGCACATTTTCAACAGAGCGTATCATCGGGGAAATGAAAAACCTGGCCGAAAATTTTGGCGCCGAGTGCTTCCTGCTCGCATTTGATCAGTTTACCGCCAAAAGGGGCTTTGCGGAGCAATTCTGCCGCGGCCTGATAGACGCCGGGTTGAACCACCTTCCCTGGTATTGCATCTCCAGGCTGGATACGGTCGATAAAGACCTTTTGAATTTGATGCGCAAAGCCGGATGCGAGACGATGTGCTATGGGATCGACTCGGGGTCGAAAAAGACATTGGCTTTCATTCGCAAAGATATAGACCGCGAGGTCCTTTTCGATAGAGTCAGGGAAACGACCGAAGCCGGCATCGTCCCTACTTTGAGCTTCGTGATCGGATTTCCCGAGGAGAGCAGGCAGGACCTCGACGCAACCCTCGAGTTGGCGCTCAAATCCGCAGCCACAGGAAATGCGAACATCCTGGTGCAACTGGCGACCATTCTGCCCGGGACTGACTTGTACGAAAAATACGGCAGCCGGCTGGTTCGACAAGTCGATTCATATTTTTCTCTTGGG
Source organism: Syntrophobacteraceae bacterium (assembly GCA_003165235.1). Taxonomy (GTDB): domain Bacteria; phylum Desulfobacterota; class Syntrophobacteria; order Syntrophobacterales; family Syntrophobacteraceae; genus SbD1. The sequence continues at coordinate 11,746 of PLSV01000264.1, forward strand.
ATTGAGTTCGACCAGGGGAAGCGAATTGCATCCGACGATGCGCTCATCGATTCCGATCCTGCCGTTTTTTCCAGCTTCTATAACGTTCCCTGCCCTGCCGCAACCCTTGAAGAACTTAACGAAACGACAAGTTACTTCACCATAATCGCGACTCTTTACCCGAGAAGTTTCTTTCTGCTGAGCCTTGAACTAAACCGGCCGATTCTCGATCTTTTTTTCAGTTTTCTCGACCGGGTCGCCGAAGACGCGCAGACGGTGGAACACGGGAACGTGTCATGGCCCGGACATGGGGGGACACGGGGACGAGACCCTCGCCCGCCAACTGGAAAGTTGGCTGAGCGATGGCTTACGCCTCAGGCATGCCTGGCGCATTTTAGTGATTTTGCCGCAGAAAGTCTCGCCCGGCATGACACTCTTGTGCGGGAATACATTCCCGAAGTTGTAAAATATGAGACATGCCTTCTCGATGCGGGACATGCCGAACCGCCGCCTTCGACGTTTCACATCGACTCTTCCCGAATCGGCCGCATCAAACCGCTGCGCAACGGAAAGACTTCGATCGAGCGGTTCACATTCGATATTCCGAGTCTTATCCTGGAGTTTAAATACGGTCGTTTTCCGGACAATTGTCCGCGAGAGGCGGTTTTTCTCGCCTTTACCCATGCGCCGGGCGGCACACAGGTTCGACAAATTAACGAATTCGGATTCGATTTTCTCCGGTTGTGTGACGGACAGTCGACTTTAGAACAAATAGCCGATCAGCTTTACCAAAAATACGGAGCAAATAAAGAGCGCGAGGAGTTCGCGCTCATGTGTGCGGAAGCGGCCGGGACGCTTGCGGACCTTGAGGCCCTCGCCCCGTTCGCATCCGCCTGATTCCAAGGGGAGAGGAGGTGAAAGGGATGCTCCAGGTAAAGGAAATCGAAAAAAAGATCCTGGCTACCGCTGTCAATGAAGCATCGACGACATATGTCGTGCCGACCTGACATGCACCCACACAATCTCCGGTTCGGAGATAAAGGCGTCGAACCCGTTCAAAGCCGGGGCGCGCAATGTGTGTTCCCCGGCTATTTTTTGGTGTCTACACGCTCCTCACAAACATTCACCGCAGAGGCGCTGAGAACGCAGCAGAAAAAACCAAACTTCAACAAGATCGACAGGAACGCAGAAGTATTTCACCTCATTCTCAGGACATGCAGATAGCCATGAATCAAGGGATTGCGAATTGAGGGGGATTCAGGGATTAATCCTAAATTCCCAGATGCATAGCCATTTCTGTTAATCCTGTTAATCCTGTCGAAAAAAGCTTTTCTCCGCGTCATCTTTTTAACCGGACCATGCCCCGGCTCTGCGGTGAAAGTTTTACCCACGAGGTTTATTTGGTCCTATGACGACAAACTCAAAAACGTCGCCGAATACGGCGGCAATCCCTGCTGAGACCCGGCCGCTCGAATCGGGCGAGACGGATTTCAGAATCGACGGGCATGTCGATGTCCTCTATGAAATGTTCGAATCGCATTCGAATGTGCCTTTTGAAGAGCTGAGCGACCTTCCGGTAACCCTGGAAAAAATGAAAAACGCCGATGTGATTGCAGCGGTTGCCGCCCTGTATTGCCCGGACATTCATAACGGCGCGGCATCGGCCGATTTTCTGTCAAAACTCGTGAGTTACGCAGAAAAATATCTCACGGGGCTTTTTCATATAAAATCGGCCGAAGATCTCGATGACTGCATCAGGCGAAAGAAGCCTGGGATGATATGGCTCATCGAAAACGCCGACGGGTTGTTGGAGTTCGATCGTGCAAGGCTCCGGCAGGCGGGCGTAAAAGTGGCCGGCCTCACGCATATGGGAAAAAACAGGATTGGCGACGGCAATAATATCCCGTTTCCGGAGGGATTGACCACCGAAGGCAAGACCCTGGTAAAGGAACTGGCCCGGGAAGGTTTTGCGTTCGATGTCGCCCATCTGGCCGAGCCTGGCTTTCGCGACCTCACCCGGCTCTGTGAAGGGCCGCTCATATCCTCCCACACGGGGGTGCGCGCGCTTGCAGACATTCCAAGAAATCTTGACAGGAGCCAGGTAGCCGCTATCCTCGAGCGTAAAGGCGTGATAGGGATAGCCGCTGACCCGGCAATGCTCACTCCCTCAGGGGAAGCTTCCATCCAGGACATTTTCCGCCACATTGACTGGATAGCCCAGTCGTTTGGCGCCGACGGCATAGGCATCGGAACTGATCTTTGCGGCTTTCGAACCGTAAATGCTGGATTTGAGGACATCACCAAACTGGCGGACCTTGCCCGCATAATGCGTGAAAATGGATACCCCGAGCCAGGCATTAGAAAAATAATGGGAGAAAACTGGCGCGTTTTCTATGAATCGCTACTGCGATAAGCAGTGGGACCGCCCGCCGACTTGACCACTGCCGCTGGCGGTGGCCGCAGAAGCTTCAAAGGGGTTTTGATCACCGGTCTCGACAGCCCGCCCGCCCGTGAGGCGTGGCCGGAGGTCCCAATGCCGTCTTCTCACCATTCACTCTTTCTATGATTCCTCCCTGTACGGCGGTCGTATCCTGATCCTTCGGGCATCCACAGTGATGATGGCTCCTGAGCTTAATTCGTCTCCGTAGAGTGCAAACACCCGTGCCGCCACAAATCCTTGTTGTCTCGCAGGAAGATTGACGAGCCTCAAAATCCCTGAGTGGGGGAGCCCGTAGACGATGGCAAGCTCACCAAAATCCTTATCGAGCGTTACGAGCACACGGCCCTCGATATGTGCTTTCGTAAGGACCTCCTCATCGCCGGGGTCTTCTTCCCACTGCCCAGCCCATATAACGTCATGCCCGGCGGATCGAAAGTCTTTAACAGCGCCACCCCAAACGCATGTATCCAAAAGGACTTTCACGTTCCTGTCTCCAGAAGGAGCGGCTCCACCCTCTCATGTCCAACGAGTCTGCGGGCATAGATGAGGCAGGCCTGAATGTCTGCTGCCTCTAGCCACGGAAAGCCCTCAAGAATGGTTTCGGGGCTGTCTCCTGCGGCCAGCATTCCAAGGACATGCTCAACAGCAAGCCGGCGCCCTCTTATAATCGGTTTCCCGCCGAATATCCTGGGGGTTACTGTGATCCGTTCTAAAAGCTTGTCCTCATCCATTGCTTCACCTCCGGTCTTTTATAATCTCAAAAAAGGTGCCTAATGGAAAGAAAAATGGAAGAAAATTTAAAGATTTCCAAGTGCTACAAGGACTGTTATGAAGTTAAGTCATTCTGCCAACTCTCAATGTTCATCCCGATTTCCTGGCCCCGCCGGGTAGCTTTTCCCTGTTGGGAACAGGCTGCAGTTCATGTAGAATCAATGGCTATGAGTTTCGATCGGGTTAAGTATGGCGCCGTTACCTTTACCCCGGCGCACCCGTTCATGCATTGGAGGGAAACATGGCCGCTGCCCTGGAACTAACCCGTAAGGGTTGGCGACATTACCTTGAGAGTGCACGGCTGCGGACAAAGCAACCCGCACCGCTTCCATCGGTTCAGAAGGAACGTGAACGTTTGCTGGCCCTCGTCCGATGCGCTGCTGCCGAGCCAAGGTCCGTTTCGGCGCCAGGCGTGTGTTTCTTATAGGTTCCCTGGCGCAAGAGGCATCCCTTTCTGCCCATTCCGACGTAGACCTGGCTGTTGAAGGCCTTGCTGGAGATGCATACTGGGAAGCGTGGCGAATGACCGAGGAGATGATCGCGGATCGGCCGGTTGATCTGATTGATAAGGGGACCGCCGGTGAATCAATGCTTCGGACAATCCAGCGCTACGGAATAGAACTATGAACATCATTTACCAGGAACTATCCGATTTGTTGTAAGCCGCTTCATCCAGAATCCCCGCGCTCCGCATATCTTTGGCCGTTTCGAGCATTGCCTGGGCCAGCCTGCCAGGTCCTCTTACTTTCCGTCATCGTAGCTTGCATCATGCAAAATCCCCTCTCTGATCGCATGTTCGAGGCGACTTGATTTCGCCTCAAGTCATGCAATTCCGATCTGCCAGAGTTTTTCAAGTTGATCGTATTCTAAAAATCCGCACGCCTGCCCCACTGGCGCCTGGACTATGGCGCTATGGATTACATATTCCGACCCCTTTGCAAAGCTCTCTTGCGCGTCCTTGATCTAAGCCCCCATTTGGCTATTGGCAATTCTGAAAAAAGGGTTCGCCCATTAGAAGAGAATATTTCGCGTACGGGGTCGGCGCTGATGCCGCTAACTTCAGCAATGGCCCCTCCCCTTCCGCTCTCCCCCTTCCCTGCTTCCCGCTCCATGCCTCTTCCGCCTTGATTTTCGCGACTTATTGTAATACCATATATGCAAAATTGTATTATCGAAGGATTTCAATGAAAACGATCTCGATAAAGCTGCCGGATGATTTGTTGACCAAAATGCAGTGCGCCGCCATGAAAAGAGGCGAAACCAAGTCGGCCGTGTTGCGCGAAGCCCTCGAGGAATTCCTTTCCAACGAGAAGAATCAGAATATGGGTTCCTGCCTCGACTATGCGCGCGATCTTGCGGGGTGCGTGCACGGCCCGCCGGATCTTTCAACGAATGCGGCGCACTTGGATTGTTACGGAGAATGAAACGTCAGGTCATCCTGGATACCGGTCCGCTGGTCGCTTTTCTCAATGGACGGGATAAGCATCACGATTGGGCCGAGGCCCAATGGGCGCAAATTCAGCCTCCTTTGTTGACCTGTGAAGCGGTCATCTCCGAGGCGTGTTTTCTTTTGAGACAATGGGAGGAAGGCGCCGGCGACGTCTTTGAATTGCTGCAAAGGAAGGTTTGATGGTCTCGTAAAAAGTAAAA
>PLSV01000108.1 GCA_003165235.1 Syntrophobacteraceae bacterium
TATTTAAATCCCTGCCATTCATGAACTGCTTCAAGCAGTCGCCAGTGGAAATGGGAAAATTCCCGCAGCTTGTTGAGCACTCTGGGATCAATATCGCTCAGAAGGTTTGAGAGGATTTGTCTCCAGTCGCTCTTGTCCGTCCAGTCTCCATAGGGAATAGCGTCATCCCAATCCGGTTCGTACTCAAATTTACCATTTGAAGAATAAAGCCGGTAAACCTTGACGGCCGAGCGATCAAATTCAGCAAGTGGATCAAGCTCTAAAATTCCTAAGCCCAGCATATCAAGTCGAAGAAGTTGAAGCTGACCGTGCGTCCGTTGCCACGATGTTGATGGAGTCTTGCGCCAGGCTATAGGACGCGGTTTCAACTGAACGACAAATGCCTCGTTCTGCATAGCGTAGTAGTACTTGTTTCCTATTTGAGCCAATCCGTATATTGTCTTTTTCATTTCTTGAGTTCCTTTCTGGAAACAGGTACACGCGGCAGCTTTAGCGTCTGGCTCGAATTCGAGGTAGGCGCGTACACAGTGTGGTTTCCGGTAAGTTGGTCGTGTTGAGTGGTCAGATTCATTAAGGATTTTGGCTTGATCGACATACTCTGCTCAGCCTGGACAGGGCCAATCTCCTTCGATGTCCGAACGCGCGTTTTCGTGCTTTGGTTCATGATCTCGGCTCCTTCATCATTCAATGGCCCTCATTCCGCGAACCTCAATGTGGAGTGGAATAGAGGCACACGCACTCATTCAATCCTTTTTCAGCTCTTGCAGTAATTTCCAGGCCGCCTCTTTCGTTTCCGGAATTGGCCCCCTGTACTTCAAATCCTTCAAAAACTTGAGCTGCTTCGCGGTTGGAGGTGGTGAATACTCTCCAGTTTCCCGCTTTTCATTCAATTCCTGTAACATTCGACGAGCCTCATCCTTTGACGCTGGAATTTCCTCAATCCCAAGGCCTTTCAAAAATTGAATCTGCTTTTCCGTCGGCGGTTCAATGGATTCGGTTTCGACTTGTACTGCCGGTTGGGCTTTTGCAGTGGATTCGACAGGCTCCTGTCTCCACTTCCCCAACTCGGTACGCAAATTCCTCAATCCGATCAGAATCTGCCTCATTTGCTCAAGTATCGACTCGATGGCGTCGTCAGGTATTTCCATTCTCGGGTCCTCATTGCCACAAGTATTGAATTCTACAATGTTTTTGGAACTTCTATATTATTTGTGATGCAACCCGATTCAATCTCTCGACCAGCTCTTGAGCTACAAAGCCTTAACAAATATCGGATGGTATAAAAAACTATTATGAGACGGCAGATGAACCAGTAATGAGGAGCAATGCAATGGGGGATACGCAAATTATCGAGAGGAAAAGTTTGAAGGAGATGCGCCGAGCATTCGGGCTTACTCAAACGGAGTTGGGAAAAATGTTCGACCTCGCGCAAGTCCACATTTCTCTTGTTGAGCAAGGAAAACTCACGCTCTTGCCTCACCAAAGAGCGGCGGTTGAATCACTTCTCGGCCCGGTAGATTGGGATGAACGGTACGCATTGATTAGACGGGCTAAATGCGCATAGAAAAAAGAAATGGACCAGTTGTCGCTGGTCCATTTTATCAAAAAAGGTGTGGGCTTCCCGACGTAGGCTTGCTCCACCTCAACAAGAAAGGTTGTAATAATGTATTCTAATGATAATTTAGATCAAAATGTACTCGACAATCGATCCAAAATTCTCAACCTCCTGGTATCAACTTTCAAGTATCTACGAAAACCCAAACCAGAGAATCGAGCTGGAATCAGTGCCAGCTTTTTCAATCCCGAATATAGCTTACAGTCGGCAACACTTGAGGAAATCGTCACCTACATCGGCCAAGGTCAATCAATCACTCCTGCCTACATGCTCAAAGTCGGCCCGGAAAAAGGTCCCAGGAAATCATCAAAATTCGTTTTGCAGCAACTCTGGATGGTTGACATCGATAATCATGATGACTTCGACAAGAAGGGTAATCGACGCTTTCCGGACGAGAACCTATGTATCGGCAATATTCTCACCACTTGCCGGGCATACCAATGTGAACCATTCCTTGTGTATGAATCCTTCAGCTCAACCATATCAGTGCCCCGATACAGGGTGGCATTCATTTCATCAGAACCGATAACGGACAGAGAAACTCGTGATCAAATAGCCGAGACTTTTTACTCAATGTTCAAGTCCGAGTTCTGTTACACCGATGATAAATCAAAGAAAATAGCACAAGCATTCTACGGTTCTTCATCTGATAGGATACGACACCTTGATTATGATGCTGTATTCGATGTTCAGGCATTACTCAAGTTTTGTCCTGTAATTATTGCCAGTGACAAATCTGGCGAAGCCAGGCATGTTCACGGCTCCGGTTTGAAGCCGAAAAATCGCGATGCGAAACAGTTTCTTCATTTCCCAAGTAATACAAAAACAACAAACACACAATACGCATATATTACTTGGGTTATGAATCAAAACGATGCCAGGTACAAAGAATTGAATCGAATCCAATGGGACCTTGGAAACCTTGGTGCTTACGAGTTTCTTCAAAACCCAAGTAATAAATACAACAAAAAAACAAAATACGCATATATTACTTGGGGAATGAAGAAACTTGATACCGACGCCAGGTACATTGAATCGAATCGAGTGCCCTGGGACTATCTCACTAAATACAGAACGGGTGAAAAGTTCCATTGTGAATTCCATGAGGACTCCGCTCCATCAGCAGAAATCATTTCGGTTGATCGAGGCGCTGGTATTGAATTCTTCTACTGCTGCCTAGGAGATGGATGTGAACACCGGATGCTGTCACAGGTTGAGTACCTTCATGAAATCCAGTCCATTACGAAGACCACAGCATTGAAGAAAGTCTTGCGGTGTCGCCAAGAAGTTCAGCCATTATACGCGCTGCTCGATAAACTGAATGCTGTCCGGAATGACTATCCAGAGGAAAGCCGGGCCTGGAGGTTTGCAGTCACAAACAGCGATAAGATTCTCCATATCTTTATCGAAGCAGCTATCGAGAACAGTATTGTGGTCGGCGAACATGTCTGGTTCCCATTGGCTGAGTCCACTATCTGTGCTGAACTCAATAAACGAAATGTTCCAGGTCGTTCGTCTGAAGCCGTGCACAGGAAAGTCAAGGATTTCGAGACATACGGATTCCTGGTTCGAGGCGTGAGCGATGAGGAAATGGAGGCGGTTCCAGGCGCTCTTGATTATTTTGCCGCCGAACAGGAAGAGCAAAAGCATGCTAGACATTGCAAATGGTGGGAAATGTCCCTCAAGTCTGATTTGGGTGAATGTATTCGTGCAGCGACGAGAAGGTTGAGAACCGACAGACAGAAAGGAAAACGGGGATGCATAACCAGGGAAGCGGTATTGATGACAAGAAGTCAAGATGAGGCAGACAGGCTATTCAACCAGGATATTGACCATGAAGTTTCTAAAGTCACGATAAATTTCTACCACGTCGCCAAATTGGTCATGCGGGGCTTTCTCGATACCTACGGATGGACGCAAGAGTGGCGGATACTCGGTTTTCTAGCTGGTAACTGGAATTATCAGGGTTTCAAATGCTTCATGGGTGAAACCAGGAAAGAGAACAAGCTGCGTGAGATATGGCCACGGCTTCTTGAAGACCTGGATGCTGAGTTTAGGGTGATAAACAGAGGATTGCGAAAGCGGTTCGGCATTCCGGAAACACTTAACCAGGGAACGAAGATTTTGTACCGGCGGATAGAGAAAGTTCAAGCCTATAGGTCTTACCCTGAGAAACCGGACTTGAATATCCCGAACCCGATTGAGAACATTAAAGATGGAGTGCGGGCGGTCAGGAGCACTCTTAGGGAGAGAATCAAGCTCCAGGTGCAGTATGAGGCCCAAGAACCGCAACAACTCGATACAAGAACCCAGTTGGAACTATTCGAAGAATTGAAATGGGAAAGTAAAGAGAGGAGAGAGAGACAGCGGAGGGAATTTAGGGGGTTGGTGATACCTGCCAATATCGAGGAGTTTGATCGGCTACTGCGGACTCAATATGGTCAACCCGTAGGTGCCGGAATACTCACTGTGACAGATGAGGTGGAATAGCGTCAGGGCATTTATCAATATATGTTGAATGTTCAGAATCTACATTATGAATGTTGCTCATTGGACTCGTTCTGGTACGAGATTGTCCTGCTAGAGAGCAAAATTGTTCGAATGTTCGCAATAATAGAAATATTTACTACTCATGGAAGGAAAAGACAATGAAGCGCAAAGAGTACGACATCGTGAAGTTAGCAAGGGCGAAATACTGGCTTGAACAGCAGATAGATGTTGATGACAATTTTTTTACATATAACAATTTGAGCTTGTTTGGCATGCTGGACGATCTTCTAAGCAAATATATTGATTTGTCCCAGGCGTACATTGAAGATACCAATAGGTTAGTGGACGATATGCTGAGCCGATTCACTACAATCGCACTGACATACGACGATAACTCTACCTTTTCAAAAGTGAACGACGTCGTGCGGCGGTGGACTCATTTCCATATCTTGGAAGTAAATAAGGCTGAACGTAAGCTTGTGTTGGAAGGCGAGAAGGAAGTGTTGGATCAGGTAAAAGCTGAATTAGAGACAATGGTACAAGGATGGAATGAGAATTCGTTGGCCGAAACGAGAAGATTAGCGAATTAACATTGGAGATAATTGACAAATCAGACACAACGAAGTCCTTGAGAAATGGGAAAAAGAATTGTTCTTTCTTGAATAATCCTGGCCAATCTCCGCGATACTATTCTTCAGGCTCAAATATTGACTGATGCCCTCTCAGGAACAGCAGACAGTGCCATGAGCCTGGCTCGCTCAACATAGACGAGTTCCGGTGGCACGATCAGCCTGCGGGTGGTTAGAATTGGTAAACAGACGACGAAAGTTGGGGATAACAAAAAGTCTACAACAGGACGGATTGCCCGGTGCTGACAGCCGATTCTCCAGCACCGGGCATTTCTTCAGATAAATAGGAATCTTCTTAATTCGGCAGTTTGCACGTGCGTGCAAAGTAGTTCGCCGGTTTCTACCTACTGGGATGGCATCGGTGCAGCTACGGAAGCTCTTGTGGGGATTTTGCCTCAACTCCTCCTGCCGTTCTACTTTGTAAAGTTGCAGTAAAAAACTAGGAATGAGTCCGCTAATATGATGCGAAACCGCAGAAATTGCCGAAATGCAATTTTTGCGGTTTTCAATATGACAGCGCTATCGATAGTTCCTCCTAATCCGTCATACACAAGGATATACCCACGAGACTGGGCTTCTCGCCGTGGTTCTGACTTCAAAGGTGCTATCCAACGTACCACACCGATCGGCGATAAACCCTATTATCTGGCCGATCTCGATTACAACAACTTTTTTCTGTTACCTGTTACTTGAATCACTCTTATAAGAAAACCTACAAGAGCTTGGATTCCCTTAATTTTTTGCTTGTGACCTCAGCCATAAGCACTTATACGTATAGCAAGTTGGGTTTTCCCTATTATTAATATGAAGAGACGCTGTGAATATCAAAACAGGCGAAACCTTCTATCTCGACGCGAAGTCAGCGCCAGGCATTGTAGTGGAATCCAGTCAAAAATCCTTCCGGACTTACTTCCCAGGCGTCAAAGGGGAAGAGCCTGAAGTGCTGGAATTTGAGCACCGGGATGAAATAGACGCAGGCGAACTGAATGTGCTCGTAAGTCGGAATTACTACGAACTTTCGGGCAGCACTATTCTGGAAAACGGAGAATTCGTTCTCGATGGCAATCGCGCAGTTTTCGCCGTCGTTCGGGTTTTTCGGGTAGTCCCGTTGAGCGCTTAGAGGGCGGGATCAGGGTGGTTCCATAATGTCTGTGCGCCAGTACATAAGCAAATCGCTCTATATGACAGGGCGTCAGTGCCACAAGGCCCTGTGGCTCCACAAGCACCGGCCAGAACTAAAAGATGAAGTGTCACCCGAACAGGAGTCGATGTTGGATTTCGGCGCTGAGGTGGGTCGGTATGCCCAAGAGCTTTTTCCTGGCGGTATTCTGGTCCCGTACGGCGATCTTCCTCATTCACAACAATTGGCCATGACTCAGGATGCGATATCGAGCGGCGCATCAACCATCTACGAGGGGGCCTTCAGCCACGACAATGTCTTCGTAAAAGCTGACACTCTCCACCTGGGGCCTGACGGATGGGAACTCTATGAAGTAAAGAGCTCCGCAAGTCCCAAAGAACATTACCCCGACGATATCGCTATACAGCACTATGTCATTTCCGGTACCGGGCTGCATTTGGCCAAAGCCTGCCTGGTTCACTTAAATACGGATTACGTCCGGCNNATATGCCGGAGATCGATATCAGCCCGAATTGCGATAATCCCAACGTTTGCGCGTTCCACGGTCACTGCTGGGCACATATACCTGATAACTCAGTATTTGATTTCCGGGGGGCGGGCCGTCCGAATGTTTTTGAGCAATATCGTCAAGGGACCGTGAGAATGGAAGATGTGCCGGCCAGCGCACTTGGTTGGCGGCAGAAATTGCAACTGGACGGACTCCTTTACCATAAGAACCACATTGACAAAAATGCTGTCAAAGCTTTCCTCGATTCTCTCTGGTTTCCTCTCTGCTTCATGGACTTTGAAACCACCTATATGGTCCCTATCCCTTTGTTTGACGGCATGAGGCCCTATGAGCAGTTGCCTTTTCAGTTTTCGCTGCATGTGATCGAAAAAGAAGGAGCGGAGCCCGTCCATTACGCATACCTGGCAAAAGACCTGAAAAATCCCTGCGAGGAGTTTCTGTCCAATCTCCTTGCGGTGATACCTGCTGGCGCCTCCGTTCTGACGTGGAATCAGATATTCGAGATCCAGCGATTGAGGGAACTCGCTGCTCGATTTCCGGAAAAGAGGGCCGAAATTAGCGCCCTTATTGAAAATATCAGAGACCTGATGGCCCCATTCCGGGATAAGTCCATCTACCACTGGAAATTCAACGGTTCGTATTCCATCAAGGATGTGCTTCCCGCACTGGTGGACGGATATTCCTACGAAAAGCTATCGATAAACAGTGGCGACATGGCCTCGGCAGCCTGGGTGCGTATGATTCAAGAACCGGATTTAAATGAGCAGCAACGGCTTTATTCGGAACTTCTCGAATATTGCCATCTCGATACATTGGCCATGGTGCTGATTTGGAAAGAAATGCACGCGATGTTGGAAAATCGCAGCCTGTAAAGGAGGGCAAATGAGCAAGCTTCAAGACATTATAAAGACATCAACTTTCCTTGGCGACTTGCAACACGTTCATGGACTCGGCGTTGTCCCGATTCTCACCAAAGAGATTCCCGAACTGCAAGTATTGGAGACGCTTGAAAGCGCATTGAGAGTAGGGGTGGCCAGGATTACTGAAACTGGCCTGGCTGGAGAAGTCCCTTTCCTCCTGCTGAAAAACACGGGTGACCGCCCCATAATCATTTTGGACGGAGAGGAAGTGGTCGGCGGAAAACAGAACAGAATTATCAATACCACACTGGTGATTCTGGCACGTACGAAACTGAAAATCCCTGTCTCATGCATCCAAGCTGGACGTTGGCAGCATCAAAGA
>PLSV01000220.1 GCA_003165235.1 Syntrophobacteraceae bacterium
GTGATGTCCCCACCGTAGCATTTGGCCGTGACATCTTTTCTGAAGGGTGAAATGGTGGAACGAGAGATTATCTTTCCCCCGATGGCGCCCTGAATGGCGATTTTGAAGCTGTGCCTGGGTATTTCCTCCTTAAGGCGGTCGCAGACCTGCACTCCCCACTCCCTCGCGCGTTCGCGGTGCACAATAAGAGACAGGGCGTCAACCCTTTCTGAGTTAACCAGAATATCGAGCTTCACCAGGTCGCTGTCCCGGTATTCGATCAGTTCGTAGTCAAATGAACCGTATCCCTGAGTGACCGTCTTCAGCCTGTCGTAGAAGTCGAAGACGACTTCGGCAAGAGGCATATCGAAGGTCATTTCAACACGTTCCGGCGTCGGATAGGCGATCCTTGGATTGGCGCCCCTGCGCTCCAGGCACAATTTCATCACCGCGCCCATGTAGCGCTCGGGAAGGATGATCGCGGCCCGTATAAATGGTTCCGCAGAACTTTTGATAACGGTGGGGTCTGGATAGTATTGGGGATTTTCCACGGTGAGAGTGGAGCCATCGAGCAGTGTAAACTGGTACTGAACGCTGGGCGCCGTCATGATAATGGACTGATCGAACTCACGCTCCAGCCGCTCCTGGACAATCTCCAGGTGAAGAAGCCCTAGAAAGCCGCAACGGAATCCCTGGCCGAGGGCCACGGAGGAATCTTTCTGATAGACCAGCGCGGCGTCATTGAGCTTGTACTTTTCGAGCGAATCCACAAGGGATGGATAATCATCTGAAGATATGGGGTAGAGAGAGGAAAAGACTACAGGCTTTATATTCTTGAATCCGGGCAGTGAAGATGAAACAGGATTGGAGTCCAGAGTTATCGTGTCACCGATTTTGATATCGGCTACGGTTTTTATCCCTGCAATCACGTACCCCACCGAACCAGCCGAAAGTTCTCCCCGGGATTCCCTGTGCAAGAGGAAAACACCCACCTCTTCCACCTTATGAGTCGTTCCGTTAAACATAAGGCGGATGATGTCTCCGGGCCGAAGTGCGCCGTCAAAGACCCGGCAGCTCGCAACGGCGCCACGGAAAGGGTCGTAGTGAGCATCGAAGATCAGCGCGGCAAGAGGTTTCCCGGCATTTCCCGACGGAGGCGGAATGCGATTTACGATAGCCTCGAAAACATCTTCAATTCCAATCCCTTCCTTCGCGGAGCACAGGAGGGCGTCGTCCGCTTCAAGTCCAAGATCATGTTCCATCTGCTCTCTTACTCTGTCAATATCGGCCGATGGAAGGTCGATCTTGTTGATCACCGGGATAATGGTGAGGTCATGCTCCATGGCTGCGTATAGATTGGCTATCGTCTGCGCCTGCACTCCCTGAGAAGCGTCCACAAGAAGGAGCACACCCTCGCACGAAGCCAACGCGCGGGATACTTCGTAAGAGAAATCAGCGTGACCCGGAGTATCGATAAGATTTAGCTGAAACAGCTCACCGGATCGGCTCGTGTAGGAGAGCGCCACGGTCTGGCTCTTGATGGTGATGCCTCTCTCCCTTTCGATGTCCATGTTATCGAGGATTTGGTCGCGAAACTGCCGATCATTAACCAGGCCGGCGTGCTGAATCAGACGATCGGCCAGGGTGGATTTCCCGTGATCGATATGGGCAATGATGCTGAAATTTCTGATCTGCCGCATGCTCAATTTGGTTTTTCCCTCGTATGATAGACTTATTAACCCTGTGCGATTTTCGCCGCGTAGCGCGGAAGGCGACCGCCGCAGAGGGTCTATCGTCCGCTTTGGGCGTGTGCGGGGCGCCTTCAGCGCAATGCTCGATGAAATCAGTGAACTCGGACCGGAGAATATCCTACTCGATAACTATCCAATGAGCAACCGGGCGCTTTATGCCGGCAAGTTTCATGTGTGCAAGAAGCTGCGCCGCATGGATGCTCATAATCCGTCCTGCTCGTGCGCTCACTGCCTCCCAACGCCGTCAAGGCCATTGCCGCCCGGCAAAATGGGCGCCTCCGCGCCTAAAATCGCCCGCGCCCCGTTTCCTTTCGTCTCCGAATCTGATATACTCAGTGATCTATTATGTTACAGCCCGGCAACACCCGTAGTGGGCCGTCTTTTTATGAAGGCCGAGCAATTTGTGAGACTTTGACACGGGGAGGGACACCATGCCTACTTTCAGAGCCAAGCGAGGACCTTTCGCTAATGACAGGGTCAATCCTCACGAAAGGAATGAGCTCAAATATTGGTGTCAGAAGTTCGCTTGCACTGAGTTTGAGCTGAAAAACGCAGTAACGGCAGTTGGGACTTCTACCGACGCAGTGCGGCATTTCCTGAAAGATAAGCCTTCAATGCATAACTGATATTACAGGTTTGACCTTAGTAAAGATAAATGGACTGTCCATCGATGAGCGAAATTGAAAATGGCGTGTGGTAAACTTCGAACCGCCATGACGAATGAGGACCGGCTGGCGTTGGCTGCGCGCGATCGGCAAACGTCCCGCTCACGATGTGGGGCGACCGGGCATTCAGTACGATGGTCTGCCCCCGCCTGACCGGCCGCCTGAGCCATGGCCGCCGCCTCGGCCCTTCTTGCCGTGCGACCCGCTCCGTCCGCCTTTAGTGTCGTAGATATCAAGGTCTGCAACATCTCTCAAACCACTGGTCCGATCTTTTTTGTAGCCGCCGCCGGCCGAGCCGGCCCCAGAGCCGAAACCGGGACTGGTACGGTTACTGTTCGCATAACCGGCCCCGCTGCGCTCACGGCCTGGACCTCCCCCGGGTTCCTTGGGTCTTGCTTCGTTCACCTTAAGAGCGAAGCCGTTTATCTCTCTGCCGTTTAAGGCGGTGATTGCAGCCGTTGCCTGGTCCCGGTCCGGCATTGTGACAAAAGCAAATCCCCGCGATTTGAAAGTCTCGTGGTCCAGAATGATTTTGACGGAAGCTACCTCGCCAAATGCCTCAAACTCCTTCTGCAATTCCTCTTCCGTTGTCTTAAATGAGAGGCTCCCTACAAAGATGTTCATGCCTGTCCTTTTCAAGTGAATGCCGTTTCAACCAGGTCCGGTAGATGCTGTTCCACCTTATAGATATCAAAATCAACGAATCAAAGCAAGCGCCGTAGGGCGGTCTTTTTACCCTCTTCAGGGAAAGCGCCCTGGATGGCGGGCGCAGAAGGCGTTCCGGCTTCATGGTCCATTCCAGGGAAATTGTTATCGAAGCAGACATCGCGAATTGACGCCATATCGATACGATCTTATTCTGCACACTATTTACGAGCAGATGATGTTGCAGCCGATGAACCGGCAACTGCCGGGTATTCCCGCGAAAGGGTTAAGCATGCGGCTAAAAGGCATTCACCACCTGGCAATGGCCACCAGGGACATGGAGGGCACAATCCGCTTCTGGCGCGATCTGCTCGGCATGAGGCTGGTGGGGGGACTCGGGAAAAAGGGGTACAAACTCTATTTCTTCGAAATCTGTCCCCAAAATTATGTCGTCTTTTTCGAATGGCCTAATGTCGAGCCTGTTGTGGAAAAAGATCACGGCATTCCCGTCTCCGGCCCCTTGGTTTTTGACCATGTCTCTTTTGCGGTCGAAGACGACGAATCGCTGTGCGCGCTGCGGGAAACCCTGGATGCAGCCGGCTTCTGGGTTTCCGATGTGATGGATCACGGCATTATCCACTCGATCTACTCTTTTGACCCGAACGGCATTCCAATAGAATTCAGCGCCGCAGTGGAGGGAGTCGATCTGGGGGCCAATCCCAGACTGGTCGATACTGCGCCGGCGTCTGCCGCTCTGGAAGGTCCTGAGCCCGTGGCCGGGACCTGGCCCAAATCACGTACAACAAGCGCTCGAAGCCCGGCCGGGGACAGCTTCGATCCGGAGTGCCTGATTTTCCCCGGCGAAGGAGAAGAGTTGCTGAGCGGCGAGAAGAAAAACCGCTTCACATGATGCCGCATGCATCGCAGCCGTAGTAACGGACCCATCCGCAGCCAAAGAGATCGCAACGGTAGTCGCTGACCAGGGGGCAACGTTGGCAGCGGTCGCGGTCACGCACGGCGCATCGGTCGCAGTCACGAGCAGCGTTACGGTCGTAGTCGCCGGCGGCGCAGCGGTTGCAGCTCACCTCGCGATTGCTGACGTAGCTGATGCGGTAGTGAGTCTGCCAGTCGGAGTCAAACCGAGGGTCCCAGTCCCTTTGCCACTTATAGTCGTTGGGGTTATTGAACAACTGCACTGTGGTAAGGGAGTTCACGACCGAGCACTCAGCCGAAGCAATACCGGTCAAGAGCGCAGGGACAAGGACTGCCGACGCCAAAATAAAGGTCAGGGCCAAAAAGCCGAATTTTTTTCCGGGCATGTAAATAACTCCATAAAAACGTAAGGTGAGCAGGTGAATGGGAAAATCTCCCTGTCTCCTGCTTGCGATATCCGCTATCGAAATTCCGACATTCAGGGCGTCGGAGGTTTTTTGCCTTCACCTGTATTAGGTAATCATCACCTGCGGCCTTTTCATCGGACCTGTTTCCAAAGCTCACGCTTTCCGGCGACGCAATAGACCCGATCTCCTTCAATCCCCGGTTTGAAGCAGCGATTCGCCTACTGCATTCCATACTTGCATGTTTGATTGCGAAACTGTATGGTCTTGCGGGCTTTAGGGTTGTTCAAGAAGCTTTTCCGGGCGGAATCAGACACCAAAACGCGGTTTGGACGCATAGCGCACAACCTGATGCATTATTGAAGCATCGGTTTGTGAGATACTTATTGTTGTAATACGCATTAAGCGACGATAGGCATCCAGCAAAAGCACGGGATCGTCTAATCGGGGTCGCCCAAGCCAAGGAGAAAAGTAAATGAAGCGAGGTCTTTATTGGATTTTTTTGGCGTTTTTGCTGTTCCCCGGCCTGTGTGTAGCGCAGGACCAACGCCCTTCTTGTGTGTTGTTGGGGGCTGTCGATCTCAAGCCGCTGTTGGGCGCAGACCACGATGCACTGGTGGAGTTCGGCGAGGCGTCATGTCGAGCGGAAACCAAGGCGGCGGGTCATCGGATGGTGATCCTGACGGTGACTGAACAACCACGCTACGAACTTAAGAACTGGCTGTTCGCGATCAAGGAACTAACTGCTAAGGAGCGGGCAAAGGAAGTTACCGTATCGGCTGAGCCCGAGCTGGGTCCCGATGCTTTCTCAGTAAGCGAAAAGGGCGAACGGCGTGAGATTGAGATTTATGCGATAAAAGGCGCGAAGGCGGTAGTAGTGCAGGGTACTTGGGCTATAGGCGGGCCTGTGACTGATGATGATTTCAAGCGACTACGCCAGGTCGCCGGATCCGTGCTTGCCAAGCTGCCCTGAGGGCCGATCCTTTTCGAAAAAGAAGGTCTTTGGCGCAGAACGGACCCTCGTTCTCAAATTTCCGGCCCACAACTCGTGTAAAATCTCCTTTAATACTCTTTTCTTTTCCCCCTGTCCTTTCCGCCTCATGATAAGGACAGGGGAACTGCTGTCTCAAATAGCGGTTTCTCTTGGTTATGAACCGATCGGCATGGACCTTTTTCGAACGCGGCTGTCAACCGCAACCCGAAGCCGGCTTCGTGAAGAAATTGACCTCTTGCTCTGGCCGGGTTGAATGGAGTCAAGTTGAAAAACGCGAAAAATCGGCGCACCCACGTAATTGAGCGGATTTTCCTTTCGCATTGCTCTGAAGGAACCGAATAAATATTCATTGGCATTATTCAGGATAGGAGGGCGCCATGAGAAAAGCTCGATTGTTATCACTGTTTGCCGTTGGGAGCCTGTCTGTAACCCTAATCTGTATGAGTGGGATACTGGCGGGTCAGGCCGATGAACGGATGGATGGTTCAGTACCTGCTATAGCTTCCCCTTTCGCGATTCTGCACAGCTTCGCAGGGCATCCAAACGATGGGGCTTCCCCTTTCGGCTCACTTGCCATCTCCGGGACAACTCTTTATGGGATGACCGGTAATGGAGGCGCCAACGGCTTGGGCGCGATTTTCAAGTTTGACACGACAAAAAACGTTTTAACGGTCCTCCACAGCTTCGCAGGGGGCACAAACGATGGGGATTCCCCTGTCGATTCGCTTACCCTCTCGGGGACAATTCTTTACGGTATGACCTATCATGGAGGCGCCAACGGCCTGGGCACGATTTTCAAGTTTGACACGACGAAAAACGTTTTAACGGTCCTGCACGGCTTCGCAGGGGGCGCAAACGATGGGGCTTCCCCTTCCGGGTCGCTCACCCTCTCGGGGACAACTCTTTACGGGATGACCCGTTCTGGAGGCGCC
This sequence comes from Syntrophobacteraceae bacterium, assembly GCA_003165235.1. Taxonomy (GTDB): domain Bacteria; phylum Desulfobacterota; class Syntrophobacteria; order Syntrophobacterales; family Syntrophobacteraceae; genus SbD1. Next base: position 6,304 of record PLSV01000220.1, read on the forward strand.
GGCGAGCGGGGTACGATCTTCAAGTTTGACACGACGAAAAACGTTATAACAGTACTGCACAGCTTTGCAGGGGCCCCAAACGACGGGGCTTCCCCTTACGGAACGCTCAGCCTCTCGGGGACAACTCTTTACGGGATGACCCTTTGGGGAGGCGCCGGCGACTGGGGCACGATTTTCAAGTTTGACACGACGAAAAACGTTTTAACGGTCATGCACAGCTTTGCAGGGCGTCCAAGCGATGGGCAATACCCTTACGGCTCGCTTGCCCTCTCGGGGACAACTCTTTACGGGATGACCTTTGAGGGAAGCGCCGGAGACCAGGGCACGATTTTCAAGTGTGACACGACGACAGGCCTTGTAACGTTCCTGCACAACTTCGCTGGGGGCGCAAGCGATGGGCAATACCCTTATTACGGCTCGCTTACCCTCTCGGGGACAACTCTTTACGGGATGACCTTTGAGGGAGGCGCCGGAGGCAAGGGCACGATTTTCAAGTTAGACACGACGACAGACCTTGTAACGGTCCTGCACGGCTTCGCAGGGGGCGCAAACGATGGGGCTTCCCCTTACGGGTCGCTTACCCTCTCGGGGACAACTCTTTACGGGATGACCTTTCAGGGAGGCGCCAACAACCTGGGCGCCATTTTCTCGATGCCCAGCGGCCCGCTGTACACGATAGCCGGCATCGTGACGTCGTCAGCCGGCCCTGCCATGCCGGGCGTTACTGTGACTCTGAGCCAACCCAAGTGGAGCTCTCAAACCACTACCAGCCAATCCGGCGCTTACTCATTCTTCGACCTGACCCCTGGCAATTATGTCATTACGCCGAGCCTTACAGGCTATGTGTTTACGCCGAACAGCATCTCGGTGTCCGTAAAAGGGCGCACTCCGGTCAAGAACTTTACGTGCGCACCCGTCACGATTTCGGGCGCGGTGACGTTCAATGGCGCGCCTGTGACAACAAATCTGACAATCAACTTGAGCGGAAAGGCAAGCGGGGCTTATTCCCTGGACGCATCCGGCGACTACATGTCCGGTCCCCTTGCGAATGGCTCTTATAAAGTTACGCCCACGATCAAACACCCTTCACCAGCGCCTAAGGCTTCGCCTTCGTCCGCCACTATCGTAATCAATGGAAAAAGCGTAACGCAAAATTTTACTTACATTTGGGCCACTTCATGCGGGAGCTGTCATCGTAAATTGAGATAAGTGGAGAACACTTTTGTCCTGAGGCCGCCGCTGCGAAAATCGCCGGCGGCCCGCCTACCGGGAAATCTCATTTTGCTTGTCCAGGTGGAGCGGATTTGCACAGGGACGGAGATTTCTGGAAATTGGATAACACTGACAATTAGTAAGCGTTCACCACGAACACGAAGAGCACGAAGGCAGCCGGAGTCTGCGTGTGAGAGCCTGCCAAGCATGCCCCGCGCTGGTTTGTGTCTGCTGCATTTTTTTCCCGTCTCCTGAAATTCCTGGCCCTCAACTCGTGTAAAATCTCCTCTATTACCCCATCTTTTTCCCTTTGAAGTGATCCGGCCAGGAAGAAAAAACTGTTTCAAAAACCGGCCGGATCATCTATTTTTCGGAGAAAAGAAATGATCCAGTCGTTTCTAAATACGGAAAGGGCTCAAACTGTGAAGTCCATCGCGGCGCGTCTTGCTCCTAGAACGAATGGAGAGGCCAACAAACTCTCTGTCGAAGATAGATCGGTTCACGACTGGTACCGTTTCGTGCTGTCCTTTCCGCCTCACCTGGTGCGGACCTATCTCAGCCGGTTCGGTGTAACGGAAAGGCAACGCGTTCTGGATCCATTCTGTGGGACCGGCACGACGATCGTTGAATGCAAGAAGCTTGGAATTCCTTCCCTGGGGATAGAGGCGCATCCCATGACGGCGTTTGCTAGCAGGGTCAAATCCGATTGGACCATCGACCCGGCAGGACTGGGAAACGATGCCAGGAGGGTCGCCGAAATTGCGGAACAGAAGATTAAGAACGGGAAGGTTGAATTTGAACTGCCGCCTGACGCCGAAAAGATCCTGTTGAGAGATTCGATCAGCCCAAAACCATTGAAAAAGGCGCTTGCCATCCTCGCAGCCATGGATGAAGCAGGGGACCCCGAGTTCAGGGAGCATGAATTACTTGCCTTGGCTAAAACGCTCGTTTTTACGGCAAGCAACCTCAACTTCGGACCTGAAGTCGGGGTAGGAAAAATAAAGAGCGATGCTGCGGTAGTCCTTAGCTGGCTTGAGAACATCCGCATAATGCGTCAGGATATCTCAAAGCTGAAAGACATGGCGGTCATAACCAGTCAAATCTCCCAGGATGACTCGCGGGAAATGGTGAACAAACTGGAACCGATGTCAATAAACGCTGTTATCACCTCTCCGCCCTATCCAAATGAAAAGGATTACACCCGCACCACGAGGCTGGAGTCGGTCATCCTCGGGTTCATCAATAACCGGAAAGAATTGCAGAACCTTAAACGGAAGCTGATTCGATCAAACACCAGGAATATCTACAAAGACGACTCAGATGCTGCGCATATCGACAATTTCCCTGAGATTTCGATGCTCGCGAACAAAATAGAGGCCAGACGGGTCGAGCTTAAAAAGACCAGTGGTTTTGAGCGGCTTTACGCCAGTGTTACGAGGCAGTATTTTGGCGGCATGGCCCGCCACATGGCGAGTCTGCGGCAAGCGCTTGCGCCTGGAGCATGTCTGGCGTACGTGGTGGGCGACCAGGCTTCCTTTTTCCGAATCATGATAAGGACAGGGGAATTGTTGTCTCAGATTGCGGTTTCTCTTGGTTATGAACTGATCGGCATAGACCTTTTTCGAACGCGGCTGTCCACCGCAACACGAAGCCAGCTTCGTGAGGAAATTGTCGTTTTGCGCTGGCCGGGTTGAATGGAGTCCAGTTGAAAAACGCAAAAAATCGGTACATCCAAATAATCGAGCGCATTTTCCTATCCCATTACTCGGAAGGAAATGAAGAGGTATCCTTTGAAAGAGACGAGCTTGCGAAAACAGCCGTTGAATTAGGGATAAGATTGCCGAAAAATTTGGGTGATATCATATACAGCTTTCGATACAGAACAGCCCTTCCGGACTCGATCAGAAGCAAAGCCCCTGAATGCAGAGTCTGGGTAATCAGGCCTGCCGGGAGATCTCGCTATTGTTTTGCAGCAGTCGCTCCAATCGACATAGTTCCAAATCCTTTACTCGCAGAGACAAAAATTCCTGATTCCACCCCAGGCATCGTGGAGATGTACGCTTTAAGTGATGAACAGGCGCTTCTCGCCATAGTCAGATATAACAGACTAGTTGACATACTTACCGGAATAGCCTGCTACTCTTTGCAGAATCACTTACGGTCTTATGTCAAAGGAATAGGCCAGGTTGAGAGCGATGAAATCTATGTAGGGCTGGACAGCCGGGGCGTGCACTATGTTTTCCCGATACAGGCCAAGGGCGGAAGCGACAAATTGAACGTGGTTCAACTTGAGCAGGATTTTGCCGTATGCGCTGCAAAATTTCCAAACCTGGTTTGCAATGCCATAGCCGCTCAATTCATGAAAGATGACCTGATCGCTCTTTTCCTCTTCGAGATGGGAGAGCGCGGAATAACTTTACTTCATGAGAAACATTACAGATTAGTTCCTGCCGCCGAAATTTCAAAAGAGGAGCTTTTGACTTACCGTTCCCGCCTGCCAAAGCCAGTTCATTGATAGAGGGCCATTTATACAAGCTACAGGCGCTTGTCGGATAGCCTGGAAATCTCTTCTACCAAATTGCTATCCACCTCAGGCAGGTTCATTTTCAACTGTTCGGCCAAAATTGCAATATGTGCGAGGGATTCTCTCTCCGAAAGCATGATCCTCTCGCTTTCTTTGAGGATTGTGAATAATTTGTCGATTTCATCATTCAGAGACAATAAGGCCTGTTCCAGTTCATCGTGCGACATCAGGGACCCGCTCTCGATCAAGCCGAGCATTTTCCCACGAACGCCTCTATAGACCCCGATAGCGTAATCAGGGTTGATGAAACTCCTGTATTGAAATAGTCTGCTTATCTTTAATCGAAGATATTCCAGGGAAAACGGCTTGGGTATATAGTCGAAAGCGCCTAGCCTCAGGGCCTCTATGGCTGTCTCGACGGTTGGGTCCCCAGTCATCATGATGACCTCAGAGGGCAGGGACTTCGATCGAACATGCCTGAGCAAGTCAAGGCCGCCTTCCCGGTTTCCATCAAATCCCTTCATGTTCTTGTCAATCAGCACGATGTCATAGTCATTGGATTCAATTAATTCCAGGGCTGCGTTCACACCTTCAACCGCGTCAATACTATATCCATGAGCCCCTAAAAAAGCGTCAAGCATATTGCGCAAGTCATTGTCATCTTCAACCAGCAGAATCTTTCCAGCCATTTTGTGGACCTCGTCAGGTTGGGCTTCGCTTAGCCACTGTGCGATCCGATTTTTCCATTACATGCCGCTATCGAAAAGATTGCCCCTTCAGCGGCTTATGGAGGGCAGTCGAACTATTGTCAACGTCTTTTATCCCGAATAAGTTTGAATGTCCATCAGACCGTGCCGGGGAGTTCGGGACACACCACAGAAAAATTCACCGCGGGGACACGGAGACACGGAGACAAGGGGACAAAGGGACACAGAGCCGGAACCTTCTCCCCATCACCGCGTCTCCCCCTCTCCCCATCCCCTTCCGTGCGGGCTGATTAGGCGCATATCATTCCGCGATAGAAGACCGTATGGTTTTCTTGAATGCAACGCTTTTGAAAAGCAGTGTTAATGGGACTCCAATCAGGGAAAAGAAACCGAGGAGCCTGAAATTATCGACAAACGCCAGGAGAGTGGACTGGCCCACAAGGATGTCGTAGGTGGACTGGAAAGCTTTTCTCATGGCTGTAACCGGATCGCATTGAGTGGAGAACAACTCCGTCAGCCTGTGGAATGCTTCTCGAAACGCCGGATCGTACGGGGTGAGATGAGAGGCCATCATCGACTGGTGCAGTTGAGCATGCCGGGCAAGCAAAGTGGTGACTACGGCAATGCCGATGCTCCCGCCCATACCCCGCATCAGATTATACAGGCCGGTCGCAGTCCCTATCATTTCATTGGGTAAGGTCCCCATGGCGATAGTGGTCAGGGGAACGAAGATCATCCCAATCGCTAATCCCATGATAACGTTGGGCCAGATGATGCTGCTGATGGAAATCTGAAGATTGATTTCACCCAGAAGAAAGCTTCCGCAAGCAAGGATGATGAAACCGGCGATAATCATGATGCGGCCATCGATCTTCCTGACGAGCAGGCCTGCAAGAGTTACCGAAACGAGCGCGCCCACTCCGCGTGGAGTAATCGCCAGACCGCTTCCCAGCGCAGTGTATCCCATCAGGTTTTGCAGAAAAAGAGGCAGCATCACTAACGCTCCGTACAGAGTGATTCCGTAGGCCGTGGCCAGAACGATCCCAACGGCGAAGTTGCGGTTCGCCAAAATGCGCAGGTCGACTATCGGCGCCCTGGAATTCAACTCCCAAATTACAAAAGCCAGCAAACAGGCCGCAGAAGCGATTACGGCCAGCCGCACCCAGCCCGAAGAAAACCAATCAGCCCTTTCTCCTCTGTCAAGAACGACCTGCAGCGCCCCGAGGCCGACAGCCATCAGAATAAAGCCAATGTAATCGACAGATTTTGGGGCTTCCGCCTGGATATATGGCGGGTCCACTATAAGCAGCCTGGTCAGCAAAATGGCCAGCAGGCACACCGGCAAATTAATATAAAAAATCCAGCGCCAGGAGTAATTGTCGGTAATCCAGCCGCCGAGCGTGGGGACGACGACCGGGGCCACAATGACTCCGAGGGCATAGACCGCCATAGCTTCTCCTCTTTTCGACTGCGGAAAGCTCTCTAGAAGGATGGCCTGAGATATCGGAAGCAACGCGCCCCCGCTCGCGCCCTGGATTACACGCGCGATTATCTCCATGTCCAGGGTGACGGCGGCCCCGCTCGCAAGAGATGAAATGGTGAAGGCGATCATACTGATTATATAAGGAAGCGGCTTCGGCCCAGAACCTGGCTGACCCAGCCCGAAATGGGCAGCACAATGGCGTTGGCGACCAGGTAGCTCGTGAGCACCCAGGTCGCCTCCTCCGGCGTCGCCGACAAGCCGCCCGCGATGTGCGGCAGCGCGATGNNACATTGGCGACCGATGTATCCAAAGCCACCATGAAGGTGGGCAGGACCATTGTGGCCGCAATAAACCAGGGATTTACATGTGGACGCCAATTATGGGCATTTGCCATAAGATGGCCCCCTGCTGTCTTGTCTGATTGCAATATTACAATTAGAGATTTGTCAGGGACCCGCGCCGTGAGCCTGAAATTCAAGATGTTCTATACCACTGCCGGTCAAGAAAACGAAGCGTTCATGATTTGCCTGTCTAACGCCGGGATTCATTCAACTCCGGCGCGTTTCCTGATCAGGTAAATCCCGTCACGGATTGTAAGGAACAGCTTTTCGGCCCGGCCGTCTGCTTTCACCAATTCGTTGAAGTCCGCTATTGCCCGGCTTTCATCGTCTTTCGGATCGAAAATCCTGCCGTACCACAGGGCGTTATCGGCAAGTATGAGTCCGCCGTCACGCAAAATCCTCATGGATTCCGTGTAATATCCACCGTAGTTTTGCTTGTCGGCATCGATGAAGACAAGGTCTGTNNTTTGCATCCGGCAGGGTCTTCAGGATTTCCAGCCCATCGCCTTTGCGCAGCGTGATCTTGAAACCGCTCGGGCTCCTGTCGAAGAAATCCTGCGCAATTTTTGCCCAGTGAGGATTATGCTCGA
>PLSV01000402.1 GCA_003165235.1 Syntrophobacteraceae bacterium
ATTTGTGCTCCGTGGAAATCCAGGCAAGCCGTCCTGAAAGGGACATAAATGAAAACGGAGCTATCAATCAATTTCAAAATCCTCAAATTATTATAGAAAATTGTCATCACGACTTATTCTCCCATTCACTCTTCAATGGGACCAAACATAAGTTCCGTCTCAAATTCATCATGAAGCTCCCATATCGCATCGTAGAGGGAATTTGAGGATATTCGAGTCACGATTTCTTTGACCCAATCGACCTCGTTCTCCAAAATGTCGCAGAATTCTTTAAACTTTGGAATCTCGTCAGCATCCCAACCATAGTTTTCATAAAGGAACTGGAACTTCATTAAGGGAGAAGCGGACTTATAGACTTTCTCCATCCAGGGCCAGGGCTTGTCAGGTTTTATTGTCGCATAATTAGCTTCCATTTCTATCCACAATACATAACATGCTGCATTTATAATAAAATCGGAAGCAATGCTGTTTCCGAAGTTTTCTCTGAGGTATAGGAAACAATCGATCATGCTTTCAGGGAAAAATAGATAAAACTCTCGCTGTTCTGATGTCATTGGATATGCACTGTCGAGGAGATACTGGCAAATATGTATTCTTTCGTGTTCGATTGTGTCGTCAGCATGATTGGGCATTAGATATATGCAGGGTATGATTTGACAACTGTCTCGATGGCGCACCAATCTTGAAAAGCCGCTTATAGCTCTATCTTGTGGACGAAAAGGATGTTTATCAAAGGAAATCAGAACCATTGCACCAGGGACATCCAGGAGAGAAATTATCTCCATAGAATACGAAGGTGGGTATGGCGAGATAATCTCGTGAAAGTAAGTGAAAAATTCTTCAGCTACAATCTTCTCCAAATCCCCTTTCTCGATCTCTACCAAGTCTTTGGCTAGGTTCTCAATCAGCTTACGTGATAGAGTGTGATACGGAATAAACACATTCTTATTGTCCAATTCTTTCCTCCAAGCTGCCGTCCATGCTACAATCTCAATAAGTTAGGAAGACTCAAAATCCGAGAGACAGACCTGCTTCTATGGAAAGATCACAGTCCTTGCTTACTGACAAGAGAATTAAAACCATACTTGCGGAATAGACGATGTCAATAAAAATCAATCATGAGGCCTGCTTGAATAAAATTCGACACGCGGGAAAAACGAAAGGACTGACCGCCAATTCACCCTGACGAGCAGTCCTTTCAGATCATCTTGTTGAATGTGATGGGATTTCTATTTGACTTTTTCGCTGAGGGTCTTGCCTGCTTTGAACTTAACGACCTTTGAGGCGGAGATTTTGATCTTTTCTCCAGTCCGGGGATTGCGGCCTTCACGTTCAGCCCTTTCCCCAATGCTGAAAGTCCCAAAGCCTACCAGAGTAATCTTGTCGCCGGTCGCCAGAGCGTCGGAAACAGCGGAAACGAATCCGTCCACTGCTTTCTCAGCCTGGGATTTGGTAATTCCACCTTCACTTGAAACTTTTGCTACCAATTCTGCTTTCGTCATTTCCTTTCCTCCTCAATTGATGATGTGAAAAGCCCTTGAACACTTAGTATATGTTTTCCGCGCTGCACGCCAGCTTCAATCCAGTCTCATAAGAAACTCAACCTGGAAAACCCAGATCGGGACGGCTACTTGCCTGACCAGATCATGTCACCGTTTTTGAAGACTTTTAGCTCACCTGGCTTAAAGCTCTCCCATTTTTCGCCTATGGTTAGAGGCCGTGTCGCTATGACGTATCCGCGCTGAGCCTCATCTTTCTCATCGGCCAGATTGACTTGAAGGTCCTCGTCTTTTAGTTGGATATGAGGAAACGGTGCTTTTCGGTGGACGTGGGAAAGTCCATTGTAACCATCCCGGTCAAAATAACAGAACAATTCATCGCCGTTCGACATGATGCAGTTAAAGTGACCATAAACGTTTATTTCATCCAAAAGATTGTGCAACCACCCGTAGAATTCCGTTCCTTCTGGGAAAATATTAAGACTCATCTCGTAAAGGATATGGCAGAAGGCGAACTCACTATCTGTGCGACCAAGGGGCTTATATTTCCCGATTTTCAAATCTTTCCTGTAATTTCCTGTCAGTGTTCCATTATGTGCCATCACCCATTCCCGATAGCGTTTATTTGCCGGCTCGACGGTAATCCTATAAAAGGGATGCGTGTCACAATAGGCGACTGCCCCCTTTGAAATTCTTCGGACGTGCGAGACAAAAACAGATCCTTTCCGCATGCACCGCTCTACACAGCCCGCAAGCTCACTCTCACCGGCTTCTGGCCGGTGTTCTTTGACCAACCTTAGCTCTTTATTGGTATCATAGTATGCGAAACCCCAACCGTCCGGGTTACTTTTCCCGCGGTGGCGAAAACCATGGAATGAGAATCTTGCCTGGCTGGGCAGCTTGAAGTTAAGCGCTAACAGTTCGCACATGTTCCTCCTCTCCTTCTTTCCTACTGCTAAGCCGGAACCGGCACAGTCATTTGAATGATAGTCATTTCAGCTTCGTCCTCGGAAGCCACCGGGATACAAAATCCGTCGCCAACGACATACCATCCGTCCTCTGTAAGGTGAAGCTTTCTCAATGGTCCAGAAGTTTCTATAGTGATGCCGTCTGTGAACTGTAATTCCATCTCTCATCTCCTATTGGATAACCCAAGCAGGTAACATTATATGGTCCTTCGGCTTATATATAAAGCAATATCTTTATATTTGGCATGTCTTTTGCTATCGGCCTTAAAATATCTCCAGGAGGATTGCAGGTACACTGACAGACACTACAGGAGCCAGGGGAACTCGATTACAATGAAAATCAGCAGGACCGCGTAAGCGAGGGTTTATCATACTCTGTACCGATGGCACCGCTCCCCCCAACCCCCGATTTAGGTTTGGGCACTTACGTCGGCAAGTTCGTTCAGCTTCACTTGAGAAATGGGAGCGTAGTAACGGGAGATATGGTCAGGCCTCAGAGGGATTTGATCCGTTTGGAGAATGTTGAAAAGACCTGGAAGGATCATAGGTTAACGGGAGATTGGGGTGCTTTACGTGACGATACCGTTGCCGAGATTTATCCCGGAAACGCGAAGGTGGAAAAGATCGAGAAACCGTAATGATAGTGGAGGCCGGGGATAGTCTGCTACAGAACTGAGCCCGACACATTGGTCGAAAAAGAAGCTGACGTTGAACAAAATGGCAAAAAAGTCCCGCCATTCCGGCAGAAATTATATTCAATAATTCAAACGTGAGCGTTTGGGGAAAACGTCATTTTAACTTTCATTGGTCGGGTCCACGAATTTCGGTTTCTGCCCTCACGGAATTTTTTACACCCCACCAAGAATATTTCTACCATCGTTGGGAGAGAGTTCCTGACCTTGAAAAGATTTTAGGGTGAGCGATTCCCCAAATTGAAAGCCAACGGGAATTCGAACCTCCTTGCGGCACTTGCAAGAACCTCCCATAATTTTGTGTCGCCACCCTGTCCAGTATCACGTATAAAGAAAAAGTGGACTTTTAAATCTTGCGTAGGCGAAATGGCCTGATTTGCCGACTCGGCCCTATTGGTCGAGAACGGGAATGAAATTGCTACAGCAAGATGCTGATAACACCGATTCCCGCTTCCCGAGATTTGCTGACTATAGTCTGGTTTCAGGCGATGGGAAGGGCGAAACCCAAATGACGTGCGACCGCTGCTTCGAGCCTTTGGCACGCAGGCTAGTAAGAGGCTGGCGCGATCCTGGAATTCGGGGTTAAGATAAAAGATGGAATCTAACCAATTCCGTACTACTCTCCAGCAATGGATGTGGCCCATTCGGGGTTGACAGGAGCCTGTTTGGGCAGGAGCTTTGCTTAAGTGGAAAATAAATCTGGCGATTTGCCATTCATGCGTGCGATATACCGAGCCTTGCTTAAGAGCGGGCGTACCTATGCAGCATTTGAAAGAGATCGTGTGCTGCCTTTAGTCCAGAAGCTCTCCTACAGACAAGAGATTCTTGATCCTATGGCAGGGTACGGCACACTCATGACATATTGTTCCGAGTTGGGCGTTTCCTCATTTTCCGTTGAATACAATCCGCCAGCTTATTTATGGGAGTTGTTAATAAGTCCAGCCAATGCCAACACATTTACTTCTATGGCCAACAACATTTTAGAACCTCCTAATGTGTTGCTGAACACATCCGAAGCATTTGCAGTTTCTGCCAACTGGTTTCCAGATATATCTAAACGTATTCTCATCGACCTATTTTGTTTATGCAGAACCGCTGCTGAAAACGTGAGTGCCAATAATGCAGGAGAGTTGGCTTTAGCATTCATATTACCTTTCGTAGGGCGCTTTTCTACATTTGTCCCAGGCAATGTTGTGACGCATGTTAAGAAAGGCGGTATTTGCATCTACAAAGGCTGGCAGCTAGATTTCAACAACTATATTAACGCTATTAAGTTTATGATATATGATAATATATCAGCTAGCACAATACATGAACACCATATTGTCTATGGGGATTGCAGAACTATGCTGTTGCCAAAAGCAAGGTTCCCAGCTATGATAACTTCCCCGCCTTTCCCCAATGGCAGAGATTATTCATCCATGTTCGCTCCTGAAAATGATTTTATAATATTTTTAGCCTCTCAAGGTCTTATTTCTGCGTTTGATTTTAATCGAAGACTAATCGGGACGGTATATGTATCGCGAAGCAAAAAAAGCAATTCATGTTGTGACGTTAGGAGTACATCAGCTAGGAGGTTCCTGTCTCGTTTAGAGGCATTCAAAGGGACTAAACAGGCTCAATATGATAACAAAGTCTACTACATTCCTTATTATAAATACTATTTCTCAGGACTCGAACAAGCCTTTGCAAATATTGCTAAAGCGCTGCAAGACGATTTCGAAGGCTATATAATAGTGGTCAACAATACTGCACGAAATATGATAATTCCGGTTTCTGACGCTGTGGTTGAGGCATGGCATGATCTTGGATTCGATGCTAGCGTTGACGATGAACTTACGCGTGAAATGGCCCACTTGGGGTCCATCAATCCTAGAGTAAAAGGCTTGAAAGCTCGACATACGGAGTACACTATAAAGGTTTCGAGAAAATGACGCAAACTGACGTTTTGCTTACAAAGTCAGGAATGTTCGTGCGGGAAGATGAGGGCTTTGGTCTCCTTGTATACTCTCCCTTTCTTGGGTTAGTTTTTGCTTGTCCCATGGAACATGCAGAAGCCATCGTGAAGTGGCTCGGTAACAAAGGCAGGAAATGCCCTTCTGCTGAATATGAAAAAACTCTCGGGCCAGGATGGACAACCTCAATGAAAGACGTGGAATATCCTGTCACTCATTTACTTCCCAATCCTGCTGCTTGGAAGATACTGCCTAATCCTAAACGACCAATTCTTATAAATTGGCTTCTGACTGGTAACTGCCCCTTAGCTTGCCCGTATTGTTATGCAGAAGATTTAATGAGAGGTAAATGTCCAGAACCCACTGAAGATGATGTGGAACACACTGTGAAAGCCATATTGTCCTTCCAACCATTGGTCGTCGTTCTCACTGGTGGTGATCCACTATTCAGTCCACACTTATCAAAGGCAATAGCGCTGCTTCATGGGAATACAGGAATTATTGTTGATACAAATGCATATGTATTCAACAATGAACATCTCGATTTGTTCAAAAGACATAATGTCTACGTCAGAATTTCGTTCGATTCAGAGCGGCCTCAAATAAATAGCAAATTGCGTCCTGTAAACAAAGCATATCCCAAACTCAGGGTTTTGCATCCAAGCACTATGGAAGCCGCAGTTAAAGCAATATGTCAATGTGTCGAAGCCAATGTCAGCGTTACCGTTCAGACAGTGGCTACAACACGCAACTTTAGTGATTTGGAGGCTCTAGGAGATACCTTGTTCAAAATAGGAGTAAATGGGTGGCGTATACTAATAGTTGCACCATCAAAAGAAAGATACGCAGTTTATGAGAAGCTTATAGGCTCAAGAAAGACAAGAAATCGTTTTTACGAATATGTTCTTGATAAAGTCTACTCCAAATATGAGAAGGATTGGCACAGGCGAATGGCCGTTCAGGTTGCTCATAATAGAACTGCAAATGCTGTAATTCTTGTATCTCCTGACGGTTCATTTTATACAGAATCAAACGTTGAGCATGGTGGAAAAGTCATTCTGGATGCAGACTACCCCAACAATCCACGACTAGATCTTGTATTGCAAAAAGTAAATATACAATCTCATGCCGAGCGATATCTAAATCTTGATTTGGGCAGACCAGGAGAAGGCAATGTCTAATAAGGTAGAGGTAACCTGCTTCACTGATCTCAAAGAATCCACTCTTCTTACAGAAAAATTAGGGAACACCGATTTTAATCGACATCGTCTGGAATATCTGCGGGTTGGGACCTTATTAGCAGAATCCGCTGCCGGTAAATCCATCAAGAATACAGGCGATGGGCTCATGATGCACTTTGAAAACCTGGAGCCTGCCCTACATTTCGCAATGCACCTTCAACAATTTTATCTCCCTCATGCTTGCCTTGACCAAGGGCCGATAAGCACGAGAGTTGGTTTATTTCTGGGGGTAATAGAGCCTTTGGGCCAGGATGTTTTTGGCTCAGGAGTAAATCAGGCCGCGCGAGTAGAGGCTACAACCCCACCTGGAGAGATTTGGCTTAATAAAGAATTGGTGGATGCTTTTGAGATTGGATGGGGTTCCGTAAAAATTTCTCGGTATTTCAAACAGGAGGGCGAGTTTGATTTTAAAGGCATCCCCGGGAAGCAGTTGTTGTACTCCTTTGACTGGCGCTCTTATAGCAAGGATCATGCACAGGAAAGTTTAGCGTTACCTGTGCTCGAACATCTTCGAACCGCATCAGTTGTACTTTCCAATTTCTCTATTGATGATGCCTGTAAACCATCTTCAATAATATGGCCCGTGGTACCAAGAAATGTCGTCAATGCTATTCACAGGGGGCAAATTGAAATCATTCGTTTGCTCACACTACTCGGATGGAAAGTTCACGTTTTGATAGCAGATTGTGGATCAAAGGATAGCATGCCTAGACCAGAATCCGAAAATTTTAGTACGCTAGTACATTCATATATGACTAAGCGAGGTCTAAAAGATATTCAATTTACACATATGAGCGACTTGTTCAAGCCCAAGTCAGAAGGGTGTCATATAATACATGGATACTTTCAGAAAGTAATATCAGAATTAACCCTTAAGAATCTTTTGGCGATAAATCAGAAAGACTATGATACTACCGTGAAGGAAACCATTCAAGATTCACCCACCTTGAACTTCTTGCACCCGGCCTTAACCATTGCTGCTGTTCTACGTTTGTCCGAATCCTTGTGCGACAAGAGTGTAGTTGTTGTTGGACATGATGAGAGGATTCAGTGGGAGAGCGCTCATGATATCCCAGGGTGCAGATATACATTTGGTGTACTTTTTAATCCTGTTCTAAAAACAAGCGAAGGGTTCCAAGCTAGACAGTCTAAAAATTGGCCATACTGGGACTCTTGGGAGGCCATGGCTGCACATATGAGCGGAACCAACCTTGCTGCATGGACCTGCCAATTGCATGCCTTTTTGCCTGGTTTCCCCTCGAAGGACCTACAAATCGGAAGCTCCACAATCTTGCCTGATGATTGGCATGATAAAGAAAAACTCGATGCGAAAATAGATAAAAACGGTTTAGCCAGACATGTTTTTCAGACAATATTGAGCATCTGAGTAAGTTTCTTCGAAACTTAGGAAAATAAAGGGATGTCCACCTTCCGAGGCTCCCCCTGCTTCCTCCATGCGCCTGTTGCTATCTCACGCCTGGCACAAATTGGAGCGGGAGCTGTCTCCCGCCATTCCTGGTATGATTTTGGCGAGATTTATTCTGGCTTCATAAATCTTTCGCAAAGCAGCCACGGCAGGAGAGACCGATAACTTCTTTCATTAACGAGACAATATAGTGTATTTTGCCCATACAGTGAAACACGAAGAAGGGGCAGCGAAGACGCGCTCCTTGCCAAGCATGATGATTTGGCTGCATGGTGCACTACCATTGGGCAAATGTAAAATAACGATGGCTGAGCCCTACAAATGCCCGGTCCTACTCGTATTTCGGTATTGAAAAGGGTTTAGGTCTTTTTCCGGCAAGCCCGCTTGACACGCTTGGCGGCCAACCTCTTGAGGTTGGGATTAGGCTAGATGGAGACGAAATATGCTTGGATTAAAACTTAGAGAAGAATTCCTTCAGGCTCACATGCCTGGTACCGCAATTTCGCTTCGTACCAGCGACAATCAAGGTGCAGCGCAAAAGGCTCCCGATCATATTTTATCGATTACCTATCCAACCGCCGACATCCAGACTGCCCTCAAGGCGATCAGTACGAAACAGACCGGGCGGCCCATTGTTTTGATGGGCGAACGTGGCCGGGGTAAGTCCCACATTATGGCAGTGATGCATCACGCCATCCAATCTCCTGAGATTGTGGAAGATTGGCTCAAGGGATGGGGCGAAAGGCTGGGGAGTAGTGAGTTCAAAGCTTTCGAAGCTGTAAAAGGATATGTGCCCATCTCCGAGCCGGTTCACAATCACGAATATCCGTTGCTTTGGAACTTACTCTTCGACAGACATCCCAAAGGGCAATACTATCGAGGACAGTTTGAGGCCATGGCCCAATCGTTTCCACCTCGAACTCTCCTTGAAAAGATGTTTGAGGACAAACCGACCTGTTTGATTCTTGATGAGTTCCAAACATGGTACACGGGGCTACCTGAGAAAGATCACAAAACAGGCTTACTCATCCGACAGTATGCCTTCAACTTTGTCCAGATCCTGTCGGAAATTGCAAAAGATCGCCCCGAGATTCTAATCTTCGTGATTTCGATTCTCAACAATCAGAATGATGCTTTTCAGCAGGTGCACCGGCAGGGACCGGTTATCATCGATTTCCGGGGTCCATCGGCGCAGGAAGATCGGCAGAAGCTCCTGTTGCACCGTCTTTTCGAAAATAGGCGAAACATTTCCGAGGATGATATCAGTGGGATCGCCAGTTCATATGCTGGTGAGAGATTTCGCCTCCTCTACCCTGATAAATCCGCAGTTGAAAAGGAGCGAATACAGCGCGAGGCGTTTGAGTGTTGGCCTTTCAGCCCAGAGTTGCTCGACCTTGTTGAACACCATATTCTCCTTTCTCAGGCTGCGCAGGAAACGCGGGACATGATACGTATCCTGGCGCAAGTATTCAGGACCCGAGGGGACTCTGTTCCCATCATCACCCCGTCAGATTTTTTCGTCGATGGAGGGTCTGATGAGGTGCAAACTCTGGTCGATTCAATCGCAGTCCAAGCTGGTCAAGAAAAACTACGTCAAATCGCCCAACGCAACCTTGAGTTCGTTCAAGGCGCAGGCGTTAATGTTCCAAATGCTCGAGAATTGGTGAGCTCTATTTGGATGCGATCCATGTCGCCTGGAAAAAATTCAGGAGGAAATCCTGCACAATTGCACCTGGACATCACCAGAAATCAGGTCATCGACGATAATGCATTCCAAGCTGAACTAGCCCTTCTTATAGAAAACAGCGTGAATATCCATGGTGATGAGGTGGCCGGAGGACCTCTATGGTTTGGTGTAACTGAAAATCCCAGGTCCAAAGTCAGAGCGTGCGCCAAGAATAATAAACTGTGGCATCCCAGCGCGGTCCCTACTGCTGGTCAAACCGTTTATCCCGGGAAGGATATCTCTCAGATCAGAAATACCTTGCGGCATATATTGGTCCCAGAGACAACTCAGCCGTCCTCAAGAGTCATTGTTCTTGGCCCTGCCTGGAAGGACGACCCCTGGAGCGAAGTCGACGAGGCTGACAAGCCGACGAAATGGGACCGCCCGGTTGTTCTGGTAATTCCGGACCAAATCAATGGCGGCCAAGTAAGCGTGAGTCCCTGCCTCGGAAACTGGCTCGCAAAGCATGTGCCTAAACGGCGCAACACCATCCGATTCTTGCTCCCCGCCAGTGATCTACAAGGACTATTTGCTGATGAGGAGCTTGTTTACTCAGCTCGCTGCAGTTTGCTCTGCTCACGTGAAGGATGGGGGGCAGATCTCACATATCGGGCATTGCACCAGGACTTTGACCGCCCGTTACGGCAGAAACTGAAGAGCCGCTTCAACCGATTTGCGATATTAAGAAAGTGGGATTTTCGACAACCACAAAATTGTGTCTTCGAGCTAGCTAAAATCACGGAGCAGGGTGGTAGTATCCCTGCTGCTGTCGAATCAAAGATTGTCTCGGATTTATTCGATCAGAATGAATTCAAAAATTTTGTGCTAAACCGAGCAAAAGATTCTGATTTTGTCGGCTCGTTAATGGACGATCTAATTGAACCACCCCCGCCCGATACCGGAGAAGCGATCCCATTTCTCGGGGAAACCAAAATCTATGAATCAATACTGGATATCGCAGCAGAAGGTCATTTGGTTCTCAATGTAAGCGGGACCTGGATAGGAAGGCGACCGGAAGATGCGACCACAGAAGACGCCAGACGCTATATCCGATCAAAAGCTTTTCGTACTGGCCAGGAAATGAGACAAATCCAGCTTGGCCTACCCGGTTCGGTCGGGGGCGGGACAGTCACTGCGCCCAAATTCCAAGCTGGAAGTTCCCAGCAAGGGGCCGGCGCAACAGTTATCACAGGTACACCGCCAACCGGTGCAACAGGGGAAGGAACTGTCTTTTCACCAACAGGTAGTGGCGTCCAGAATGAAGGGCAAAGCCAGGGAGAAGGTAGTAGTGCCGGTAGCCCTCAGCCCGTATTTACAGCCGAGACCACAACCAGGAGATCCGACGAGCCTGCAACAGGTCTCAACCTGTCTGGCAGCTTTGAAACATGGGGAATTCTCTCCAGCCAATCTATTGAAAAAGCCAGAATTGAATTCTCTGGTTTGACGGCTCAACAGGTTAAGCAGATCCTTCAGCGCATTCCGTCCGCATTTAAAGCGACTCTCGAAGTTGAATTCAAGGAAGGGGGCGAGCAATGAACCTGGATTGGACCGGACTCATCCTTGGATCTCAATCGCCTGGAGTAATATGGGCAGAAATCTTCTCTAATCTGTTACGCATGGCCGAACAAAGTTCCTCTCCTGTTGCCTTGCACGATGCCACAGTGGCGCCGGATCGCCTGCTGACAGAGGCTGCCTGGGAGCTTTGGGAAGATTTTCCAGAACATGCAGTAAAGACCTCCACGGTTCTTCAAGAATACTCGACGAAGGGTTCCTCAAGAGCGGTTCTGATTCTCGATGCCTTATCTCTTCGGGAACTGCCTATCCTTCTCGGAGGCGCCCAAACTCGCAACATCCAACCCATTCAAATCAGGGTCACGGGTTCGGAATGTCCGTCTACCACTGATCAATTCGCGCGTGCTCTAGGCCTTCCATCACGAAGCGCTCTTATCAATAATGGAAAACCAGGCACTTTTAAATTATTCGGCGCAGATTGCTACACGGATGTAGTAAGCCTCCCCTTCGCTGATTGCACGGTCCCTTCAACACCGAATGTCGTTATGTGGCATGGCTGGCTTGATGACCTGATTCACCTGCACAAAAAAAATCCTGATCAAATAGCCAGTATAGCCTCTGATACTTTGCAGGGGGATGGTTTCTGGAGTTTTGTAAACAAACTCCGACAGGGGCGCAAACTTGTTATTACTTCCGACCATGGCTATGCCGTGAGCAAGCGATTTTCATCCGAAGTTGAGGATCTTGACGCCATTGCTATTTTACGAAAAACCTTCGGTGCTTCACGCAATAAATCGATGTCCGAGCCCTGGCAGGAAAGGTTCATGCCCCCCATCGTCATGACCGTCAACGGACAACATGTTGTCATGGGGCAAAAGAAATGGAAAGTCCAAGGGGCATTTCCCGACGTCTGCCATGGAGGGATGAGCCTCATGGAGGTTGCAGTACCCTACATGGAGCTACCCGCAATATGAGCAATAAGAATGGAAAACAGCTCGACCTCTGGGGAAATGAGTTGGAGGCAACCTCGATTTCGCCAAAGAAATCCCGGAAGACCAAGGCTGCAAGACTCGAAGGTCCGTTGCCCGCCAATCTGGGCAAAGCTATTCGGCTCCCTGTGCCGGATTTCAATTATGCCAACCGCAAGCTGACCTGCCTGGAAGTCGATTTCCCTATCGCACACATCAACGCCTTGTCCAATTTAGAAGGTAATGCCGGAAAACCGATCTATCAGATGTCCAAGTGGTGGGCGCGCAGACGGTCCAGCGTGTTTCGCTCAATGTTGATTGCGGCGGCTACCGAAGCGCCGGATGACCCCAATGAAGCCGCCAAGCGGGTCTGGGACCACTATTACTGCAATCATCAAAAGGCGGGGTCTTTTAAGAATCTGCGGGTGCTGGACTGCTTCATGGGCGGAGGCACGACCCTGGTGGAAGGCTCAAGACTGGGGATGCAGATGACCGGTGTGGACCTCAACCCCATTGCGTGGTTCGTGGTGAGGAACGAACTGGCCTGCAGTGACCCGGAACAGGTTAAGGCACTCTTTGATCACATTGAACGTGAGGTCAAGCCCCAAATCCAACCATTTTATACGACAACTTGTCCTCGTGGCCATCGCGGGCGATGGATCGATGTGCAAAGCGGCGAGCAAGTCGACATCGAACCCATTGAGTTGTCGCCAGAGCAACGAAGCCGATATCGTTGGGAAGGCCCGGAAGTGATCTACACCTTTTGGGCTAAGCACGGCTCTTGTCAGGCCAAGGGTTGCGGACACCGGACCCCCATTTTTCGAACGCCTGTGATTGCAGAAAAGAAACTTTCGACAAGTTACGCAGATCTGACCTGCCCGGCTTGTGGTGCTTCGTTTCAGGCGGAGCTTGGCGAAACCCGCATGGCGCCTGGTGCGGAGCGCATCGTTCTCGAAAACGAAGTCTCTTTTACTGAGATCACCCAGGATTTTGCCAAGCTGCTGAATGAGTATGATAAGGGCAATTCCAACGATACATGGGAGCGGACGCTTGCCTTGAAGGCAAGAGCTCAGGAGGAATTAGGCTGCCACTGCCCTCAGTGCGGCGCCTTTGCGGGGAAGCGCCTATTGGACGTTTTGGAACGTCATTCCCATCCGAATTTCAGAGCTGCCAAGCGCAAGAAAAAAGATTTTGGGTTGAAAACCAAGTCGGTGCAGATGTTCCTGCTGATCCATCCGGAATGGTTCAAGGGCGCATCGGGCCTTGACGGAGATCAGGAATTGGGTGGTTGGGCCGGAGCGTCTTCGTATGCAACCTCAGCTTGGTTTGAGAGGCGACTTTCCGGTTTGTCCGTGGTCGAGGTACGGGGAGAATCCCTCCCTGACAGAGTAATGCATCCCGATGGGACAATCATAGAGACAGGTACGGGCACGGTACCCAAACAGGCCCAATTCACCTGCGCGAACTGCGGAAAAACCCAAGACAGGCTCGGTGCAACCAAAAGAGTGCAGCATTCCGCACCGGTTGCAGCCTATGCCCTGCAATGTCATTGTCCTGACTGTGAAGCCGAGGGGTATTCCTATGGCGGTCGTTTTTTCAAAATACCGGACGACGAAGATATTGGTCGTATGAGTGCGGCCGATATCGAATGGGAAGATCGTAGAGAAAGCGACTTATCAAAGTTTTGGCCCAGCATGGAAATAGTACATTCAATGCGTACTCATGTGAAAGATCCTCTTCCTGATCATGGATATACTCATTGGTGGATGCTGTTTAATAATCGTCAACTGCTAATTCACGCTAATTTGCTAAAAGCAATCGTCGGGAATTGTGAAAATGAATGGCCGCTAGATGTTCGGGAACAGGTGCTTGGCGCATTTCAGCAATACTTACGCAACCAAAACATGTTCTGTTTCTACCAGGCTCTGAGGGACCATATCATTCCGCATATGTCCAATAATAATTATAATCCCAAGATGTTGCCTGCAGAAAACAACGTCTTCCACTCAATGGGGCAGGGGAATTGGCAATCTTGCTCATCTAAAGTCATCGAAGGATTAATTTGGTCAAAGAATGCGTGGGAACCTATATTGGTTTCGGACTTAAATACGAAGAGCATTCGAGGGGATACTGAGGAACCGATTGTACCAGGGAGCCAGCTTATTTGCGGGCCATCCACAGACTTATCGGCCATGGGGCCTGAGCTTTTTGATCTTGTGATTACCGACCCGCCTTTCGGCGACAACCTCTATTACGCAGACTGTGCTGATTTTTTCTTTGTCTGGTTGAGGATCCCCTTGCAGAAGTGGTACGAAGGAATACCAGAGGAGGATTATTTTAAACCAGAACGGACGCCCCACAGCATGGAGGCTATTGACAACGCGGTTGAACACCCGGACGACCGAGTGGACTACGAAAAATCTCCCTACGTCGTAGCGAAGTATGTGACTCGGATTCAGCAACTGACAGGCGATGACACTCTGGCTGAGAAGGACTCGAACCCTCTCTTTCGGCCTCAGCCATCCAGCGATTTCTACAGTCAGACCCTCTCTGCTTGTTGGGCCGAGGCGGGCCGCCGTCTCAAGGATGGCGGCATCATGGCCTTTACTTTCCATCACAACGAGGACCGAGCTTGGATTGATGTGCTGCGCGCACTTTTTGACGCTGGATATGTATTGGCAGTTACCTATCCCATCCGCAGCGATGAATCCCGTGGAGACAACGCTTCATTTGGCTCTAAGAAAATAGAATACGACATCATTCATGTCTGTCGCAAACGGATCCAAGATCCTGAGCCGGTAAGCTGGGCTCGGATGCGCCGTTGGGTAAAAGAAGAGACGGTTCGGCTGAAGGATTTGCTGGAACATACACACGGTAAAGAGTTGCCCGAATCAGACCTGCGGGTGATTCTGCGAGGCAAATCGCTGGAGTTTTACTCGCGGCACTATGGGCAGGTTTTTACCGGTGACGGGCAGTTGCTGGATGTGCGGGATGCGCTTCTTGGGATAAACCAGCTTCTGGATGACCTTCTTGATGATACTTCACAGACCGGGGACACTCGCCCGCCCGACAGCGCCGAACCGGCAAGCCGCCTTTACCTCCGCCTGTTCAGAAAACGCTCGGAGATGGACCGTGATGAACTGCACAAAACCTTACGTGGCACCGGCATTTCTCAGGGAGATTTGGAGGCGCGCTGTTGGGTTCGTATTATCGGAAGAACGGTCCATGTCGTGCCCGTTCAGGAACGCTTCGCTTTTTTTACGGAGCGCGGCCGAAACCGCAAGGTCATAAGAAGCGACCTCGACCAGGCTCATTTTCTGATCGGCTCGGCGCTACCCAATTCCGGCATCAAAATTGATATGGAATTGAATAATCCGAACTTGCGCATCAAAAAGTCGGTGGACGATATTCTGAAATGGATTGCCGAAGCTGACCTCGAAGCCGTTAATCGGGTAGCTGCCAAGACGGCTCTGCAACTGGTTGAACACTGGCGGACTCGCAAAGGCAAGCTGGAAATGACACAATTAACTTTGTTTGAGCGCCTGGATTCTGAATAGCGAGGTGAAAAGTGAAAATCGAATACATCCGGCTAAAGAACTTCAAGGCTTTTCAGAATGCCGAATTGAAGGATCTCCCCAATTTCTGCGTTTTTGTTGGAGCGAACGGCAGCGGAAAGAGCACCATCTTTAGCATGTTTGGCTTCTTACGTGATGCCATGGCCAGCAATGTCAATACCGCATTGATGAAGCTTGGCGGCAGCAGAGGATTCCGTGAAGTCCGGAGCCGGAATGCGGACGGGCCAATCGAGATAGAATTGAAGTTTCGAGAGAAAGACACCAGTCCGTTGACCACCTACTTTTTGCAGATCGATGAGGAGAGAGGTAAAGCTTATGTTGCTCGGGAAATATTAAGGTACCGCAGAGGAAGCAGCGGCCAGCCCTGGCATTTCCTGGACTTTTCCCGTGGGACCGGAACAGCGGTTACGAACGAACTGGAATCTGTAACGGATGTCAGTGATTTGCAGCGTGAAGGACAGACCCTGAAGTCGCCCGACCTTCTGGCAATTAAAGGATTAGCACAATTTGAGCGATTTCCGGCCGTGGTGGCATTGGGAAACCTCATAGAAAATTGGCATATATCGGATTTTCACATCAGCAGAGCGCGGCCCGAGCAAGAAGCAGGGTATGCAGAACACCTCTCGCGAGAGGGGGAGAACCTATCCCTGGTCATTCAGTACCTTTACCAACACCATCGAGATGACTTTTTGAAAATTCTGGAATTGCTCAAACGGAGAGTCCCCGGTATTTCGAATGTGGATTCAAAAACCACCGAAGAAGGTCGCGTGCTATTGAAGTTCCAGGATGGTTCTTTTGAAGATCCTTTTCTGGCCAGATATGTTTCAGACGGTACGATCAAGATGCTGGCCTATTTGACTCTCCTCTATGATCCGAATCCTCACCCTTTGCTGTGTGTGGAAGAACCGGAGAACCAGCTTTACCCCAAACTTCTCTGGGAACTGGCGGAAGAGTTTCGCACTTACGCGAATCGGGGCGGACAAGTCTTTGTTTCGACCCACTCACCCGATTTTCTCAATGCAACCAGAATTGAAGAAGTATTTTGGTTGGTGAAGATCGAGGGCTACACCCAGATTCGGCGTGCCTCCGAAGATCCGCAGATTGCTGCTTATATGCGGGAGGGCGACCAGATGGGCTATCTTTGGGAGCAGGGCTTCTTCGAGGGGGCAGACCCCCAATGAAAACCATAGTATTTTTTCTGGAAGAGCCTTCCGCTGGGGAAATGCTCAGTGGCCTTCTGCCACGCATACTGCCGCAGGAATACAGTACCAGATTTATAATTTTCCAGGGAAAGCAGGATTTAGAGAAGCATTTGGAAAAAAGGCTGCGCGGCTGGCAGTTACCCGATTCAATCTTTGTCGTGTTGCGAGATCAGGATTCAGGAGATTGTCAAACAGTCAAGAACAATCTCAAGGAGATTTGCCGAAGATCCAGAGATGATGAAGTTCTTGTAAGGGTGGCATGCAGGGAATTGGAGAGTTTTTACCTGGGAGATTTGAAAGCAGTTGAAATGGGGCTTGGGCTACGGGGATTGTCCTCAAAGCAGGGTACTCGAAAGTTCAGAACACCTGATAGATTGGGCAGTCCTTCACGGGAACTCTGTATATTAACGGGTGATCTTTACCAAAAGATAGCCGGGTCCCGAGCAATTGCCCCGCATCTCGACCTTCATAATAACCGTTCTCAAAGCTTCAATGCCCTTGTGTCAGGAATAAAAAGACTTGTTGAGGAGTCGTAATGGAGGAAATCTCAAGCTCAGTTTGGCAGCGGAAAGGTTCCTGCATCATCTTTGATCAAAAAAGTCTTGGTGAGTTCATATCCGCAGGCGCCGTTATTTCCCTTAGAGAGGCATTGGGCTGGTCGAACGGAATCCCCGCCACTCCTCCGGTTGCCGGTCGCACAATTCTAATCTCAGGGCTGGAGACAATTGTTGAAATTCTAGACCCGCCAGAGGCAGAAGACTTTCTGAGAAATCGAATAAGGCCGCTTCTGATAAGCCTGCAAAACCGATGGACCGATTGTGGTGTTGTCTTTGGTTTTTCATCACATGCCAAGGCTTTTGAGGAAACCTCAATGGAGGAAGATGTCCTGTTTCGCCGCCGAGATCGAAAGACAGTGAGGCTTTCCAAGGGACTTTGGGACGGAAGCTCCAGTATAAACATGAAGCGGGTTCTTCGTGAAGGCGATCTGCCCGGACAAGAGATTATTGTTGGATACTATGTTGCACGGATTTCCTGATATCCAGCCCGGCTTAAAGGTAAGGCACCTTGAACTCGGAGACGGTGTTGTCGTCGCCGGCGAATCTGCGGGCTACATCACTGTCTTTTTCCGTACGCATGGTGAGCGGCAGGTGTCACTGGAATCTCTTGAGGTTGCTGCTGACCGATTTGACCGGATTGTACGGGGCATGGCGCCGGCCACTCCCGAATTAGCCGAAAAGTTATGGCTGGCTTTGGAGGCGGAAGAAATCCCGCTGATGGAAAGCGCCGCCGCATTGACTTCAGCCAAGGTCGACCTGCTGCCTCACCAGATAGTTCTCGTGCATCGCGTCGCCAACGCTCGACCAAAACGCTTTCTCATCGCTGATGAGGTGGGGCTGGGAAAAACAATTGAGGCGGCGCTCATTCTTCGGGAGCTGGCTTCCAGAGGCGAGCTTCGCCGAGCCATTATGATTGTCCCGGCAGGACTGGTGGAGAACTGGCGTAGAGAGCTCAATGACGTATTTAACCTGGATTTCGAGGTTTTTGGTAGTGAAGGAGACGTTACCGACAGAAAAACCAATGCTTTCGCCAAGCACAATCATCTGATCATATCGGTTGACACCCTGAAGCGAAGGACCCGGGTTAAGAAGTTGCTGGAAGCACCTCCGTGGGACATCGCAATCTTTGACGAAGCCCACCACCTCAGCGTTTACCGTTACGGCAACAAAGTGAAAAAAACGGAGAATTTTAAACTTGCCGAGGATATAAAAAATCATTGCCGAGACCTTCTCCTGCTTTCTGCAACACCCCACCAAGGAGACCATTTCCGTTTCTGGATGTTAATTCGCCTGCTTAGTCCCGAATTATTTGAGAGCGATCAGGATATGGTCCGGAACCGCCATCGTCTCAATGCGGTGGTGATCCGGCGGACCAAGGCTGATTCCTGTGCTCAGGATGGCAGCCCCTTGTTTGTCCGGCGCATGGTTCACACCCAAAGCTTCAATCTTTCCGGGAGAGAGAAAGAATTTTATGACTCTCTGTTGGATTATCTGCGGGATGGCTACAACCTTGCCGCTCAGCAGGGCAATAAAGGGCGAGCTTTAGGTTTTGTCATGACCGTCTTTCAGAAAATTGCTGCGAGTAGTTTCGCCGCGATTCGTTCAACTTTGCAGCGCCGCTTGCTTATGCTCACCATTCAGGAAGGTATCGAGCGAGATGAATTGTTGGACGTTGATGGCCGGAACCGTGTTTTCCAAGAAGCCAGACAGATCATCCATGACATGCATGCATTGCCGCAAGATTCCGTAGGTAGAGCTCAGGCTGACCAGATCCTGGCGGATGCAAAAGTCCAACTTCTGAAGAGACGGAACGAAGCCCAAATGTTCGTTGGGACTGCTGAAAGCTTCTCAGATTCGGAATATGAGGCAAGCGGCCTGGAAGATTCTGCATCAATGCTTGTCGCACTTGCATTACCCCAGGAACGCCAGAGGATACTGGAGCTCCTTAATCAGTTTACCGGCGGTATTGAGTCAAAGACATCAATATTGGTTCGGGCCTTGCAACAAATATGGCAGATTAACCCGGATGAGAAGGTAGTTATCTTTGCCACTTACCTGGGAACTGTGAATGCTATCAAGGAACAACTCGACCAAGTTTTTCCAGACAAAGGCGTGGATACTCTGAAGGGCGGAGATCACGGCACGAAGACAGCGGCACAAAAAAGGTTCCGGCGCAAAGACGGGCCTAAAGTGCTGATCTGCACTGCGGCGGGCCGGGAAGGTATTAATCTGCAATTTGCCCGAATCCTTTTCAACTATGACCTCCCCTGGAACCCGATGGATTTGGAACAACGTATAGGAAGAATCCATCGCTACGGGCAGGAGTCCACCGCCCAGATTTATAACCTTGTTGCGGCCGATACCATTGAAGGTCAGATTTTTTTGCTTCTCCAAGAAAAGCTTGAGGATATTGCCCGAACATTAGGTAAACTCGATGAGCATGGCCAGATTGCAGAAGACCTCAGAACGCAGGTCTTAGGGCAACTCAGCGGTTGCCTCAGCTATGACCGGCTATACCAAGACGCCATCAGTGACCCCACCCTAAAGAGGACACGCCAGGAACTCGAAGTGGCAATGACTAATGCCAACTTGGCCCGCCAAGTAGTTTTCGAGCTATTCCAGGAATTAGATCGGTTCAATCTGGGGGATTATCAGAGATTTGACGATCAAGGCCGGGGAATGCAACGATTAGTTAGCTTCATTGTCAGAGCCACCAGGCATACAGAATGGAATTTCCGAAAAGAAGATGACACTAAATGGCGTCTGTTACGTGATGGAGAACCAGCACATTACTTCACCACCGATCGAAACCGTGCTCTACAGGATGAGGATCTCCAGCTTCTTGGGCTTGAGCATCCCATCATAGCCAAGATGATGAGAAGCTACGCTGAATCCGATACAAATCACCGCGCCGTTGCGGGTAATCTGAAAGGTTTGCCGGTTGGCGGAATCCTGACTATCTGGAAGATCAACACACAAGGCAAAGACGGCCAAGCAAACCACCACATAGTCCGAATTGGAATGAATATGGAGGGCGACAGGGCTCCATGGCTCGAACGTTTGGAGAACAATATCCTTGGCATAGAGCAGCCGGTGACAGTGCCAGTAGAGAACTGGCGTGAGTTCACTCTTGAGAAGAAACAGCGTTTACAGGAGCTTTTACATAGAGAGTTGAGCTATTCCGGGATCATCAATGAAGATATGTCCTACTCTGCGCTTCTGCTCGCAGTCATCGCGTTCGAAGATCCAAAACAGTAATAGGAACCGAAAATCTCTTTTCGTCCCTTGCCCCAATCCTGTTAACATTTGCTCAGTGCGGCGGTGCACGGGTTCAACTCCATCCAGAGTTTTCCATAGCCACCGTGTACTTCCCCAACCGTCACCATAGAGGAATTATCATGATCTGGTAAAAACGAACCCCAATCCACCGCCTCTCAGCCGTTTACTCGGCCTCGCCTATCCCCAAACATGGTCCCTCAGAATGTCCCTTGACAAGTCTTATTTTTGCGGGAGATATTGGTGGCTTTTTATCTGGTCGGGAAAGGCGTAGCCGGAGAGGGCCATCCGTCCCGCCGTTCAATGGCGCTAAATCTGCTTTTGGAATCAGTCTTCCGACGGAGAGCGTTTCACTGAACGAATCCTCACCATTACCAGGACTTGCCAGATGGGGCAGAAGAATGCTTTTCAGTTTCTCACTCACCTCATGACTGCGTTCTTCCGGCAGGAGCCGCTACCTTCCCTTATCCGCTGACACACTCCGGTGAACGGTAACACTAAAAGGGCGAAACCTTTCTGGTGACGGTATCGTGCTGGGGTAAAAGTATTATTGCAAATACGCGATGGGGCAGAAATTAGCGGAATTTTGCGGGAAATTATGTGGAATTATATCAGGTTGGAGAATTTCCTTGAAGTAGGCCGAAATCGCCGTGGGTCAGCGAGTTGGGTTATGTTGGATGCTTCCTCTGTGAGTCGCATCTACGCGGCGAATGCTGAATTTGAACACACTGGATAATGCTGTGTCGGACTTGAGTCGATTCGATTATGCGGCTCTCCCGGAACAACAGGAGAGCCGCACTTGCAATTAAAGGTCCTTGAGGCTGTTCTTCAGATAGTAATCAGCGCCGAGATCATCCATGATTGACGTTATGTCTGCTTTGAAGCGCGGCCAATCGACCTTGCCACTTATCTCCTTGTTGTAGTTCAATTTCCCGACTTTCCAGTGATCGACGAACGGACTCAGTGCCTTCACCAATGCGATTGCCTGCGCTGGGTCGATGACCGGCTCCATGCTGACCCAGGTCCGGATTCCCTTTTGGTGGGCAGTTTTGATAGTCTCGATCCTGTCGGCGATAGAAGCCGCGTTCGGCTCCCAATGGTCCGCATCATCCTGAGAAGCGAAGACCAGTGTAGTCCCAAAAGAACAGTTCTCATATTTTTCCAGTAGGTCGAAATCCCTAATGGCTCGGCTTCCCCCTTTGGTGAGAACCGTAAAACGCAGTCCGTTCGCGATAAGGATTTCTAATGCCTGCCGGGTCAAGCCGGTCTTCATCTCTCCGGGGGAATAGGGGTCCGTGGCAAAACTCAACAAGATTTCCCGGTCGTCCCCGCGCAAGATTCCGGCATCATGCTCAAGCATCTCCAGAGCGTGCTGTCGGTCTCTGGGATTCGAGTGAAAAGAATCCCTCTTTTTGCGAAAGGCAAGCGGGCCGTAACAATACAGGCACCCGTGCTCACACCCCACCCTTAGATTTACGGCCAGCGGCGAATACTCGCGGGCCGCTCCTTTTGGTTCATAAATGATTTTTAATGTTTCCATGCTTTTCTCCTTCGAGGAATTTGACTAGTCGAGAACAATTTAGATTAGGCGCGGGTGAAAAAGGCTGGAAGTCAGGAAAAAGTTGGGGGGACGGTCAGATTTTCTCTCGATTGTCCGCTATTCAAAGAGGTTTTTGGGAGAGAGCTTTCTAAGTGCCCCACGGGATCTATCCAAGGCGGAAAAACCTTCCTGAGTCCAAATGAAAGTACGGGCATCCGGGAAAAGCACGACTAAGGGTTCCACCTAGAAAGTTTGATAATATGCCATTATCATTTAGTTTTTACGTATTTTACGGTATTACGTATAACCGTAACTACAGTTAACAGTAGTTACGTTAATCCGGCTTGACGGTAAGATTATTTTGTGTCACAATTCTTCACACCGAAGAAGAGTTGTGCAAAACTTCGCTGAAAATTTCACTCGATTATGGGGGAGTTCGATGCCACGAAAAAAACGGACAGGAACCGAGAAAAAGCTGACAATCGAGATTAACCCGCAACTTCTGGAAGACTTCCACGTTTATGCGCTGAAACAGCGAAAAACTTTAAGGGAGCTTATCGAATCATCAATAAAGGAAACGCTGGAACTGGCCGGGACGTACTCCCCCGCCCGCCCGTATAGACCTCTGCTTGAGAGATTGCTTGCGGAGAGGAAGCATACCCGAGCTGAGATCGCGGAAACTGTCTTCGAAAAAGTTCCCGGCACAAAGAAAGACACTGTGCTGCAATTCCTGTCTGACGCAAAAACGCGCCACCTCTTACCGTGGCCTATCGTCGAAACCGAACGGAGAAAATGCCTGGGCTTTGGCGAACCTTGGGCGGCCAGTGACGAGGGGCATGCAGGGCAAGATAGCTCTCCCAATGACAGTTCCGCCGCAGATGCATGAAAAAAGACGGATTACCGCTGTCGCCGACATGGAGCGCCGCCGCAAGGTGGGCACTGTGAAGCTCTGCAGCTGTAATGATCACATGTCGCTGACGTTTCATGCATGCGGGGGAGCCCATTCGAAAGGCTCCTGACCACCGGATATGAACTTTTGAAATGGCCCCAAAATTTAAGATCCTGATCCGGGCCTTGTGACACGCCCTTTTGGAGATAGAAGGATTCGGGATCGGACCTCCTCCCGCCCCAATTTTTTTTACCTCAAACCTCCTCGACCGCATTTTTTTCCCTCTACCCTCTTGTCTCAGAAGTGATAGTTCGTTAAAAGTATTATGTCGTCGCTTTTAAGAAATCGCCATATTCCGATTAAGGTGCCATGGGTTATGGATTTGCGAAATGTGAAATTGGTATGCTCTTTGAAAACTGAATATAAATTGTAAATAGAAATATCCAGAATAATGGGGTGCTCTGCCCGCAAAGAACCCTGCTACGCGGGGATCTGAGCAACTGCCACAATCGAGCGTTCCTCATTTTTGCCCCGCCCCATATAGGAAGTCCGGGGTACTATCGCTTGAACTGGCTGAAACCCATCTTGGCGGTTGCATTGTCGGTTTTGATCAGCTTGGGCTATACATATATATGATATATGAAATAGCGTCAAAGCGTGAAGTGGCTTTCACCAGAGGCTCGACTTCAGAAAAGCCTTATCGGATGGGGCAGGGGAAAGGGTGTGCAAAAGAACGCATATGCTTCATTAGCTGAAGTCAGCAGTTTCACTCCGCAAAGGAATACAATGGCCTCGTTTGGCTTTGTCCACGGGGGACTTGACCGGCAGGCGCCTTGAACTTAGGTGCTCTCAGCCAGCCAGCCCTTGTCTGCGTGATATTGCCCGGCGAGTCTCATTCTGTCCTTGTTTGGAGGGTACCGAAGCCGGGGGGAGGATCTCGGTCATATCGGCAGCGGGACCTCATGCCGAAAAAACGACCGGCGAGAATGGCCTTTTTAACGAAGTTTTTGCCTCCGGACATATCAAACCATCCCCCATCCAGAAAATGCCCGATTTCGGCCCGATTTCGACTAATCATAAATTCTTTCAATCACTTACCTTTGGAAGACGCTGGCAAAAACGGGCCAAGAGCCGACCTTGAGGGCAAATGCTGATTGAACGCATCCAGCCTGGAATGCCCGTGAATTGGCGATTTCCTTTGGTCGTACCTGAACATCCCTGCTGGGAGGAAGCCGATCTTTTGGCCTCAGTCCCTTTGGCTGAGTTTTTTTCACTGTACCGCACTTTTTTTATCATTTTTTTTCTCTGCCCTAAGGAATGTCATTCTCCTACGCTGGACAACTATATGATCTCACTAATTAAACATCTTATCGAAGAGCACTGGCGAGCTGCTCAGAAGTCCTCCACGGTTTTCTATATTAGGGTTAGGGATTCTCGTCCCAAAAATCGGTCGGGGCCCTAAGGTGAACTCGCCGCACCTTTGAAAACAGAATAGGGAAAATGCCTTGCAGCAATTCGGCAGGTAACCCAGCCAGCAGCCTGGCAGGAGAAACGTAGACTTCAGGTGCAGTTCTCGGAAAGCCGGCGCAGGGCGGAGAATTTAATTACCTCTATAAAGGAGAAAACCACACAATTAAACTTTGTTGATGCCGGAGAACGATCCTCATTGAGTTGATCGTTCTCCCGAATACTAAAAATGAAAACACCTAGTTTTGAGAAAGGGCCAATTTATGGCAAATTTTGTTGAAATAATCCGGCCTCGGTCCCTGAAAGAGATAATTGGGAACGAGCTAATAAAGATTGATCTCGGGAGCTGGCTGTCCGCTGAGGACAAGCATGGGACATTGTTATTTCGCGGGGGAATCGGCTATGGCAAGTCCTTGTTCGGGGAAGTTACAGCCAATGAACTCGGTATACCGATAAAGTCCTTCTTCCGCCAGGGAATCCCCGTTTCGCGATACACAGTCGAAAACTTTCGGGACTTTGTCGACTGCTTCGGGTCCAGGTCCGGTTTCGCCTCCAAACAGGGCAGTTGGGAGGCATTCCTCTTTGACGAGGCACATTATATCCCAGCGCCCGCCCAAGCGATGCTTTTAGCTATTGCCGAACGCCCGCCCCAAAGGACTGCTATCATATTTATGAGTTCCGAACCGGACAAGCTCGATCCAGCGCTCCGAAGTCGATGCTTGGAATTTGAGGTGACTCCGCTCACGAGGACCGAAACGATCGAGTTGCTTGAAAGAGGATGCGTAGCCGCGGGGGTCCGGCTTGGCGATGAAGTGCTCAGGCAGATTGCAAAGGTCTCCCGCGGAAATCCCCGAAACGCATTGATCAAGCTTGGCTCGGCATTGAACCGGGCTGAGGCAGAACGAAAGAACAATATACTAATGCAACAGGAGATAAGACATGTCCAACGAACGTATTGAGGATTCAAGAAAGATTTATGTCGAAATGGATCGGCTTCAGGATGAGGCCGAAAATCCGATGAAAATGCTGCCCAAGCTGAGGGGGCAGCTTCGGCAGGATGGGCATAAGCTGCTGCTTGAAAATTATACTCTGGACCTTGAAGAATTTCGGGACCTGCTCGCAGTGATGGCCGGGAAATTGGGATTTGTCGGAATCCTTAGGCATCGATTGGACAGTGGTGAGTTGAACGATCCAACCTACCATGAACTGCGTCAGGCATGGAAAGAGTGTCGGCATGACGACCCCAAGATAGATGAATATGAAGAGCAGATCGCCAATCGCCTCCTGCAGCTTGTGAAAGTTCACTATGCAGACCCTGTCGCTGACGAACTTTGGTCGCGATTACGCCAGAACTTTGCTCTGACCGATCTGGGGGCCGGAGAGCGGTTTGTTGAAGAGCAGAAAGAGGATATCCGCTACTGCAAGAACCAGGATCTCTTTTACATCTGGGAAGGAAAACTCTGGTTGCCGGATACCAAAAACTGTTTTGGGGCAAAGACTAAAGTCAAGGAAACCGTCAGGAGGATGAAGGCGGAGGCCGATGAGACCAAGGACCCTGAACTGGCCAAGTGGGGGAAAGGCGCTGAGACAGCTGGAAGATTCAGAGCGATACTTCATATTGTTTCTCTCGACTCACAAATCCAGATAGCTCCCGCAGATTTTGACAACCATAAATGGCGGCTGAATTGCAACAATGCCACTGTACGACTTGATAGTCCTGTAATGAAAACATATGCGCATAGCCGCCGGGATTACCTCACACGAATTGTTCCGTGGCCCTATGATCCTGAAGCGCCGTGCCGCAGGTGGAGGAGGTTTCTTGAGCAGGTCACAGGAGGGGACCGAGAGCTTCAGAATTTTTTGCAGTTGGCAGTCGGGTATGGCATCACCGGGGAAGTCGGCGAGAAATGCCTCTTTTTCCTGCACGGTCCAGGCGATACGGGCAAAACGACTTTTATCGAAACCATCGGGCGACTGCTTGGGGATGATTATGCACGGACGGCAGGCTTCACATCATTCGTACGCGGGGTGAAATCCGGAATTCGCAATGATTTAGCCCGGTTGCAAGGAGTACGGTTCGTTGCGGCCGCTGAGGCTGCACAAGAAGACAAATTCGATGTTGTACTATTGAAGCGTCTTACCGGAGACGACACGATCACTGCGCGCTACCTCTATCGCGAGCACGTCCAATTCAGACCGGAGTTCAAGATCTTTTTGGCCGCCAACCATGCGCCAAAGTTACCCGCCGATGACGAGGCGGCTTGGCGGCGCTTTGTGGTAATCCCCTTTGACGTCCAAATCCAACGGAAACAACACGATCTTAAAGACCGTCTCCAGGAAGAGATGCCAGGAATCTTGCGCTGGGCGGTCCAAGGCGCATGGCGCTATTACGCTAACTATTTTAACCAAGGTCGACCGTTGGAAAAGCCGCGTCGCGTCCTGGAGGCGATTGCCCGTTACCGCGCCCAGTGTGAGCCAGAGGGGTCGAGCACTGCCGAGAGAACCAATGACAAGGCAAAGCGACTGATCAGAAAGTTCCTGGACGAATGCTGCGAGCGGGTTCCGGGAGAGGCTGTGACCCCGGAAGACCTGCTTAAAGCAGCAAAGGGCTGGTGCGAGGAGCATTTCGAAGACGGGGCTGTCATCACTCCCAACATGCTGGGGCGCGTTCTATCGCAATCGGGGTTCGAGGTGGTACCGGTAACCAAGGACCGAGTTAACATGCGTTTGTGGAAAAATATTAAAATCAACATGTAATCGGATAATTGCGCAATTGCATAATTATGNNCATAATTATGCAATTGCGCAATTATGGATTAAACTGTTTTGGACACAATATAAAAAGAAAGGCTATTTGGATATGTCTATAAATAGAAAACTACTACTGGACAGACTTAATTCGGCAAGGTCGGGTCTAGCAATAAGAGAAATTACTGAACAGACTGGTTCTTTCATTTTCATGGGTGACAGATTAGTAACATTTAATGATGAAGTATATGTGTCAGTTCCACTTTTATCTGGAATAAAAGCGGTTGTTGCTCACAAGCAACTTTATGAATTGCTACGCAAGACATCTGGTATAGACATCGAACTATGGCTTGACGGATCATATCTAGTTGTTAAGAGTAACACTGATATGACGGCAAGGGTAGGCATAACTGAAGATATACTCCTTCCAATAGATATGATTCCGGCAGTTGAAGATGATTTATGGGACAAGCTAGATGAAGGCATTACTGAAAAGTACGTGTATTGCCTACAAACGGTCAGCAAGAATATGAGCAAGCCAGCCCTTTGTACAATTCACTGGAAAGAGAATGTGCTTGAATCCACTGATAATTACCAAATTACCCGGTGCACAACCAACACCTATCTTCAGGACGGCGTCGATGTTATGTTGCCTTCCAATTCGGTTTCGGAACTCGTTAAGCACGATCCCGCTTTTTATCAGATAGCTGATGGGTGGGTGCATTTCAAAACACTTGATTCGACTATATTCTCGTGCCGAACCTTTGATGGATCTTTTCCAGATACCAGCAAAGCACTCGAATTAAGATCTAATATCCCTATTAAGTTTTCTCCTCGCCTGCCCAAAATACTGGAAAGGGCGATAACCTTGGCGGACAAGGATTCGGTGGGCGACTATCGCGTCAAAGTGACTATCGAAAATGACCGGTTGACTGTTCACTCAGGTCAGGATTTCCGACAATTTGAGGAGTCCTGCGGCATTACGTGTCATCATCATGAAAAATTTGAGTTTACCATCAACCCTCAATTTTTCATAAAAATGTTAAAAGCCGGAGCCAATGCCGGTCTTATCGAAAATCACGGAAAGATGTACCTGAGGTTTGAGCGGGATGGGGTCACTCGCTTGATGGTATTGAGCAAGGTGGCCAGCGGAGACGAGTGATTTTCTCTTCTAGAACAAGGCTCACGAACATGTGGCTACCCGGCGCTCGCCGGGTAGCGGCCCGCTCATACCGGCACGCCCACCAGCGTGAGCGCCAGTTTCTGGTCAGGTTGTTGTCCGATTGAAACCCGTATCTAGCGCTTCTGACAGTGCAGATAAACGGTAAATGGAGATGAAAATGTCCGTAAATCATTCAGATTCGGTTGAAAAGATCGTAGAACGCTATTTCTCGGCAGTAACGAAGAAGCCTTTTAAATTCAAAGGGAAGTGGTATGAGCCCAAGCCATTGTTCCTAAGTAATCAACTTGCCCGTGGCTCTACGTGCCCTCTGAACTGCGGCGCATGCTGCCCGGTGTTCACGCTGGATTACCTGCCCGGTGAGGAAACACCAGAAGATGTCAGCGATCGCCAGTTTAAGTTCAATGATAACTGGGTAACGGTTCGAAGCAATGAGCAGCCTCTGAACAGGACTTCGCATTGTTGTTACGTTTCACGGGAGGATGCTCGTTGTCAAGTTCACCCGGTGCGGCCGCTTAGTTGTGATTTCGAACTAATTCGCCCACGAGCCTGTAAAGAACGTAACGAGTTACGTGTAGCAATGTTTGGACGGGCATGGAATCTTACGAATGCCGTTGATGGGAGCAAAGGAACCCGCTGCAAAATCACTGATCCGACTGACGAATCCATTGCAGACACAGTCCGGAAGCTAAATCGGCTCAGGAAATGGGCAAACCATTTCGGGCTTGGTCGAACGTGGATACCGGAAATCATAGACTATCTACAATCGGGTAAATGGAAGAGTGGGCCGATTATTCTGGGAGCTAATAACAACATTCCTGCAATCTTGCCGAAGACAATTCGAAACCAGGTTCCGGGGTTAATGGACAAAAGCGCCCACAGGAATGCGAGTGAACTGGTCCTGTTCCCTGAATATCAATGAGTCCGAGGATTTTTTAGCATCCCAAGAGTTTTAACTTTTCCTGCTTTGGCAAGCCCGAGTCTCACGGCTCGGGGCTTTTCGATCGGTGCGCCAGGCAGGGGCGCGTTCACTTGGAGGTGAAAGTCCTCTGCAGGCCCACATGGTGCGATCCGTCAGCGCCAATGCAAAAGCGAGGAAATACTTCAAGAGCGGGGATTACTTACCAAAGTAAGCTCACAAACGTATGCAATCCCGGGAACTGAACTTAACAAACTAATTGCAGAGATGAAGGAGAACAAAAAGATGGAAACAAAATTAGACATTAGAACTAACAATCTGGAGTCATTCACCCCGCTGTATTTGCACTATAGTGGACAAATCAACTATCAGCCCGGCTATGTAGAGCTGGACCAAAACGGTGTAGTGAGGGCAGGCACCCAGGAAAGCATTGGAAACAGCATGCCTATGTCATGGTTTCACGGCACGGATATTGCGTGGGGTGTCTCCGGTTGTGTACAAGGCAAAGCACTCAAAGCTTTCCTGGAATCAGACGAGGCTATAAAGCTGCTTGAACGGGTATACAACGGACACGAAACTGAGTGGGATGGACATAACTGGGTTGGCAAGTTGGATGAAGATGCTGAAGAAGCCCAGGCCGAATTTGAAACTCTGCTCGATGAACTCCCGACCGTGTCAGTTTTGGGTGCCGGGGAGTACTTATATGATGCAAAGCGTGAGATTGGAATCACAGCTAATACCACTGATGAAGAACTACAAGAAATGGCAGACACTCTGGAAAGTGATGCTGAGGCAGATGACATACTGCTGGAAGGCACGCTTGACTGTCTCCAGGAATGGAGAGACCATTTAAAGGTAGAACAGGAAGACGAGGAATAAGCCCAGCCCACTAGGAGTCTGTCGGAGAAATAGCA
>PLSV01000163.1 GCA_003165235.1 Syntrophobacteraceae bacterium
TGCTGGAGAGCAACCTGAGCGCCGAGGTGGGTGGATGACGGAGGGGCAGGGCTTATGTTTTCTGCCCTTCTTTTCCTACTGCCCCTTTTGATTCCCTGAAAGCGCTAAACTCCGGGGGGTTGGGGGCAGAGCCCCCATGTAAATCATTCGTCATTTGGTTCTCCGATTTTTTCCCGCACTCTCCTCATGGATTCGCCGCTCAGATTTATCCTGTACGCATTATGAACCAGACGATCCAAGATGGCNNTCCTGGTCTCCGGTAAATGCGGTAAGGCCCCAGTCATCGAGTACGAGAAGATCCGTTCTCGCAAGTGAGTTCAGGATTTTGGGATAGCTTCCATCACCTTTTGCCACTGCAAGCTCTCGCAGCAGGCGGGGCGTGCGTTTATATATTGCGCTTTTGCCTTCCCTCATTGCTTTTTGGGCCAGTGCACAGGCGACATAGGTTTTTCCCACTCCTGTTGCCCCTGTTATGATCACATTCTTTGAACCGATCCAGCCGCAGGATGCCAGGGAGGCCATGAGGCCCCGGTCTAAGCCGCGAGGACTGCGATAGTCGATATCTTCCAGAGATGCCGATTGCCGCAGTTTTGCCGATTTGAGCCTGGTTTTCAGTCTGCGGTTTTCCCGCTCCGCAATCTCCCGGTCCACCAGTAGGGCGAGTCTCTCGAAAAAATCAAGTTCCGATATGCCTGGCATATTCATTTGCTCCTCCAAAGCTTTGAGCATTCCGGTCAGCTTCAGAGCCTTTAGCTTTTCAATGGTTGGGCTATTTAACATCGTCCTCTCCTCTATTAGTTGAAGTAGTGTGGGCCGCGAAGGTTTTCATGATAGAGGGGAGAAGGCGCAACCCCAGTCGACAACGGCGCCCGGTCAAGGCCGGTTTTGA
This sequence comes from Syntrophobacteraceae bacterium, assembly GCA_003165235.1. Taxonomy (GTDB): domain Bacteria; phylum Desulfobacterota; class Syntrophobacteria; order Syntrophobacterales; family Syntrophobacteraceae; genus SbD1. The sequence goes on from PLSV01000163.1 coordinate 890, forward strand.
GAATGGATTCAACGCTTCTGGAGGAAAATGTCTGAAGGGCATGGGCTCTCCTGCAAGCACCGCAGAGCCTCTGCGGTCCATATTCCTTTACAAGGCGCAAAACTCCGAGGGAGGACCGGATTCCCAAGTGCTGTTTGCTGGAATCAAGAATAGCCTTAATGAAAATACTGACATCAGGGCCGATACGTTCAGCCGAGGCGATAAGATTTTCCGGTGTCTGCTCAAAATAGTGCTGATGAGAGAGGGGCATGTGCTCTTTTATAGTTGTGAGCTCGCCTATCGCCTCACTTCGCAGGTGGCTGGCGACCCGAACCCCTTTATAGAAGCACTCAATCACTTTTCGTGTGAGCCGCAAGTCCACCTTCATGCGGATAAGCCGACACGGGACGCTGTAATAATGGCCGTCAACTTCCACATGGTAGTCGGGGCCTAGCGTTGTCCGTTTCCATTCGGCATACTCATAGCGCCTCTCAGGAAGAGGCTGAAGGGCCGGGCGGTCAATCTTTTCAAACGCCATCGTCCTTGAACCCTCAAGTTTTTGAAACGGGCGGCGGTTTATTTCGACGAGCTTTTCCCGAATGGCGTTATTTAGCTCGGCAAGACCAAAGAACGTGCGGTTTCTCAGCGGAGCAAGAATCCAGCGCTCGGCCTGCAAAACCCCGTTTTCCACCTTCGCTTTGTCCTTAGGTTTTCTCACTCGGGCAGGAATAACAGATACCGAGTAATGATCGGCAAACTCCCGGTAAGTCGGATTTAGTTCGGGCTCGTAGCGGTGAGGACTACTTACCCCTGACCGTAAATTATCAGGGACGATAACTTCCGGAACGCCCCCAAGGTATTCCAGTGCACGAACATGGGATCCGATCCAATCGGGAAGGCTCTGCGTCCAGGTTGGCTCAGCAAAAATGTAACTGGAGGCGCCAAGCACGGCCAGGAAAAGCTGTGCTTCCCGGACCGTGCCCGTTGCCGGGTCGACTACGGGGATCGTTTGCCCCGCATAGTCCACGAACAGCTTCTCTCCTGCCTTGTGTTTCTGTCGCATTACAGGATCAACCGACCCCAGCCAGATGCGGTAGAGTTCACAAAACCGGCTGTACTGATACCCATCGGGATGGGCGGCCCTGTACTCTTGCCAAAGAAGGGCAAGGGTCACCCCTTTTCGTTTCAACTCAGTTTGGACCTGGTCCCAGTTGGGAAGTGGCAGTACTTTTCCGGGACAATTGCTCACAAACAGCATCTGTTCGAGTTTGTCGTCGTCGAAGTCAACGGGCCAGCCAAGCCCCGCCATCCTGGCTCTTCCCAGGTATTCCCTAACGGTGGTCCGTCCCATCGAGCATGCCAGAGCAATCTCCCGGCTGCTAAGTCCCTGAGCATACTTGAGTCTCAGTACTTCTCTTATTTTTCGCATGGATAACCTNNAGGCATCTGTTGTCATACTCTCCTCGCTTGAGTTTTTGACTGAACAGATACCCCGAAGACTGGGATTATCCAGCACTGCTTGCTATCGAGTCGTAAGATTTTGTGCCTGGGCGCCTTCGTCGGAATTGGTGGGCGGAATCAATCGGAATCAGTGGTCCGAATCAATCGGAATTGGTGGGCGTCTTCCGTCGGAATATGCA
>PLSV01000336.1 GCA_003165235.1 Syntrophobacteraceae bacterium
ATTTCATCGCCCGGAAATACTTCAAGTTCAGCAGGGAATGGGCTGCTCCTCTCGCCTCGGGCATTTCAATCTGCGGCGTCTCGGCTGCGATCGCCACGGGCGGAGCGATCAGGGCCAGACCAATAGTACCCGTCATGGTCTCCTCCCTTGTTGTGATCTTTGCTGTGGTCGAATTGCTTATCCTTCCGTTTTTCGCCGAGCACTTCCTTTATAGCGAACCAATGGTAGCAGGCGCGTGGATGGGACTTGCAGTCAAAACCGACGGCGCAGCCGTGGCTTCCGGGGCCATAACGGACTCACTCATCCGCGCCAAGGCGCTCGCCGTCTATGGGGTGAATTATAAAGAAGGCTGGATCATGGGCGCAGCCACGACGGTCAAGGTATTCATTGACGTCTTCATCGGCGTATGGGCCTTTTTGCTTGCAATCATCTGGTGCTCGGTGATCGAGCGCAAGCCAGGCGAAAAAATTCGGCTGGGCCAGATTTGGGAGAGATTCCCCAAGTTTGTCATCGGCTACGTGGCGACCTTCGCCATTATCCTCTGGATCTGCATCCCGGCGTCCAAAAGCGTAACTGCTCTCGGAGAGCAGGCGGCTGTGCTGAGCAAGCAAGTGAGCGCAGACCAGGCGCAGCTTAGCGCGGCCGGGGAGCAGGCTGCCGCAGCGAGCATCAAGGACAGGATCGCCAGGGACATGGCAAAGATCGATGAGCTTAATCACCGGCTCAACGGCGCCAAGGGCGTCATGGCGGCGGCCAAATCCGCCACCGGTGAAGCAAATATTTTTCGTGGAATCTTTTTTACTCTGACTTTCTTCACCATCGGTCTGATGTCGAACTTCAAAAAACTCTGGGAAGAGGGCATAGGCAAGCTGGCCGCAGTTTATGTGATATCGCTCTTCGGGTTTATCATCTGGATCGGGTTGTTAATCTCATGGATCTTCTTCCACGGCGTAATGCCGCCGCTTGCTGGATAACGAAGGGAGGGGTGAACATATGGCGCGTAAACGGTCTGAATTGGCCGATGAATTGAAACAGATGGAATGGGAGCCCTTGCTGCCCGTCGAAAAAAACTCATCACCTGGAGTATAGGCATCGGACTGATCTCGCTCGCTCTGCTGGTCTGGATCAGCTATACATTCTTTCCGGCTCAGTAGGCTGATTTCTGTCAAGAGGAGGTTCATGAAGCTCAAATCGATAAATCCATTTAGTGGTGAAGTGACCGCAGAGTTTGATCCACTGCCCTATGAGGAGTGTTGGGAGGCTGTTCTCAGGGGGAGAGACGCATTCGGCAAATGGAGAAAACTTGATGTTTCAGATCGGGTTAGACCCGTTGCGAAACTTGCGTCGATTTTCAGGCGGAACAAAGAAGAATATGCCCGAATAATTGCCGTTGAAATGGGCAAGCCTATTCGGGCCGGCATAACCGAAATCGAAAAATGCGCTCGGCTCTGCGACTATTATCACGAGAACGCAGAGGCATTTCTTCAGGGCGAAGTGGTCGAAACCGGGGCGGTAAAAAGCTATGTTGTGTTCGACCCGCTTGGCGTCATTCTTGGAATAATGCCGTGGAAGTTCCCGTTCTGGCAGGTGGTGCGCTGGGCCGTGCCGACGCTTGCGGCAGGGAATGTATGTCTGCTCAAACATGCGTCCAATGTTCCCTTAACGGCGCTCAGGATGGAGAAGATCTTTCGCCAAGCCGGTTTTCCGGAGTACGTTTTTCAATCGCTTCTCATTGGCTCGCAAAGCGCCGAGCAGTTGATAGAGACGGATCTGATCGAGGGGGTTTCACTGACTGGGAGCGTCGCTGCAGGATTGAAGGTAGGTTCGATTGCGGGAAAATATTTGAAGAAGGTCGTGCTTGAGCTCGGCGGTTCTGATCCATTTATTGTCTTCGAGGATGCGGATCTGCAAAAAGCTGCCCGCGCAGCGGTCAGATCGCGAATGGCAAATGCCGGTCAAAGTTGTATCGCGGCCAAACGGCTGATTGTGATGGAATCGATTGCCGACGCTTTCAGAGAGAAATTCATCGATGCGCTGAATGACCTGAGAATTGGAGACCCGATGGACGAGTCCACCGATTTGGGTCCGGTAGCCAAACTCGAAATTATGGAAGATCTCCAAAGACAGCTCGATGACGCTGTGAAAAAAGGCGCCAGGGTCGATCTAGGGCCGAAGCCGCCCGACCAGGGCTTTTTCTTTCAACCCGCTGTTTTGACGGACCTCACTGAGGATATGCTTGTAGTAAGAGAAGAGGTTTTTGGGCCGGTGGCGCCCGTGATCAAGGCCGGGAGTGAAGAAGAGATGATACGGATTGCCAACGAAACTGAATTGGGCCTTGGCGCCGCTATCTGGACCAGGGATATTTCAAAGGCCCAGAGGCTGGCGAGAGTAATTGACGCAGGGTTCGTCGCGATAAATGGCATCGTAAAGTCTGACACGCGGCTCCCTTTCGGGGGGGTCAAGAAGTCGGGATTTGGAAGGGAGCTTTCGCATTACGGGTTGAAGGAGTTCGTAAATATAAAGACGATCACAGTTGGTCCTTAACATTCATTGGCTGAGCGCCATCCGGGTATCCCCCTGTTCTCCTCAAACCTCCCGGCTTCCGGTGATAGCAACGCTCGCAGGCATCCCTGATCGTACATTCCCCTGGATTCACTTTTTCTTCTTGACAGGAAATGGAGGCCTGTAATAAATGTATTAATGTTCAGTAAGACTATCGACATACTTATATATCATGGAGGGGCCAGGATGAACCGGTATCAATGGCAGTGGCATGAGGACAGTCTGAACGTCGTGATGTTGCTCGCACTCTCACAGGGGCCGAACAAGCTCCGCAGATTCGCCAGGCAGCATGGCGCATTCGAGGAAACGGCGATTCCGGATGCGTGGCGACTGTCGAGAAGACAGCGCAGATTCGTCAGGCAGCATGGCGTATTCGGCTCTTGCGAGGAGGGTCCAAAGCGGAACATGGGCGAAGTTTTGCAAAGGCTTGCTGAAATTACCCGGGAAGGCGGCGAAGTCGCCAACGAAATTAGAAGAGACCTCGATGCAAGGTTCCGGTCTACATTGCTCAAGGTTCGTTCGCTCGACGCAGAGGAAGTAAAAAAATTGGAGATGAAGTGGCCTGTGCCGCTCATGTGGGCTGCAATCAGGGATGACAGGGAGGAGGTGCAGTCGCACGGGCGCTATTTGGCCCATGCTCTGATCTGGCGTGCTCTGCGCGAGGCGTTTGTCGGCGAAGAACCTGGAAACGGTTCTGAGGAAGCCGTTAAGTCTTTGCAGGAGCAAAACAGGGCGCAAGCCGCCGAACTGGAGAATTTGAGGCGGGAGCTTGAAAAAAATAAAGTCGAGGTAGAGGGCGTGAAAAGGGCTTTAAGGCTGACGGAGCCGCGCTATAGTTCACAGGAGCGAGAAAAGATCGGGCAGGGCAGGGTGGAGAGGGAAATCAAGAAGCTCGGCCATGAGTTGAACAGAGAGCGGGAAAAGGTGAAAGAACTTACGCAGAGACTTTCCGGGTCGAATGGCTGTCGGGCGCCCGTCGCGCGGGCGCCCACAGTGGATGTGGAGTCTGCCGGGTCTTTATTGCCGGAAGAGTGTTCCTGCGCGGAAGATGCAGGTTCTTCCGCGTGTGGGGAGCTTTGCCTGGACGATGGCGTGCTTTGCGGCGAGTGTCCCCTTGGCGGCTTGCGGGTTGCCGTCGTTGGCGGTCTTCAGCGAATGTTGCCTGCTTACCGCAGGATAGTCTCGCAGCTCGGGGCTGAGTTTCTCTTTCACGACGGCAAGGTGGCAAATGGAAGTGACCGGCTCAGACACGTGGTTTGCGGGGCGGACATTGTCGTTTTCATTACTTCGGTCAACAGCCACGCAGCTATGGACGTTGTCAAGGCGGTCTGTAAAAAGAACGGGAAAAAGTTCATTGCGCCGAAGGAAACGGGATCGGAAACTCTGGGCCGGCTGCTGAGGGCCTGTTGCGCATAGATAGTCAGCCGGACAGATGTTCGGAAGCTGATTTGCGCATTTGGGAGTCTGGATTGGCCCTCGGTGATGTTTGCGCCAACCTGTCCACAACATCGTAAAAGGCAAACTCCTCCATTTCAATTCCGACTTACACTCTCTTTCGAAAGGAGATCGGAAATGGCAATTTCTCAAAAGTGCCAGTATGCCCTGCGGGCAATCTATAAATTGGCTAAAAATAATGGGGCCGGGCCTTTGAAAATGGCGGAAATTGCCCGCAGGCAGGTCATTCCCTTGAGGTTTCTCGAAATCATCCTTAATGAACTGAAACGCGGCGGTTTTATAAGAGCGGTCCGAGGCAAAGAGGGCGGCTGTTATGTCAACCGCTCACCGGATGAGCTGACTGTTGGCGAAGTGATGCGATTTATAGAGGGGTCCTTTGCGCCGGCCGGCTGCGTCAATGAAGAGAACACCGATTCTTGTCCGCTCCAGGGAAGGTGCGTGTTTCTTCCTTTGTGGGAGAAGGCTCAGAAGGCGCTGGCGCATGTTTATGACCGGGCCACCTTCCATGACCTGATCGACCAGGAATCCCAACTGGCCAAAAACTATGAATCCTGCCTCGTTTACGTGATCTGACCTCGATCCGTTCCAGATTGAAATCATGGTCGTCCCGGCCTTCCAAAACAGGGGCGCGAGGAAGATATCCCCGGAATAATATCTTTCCTATCGTGCATGAGCACAGCCGGCGGGAGAACGGCGGCCCCGTCTTCCCTCTGAGAGAACCTTCGTAACACTGCCGGCGGGTCCCGGGCTACGCCGGACCAAAGCCAAAGCTGCGCTTTTCCTCATCTGACATTGAGCGGTTCTTCCCCGGATAAAAAATTATTTTACCCCGCAGGTTCAAAATCTTCTTGACAGCCTTTAGGAAGGAGGGTAGATAGGGGCATAATGCTCATTAATTCAATCGACATAGTTATGAATGGAGGCGCAATGATGATGAAAAGATCCCTTAAAATGGTGGGAACGGCAGCTTTGTTGTTCTGGAGCGCTTTTTTCCTAAGAACCCCTCTCGCCTCGGCGCTGGATCACGTCAAAGTCGGACACCTGCCCGTTACGGGACACGCCAAGTTCTTCATCGCCAAGGAGTACGGGATTTTTGCCAGGGAGGGCATTGACGCCGAACTCATCGAATTCATCAACTCGGCGGACGGCCTGAACGCCCTGCGCGCTGGCAAGCTCGATGTGGCCGCATTCGGAACCACGGCCCCGCTTGTCCATATCGCACAAGGGGCGGACCTGCGCATCATTGCGGGCATTATGGGAGAGGATGCTGCGATTGTCGTAACGCCTGATAATGCCTCCTCGATCAAAAAGATTTCAGATCTCAAAGGGAAAAAGGTCGCAACTGTTCGCCTGGCGACCGGAGATGCAGTCTTAAGGGGGGCGCTGGATCAGGAGGGAATCAACTGGAAATCGGATTTGCATATTTTCGAGCTTAAGAACCCTCCTGCTGTGATCGAGGCGGTGAAAGCGGGCGAAGTGGACGCCGGGGTGATTTGGGGACCTCATGATATTACCGCCGAAAACAACGGTCTGGTCATTGCGATCCGAAGCGACACGATCTATAAAGGCCACCCATGTTGCCGCCTTGTGGTAACCGCCGATGAGGCCCAAGCCCGCCGGGACGTTCTTACCAGGTTCGTACGGGCCCTGCTGCGCGCTCAGAAATTCTCCCAGGAAAACCATGCCGAAACGATCGATGCAATCGTGAAATACGTCAAACTGGACAGGGACTTGATAGACAAAGCCTTTTATCACGGCCATCTGGAACAGAGCAGCGATCCCAACAAGCAGGCGATCAAGCACTTCTGGGAGATAATGCTAAAAAGTCAGTTTATCTCCTCCGAACTGGATATTTCCTCTTTTGTCGACACCGGGATTTACGAAGAGGCATTGCGCGGGTTGATGAAAGAAGACCCGAATGACCAATACTGGCAGGACCTGCACAAGACTTTTCTCGAAAGAAACATCTAATGCGCGGAGGACAAAGCATTCCGGAGGGGGCGAAAGATGAGGCGCCTCCCGATATCCGATCGTGGGTGCAGCGATATAAATCTGGAAACATGAAAGGAGAGAAAAATGGCCGGAATTGTTGACAGTGACTATGGGCTATTCATTGACGGACAGTGGACTCAAGGCAGGGAAGGCAAAACCTTCAAGGCTTATAACCCGGCCAACGGGGACTTGTTGGCCACCTGCATCGATGCAGGCAAAGAAGATGTTGACCTTGCCGTATCAGCCGCATGGAAGGCTTTCGAGAGCTGGAAAAACGTAAATCCCGTTGAACGTGCCGCCCTGTTGCTGAAGATCGCGGACCTGATCGATGCTAACGCTGACAAACTCGCTCTGGTTGAAACTCTGGACAATGGAAAACCCATCCGTGAGACTACGGCTTTGGACATTCCGCTGGGCGCCGACCACTTCCGCTATTTCGCCGGCGCGATCAGGACCGAAGAAGGCCAGGCGGTCCTGATCGACAAAGACACCTTGAGCATCATTCTGAGGGAGCCCATCGGAGTTGTGGGCCAGGTGATTCCCTGGAACTTCCCTTTTCTTATGGCATGCTGGAAAATAGCTCCGGCGTTGGCTGCCGGCGATTGTGTGGTCATCAAACCGTCGTCCGTGACATCTCTGAGCATCCTCGAGTTCGCCAAATTGCTGGGCGAAGTGCTTCCTCCCGGAGTGGTGAACGTCGTTTCAGGAAGAGGGTCCACTGCAGGCAACTATATCCTCGATCATGAAGGCTTCAGCAAATTGGCTTTCACCGGTTCCACGGAAGTTGGTTACTCCGTGTCCGAAGCCGCTGCCAAACGGCTGATTCCGGCGACCCTGGAACTGGGAGGCAAGTCGGCCAACATCTATTTCCCGGATGCCCCATGGGAGAAGGCCATCGAAGGATTGCAGATAGGGATCCTTTTCAACCAGGGACAGGTGTGTTGCGCAGGGTCGAGGGCCTTTGTCCATGAGGACATCTATGACAGATTTCTTGAAGATGCGGTCACAGCTTTCAACAAAGTGAAAGTCGGCCTGCCATGGAACCCCGAAACCCAGATGGGCTCTCAGGTGAGCGAGCAGCAGCTTGAGAAGATACTGTCCTACGTTGAGATCGGAAAAGCCGAAGGGGCGAAGGTTGCCGCTGGCGGCGGCAGGGTAACGGCTAACGGATTGGATAAGGGCGCCTTCATAAGTCCGACCATCCTCAGCGAAGTGAACAACAGTATGCGGGTCGCACAGGCGGAAATCTTCGGACCGGTGGTTTCCGTCATCAGGTTCAAGACCGAAGAAGAAGCGATAAAGCTGGCCAACGACAGCGAATATGGACTCGGAGGCGCCGTGTGGACAAAGGACTTAAACCGCGCTTTCAGGGTGGCCAGGGGAGTGGAAACAGGCAGAGTGTGGGTGAACAACTACAACAGTGTGCCTGTCCATGCGCCTTTCGGCGGTTATAAGAAATCCGGCATAGGACGTGAAACTCATAAAATGATGCTGGAACACTACACTCAGAAGAAGAACATATTCGTCAGTTTTACTGAGAACAAGTTAGGTTTGTATTGATATGAGCGACTCATAGGATAACTTTCACAGCAGAGGCCGCAACGTCCCTTAACTTCTAATGAGGCCTTTTCTTCGGCCTCAGCGGCCTCTGCGGTGACATTCTTTCAATAGTAGAGCTTTGACCACATATGCTGAACATCATCAGACAAAGCTTAACCCGGAGATGGGTCCAGTCATTGTCAACCTTGCTCTCCGTGGCATTGAGCGTGGGAATTCTTTTCGCTCTTTACCTGTTTTACCTGGGAGTTTCCTCCGGCTTCGAAACAGGCGCAAGACGCCTGGGAGCGGATCTTCTTGTAATACCCGCTGATGCCTGGGTTGAACCTGAGGCGGTGCTCTTCACCGGGGCGCCGATGAATATGTATATGGATGCAGGCTTTGAAGACAAAGTTGCCCGCGTCCCCGGCGTTCGTTGGGTGAACGCTCAGTTTTTTACGCAGACCCTGGATGCTGACTGCTGTTCGCTTACCAATGCGACGCGTCTCATTGGCTTTAATCCCGATTCAGACAGGTTGATCCTTGCATTGCTTCAGAACGCCAGGAAAAAAACGCTCGCCCCGGACGAAATCCTGATAGGCGCCGGCATCGAAGGATATTCGGGCGTTCAGGCCCTGGTCCTCAACAGTGTATTCAGGATTGCGGCAGTATTGGAGCCAACGGGCTCGAGTCTTGACTATTCCATTCTAATGTCGATCGAGTCTGCCCGTAAGTTAGTGAAAGCTAAGGAAAATCCCTATATGCAGGTATTCTGGGAAAGGTTTGGGCAGCCTGACCATTTAATTTCAGCCATCCTGGTCGAGGTTGATGAAAACCGCAGCAAAGAGGATGTGGCCAGAAGCATCAGAAGCTTTCGGGAGCTCAAGGTCATTGAGACGACGAGTGTTCTGAGGAATATAAAGACACAGATGGAAACCCTCTTTCTGATTATCCTGGGGGAGGTTTGCTCGCGATGGTCGCCTCGGTCCTCAACCTGTTCTCCAGGTTCTTCTGTATGGCCTGGGATCGCAAGGGCGAATGGGGGCTTTACCTCGCTCTTGGCGCCACTCGCCGTGATCTCAAGATACTTGTGATCGGGGAAGCATTCATTCTGAGCATGGCGGGCGTGCTTGTCGGGATTGTGCTGGGATATGGTCTTTACTATGGAATGTTGGCATTGCTCCGCGCCCGGAAGGCTTTCCCATTTATTGAACCTTCTCTTAGCGCAGAACTTTTCGGCGTTCTTGGAGCAGTGGCGATCTTCTCTCTTATCGGAATAATCTCTGCCTGGTTCCCGGCGAATCAGAGCGCAAAAATCGAGCCTTCTGCGGCTATGGCCCTGGAAGATATTGATTGATGCGGGGAGCCTGACTTTGCTTCTAGAATCTGTCAACATTTCGAAAAACTATGATGGTGACGCTATTCTGAAAGACGTGTGCCTTCGGATCGAGCACGGGGAATCGGTGGCGATTACCGGCGTTTCAGGATGCGGGAAGTCAACTCTGTTGTCAATTCTGGGTTTGCTTTTGGACCCGACGAAAGGTGAACTCTTATTTCGAGGGGAAAGAGCGTCGGGGTTCTCAGAAGATGAAAAAGCGCACGTTCGCAATTCTCATTTCGGTTTTATTTTCCAGAACCCCCAGTTGATCGGTTCCCTTTCGGTGCTGGACAATGTGTTGACGCCTGCATTTCTGGGTCGAAAGAACAATTTGCAAACGAGGGCCGAGGCCATATTGGGGGGGTTGGGCTTAAAGAGCAGACTAAAGCATCTGCCGTCCCAATTGAGTATCGGACAGAAACGCAGGGTAGCGATCTCCAGGGCTTTGTTGCTGGACCCGGTAATTATCTTTGCCGATGAACCCACCAACGACCTGGATTCCGAGCGTGCGGCCCGGATTGGGGACCTTCTTTTTGGATTGCCCCTGAAAGGCAAAGCCCTGGTCCTGGTTACTCATGATCCCAGACTGATGCAGAGAGCATCTCGCACGGTGCAAATCCATGAAGGGATATTAAGGGAGCTGTCGGTTTCGGCCGCAGCGATGTCAGCATTGGAAAGAGAGGAATATTAATGAGTTATTTCAGTAGAGCGATACCGCCCACGAGGGAATCGCGGCTCAACCCCAGCATTACGTTCGGCGGAACGATTTGCGGGCTTTCGGGAAGAGGCGGCAAGGGATGCCTGGAAAGTGCGGAACGCAGTTTCTCCCAGGGTTCCATTTGCCTTCTCATCCCTGCCCTGGCAATCATCAACAGCCTCCCGGAAACCGCTGTTTTACTCCACGGGGCGGCGGGATGCGGCGTCATCACACACTCCTAGAACGGCGTCGTCCGGACGGGAACGACCGCGCGTTGGGGAAAGCCGAAAGACGTCCTCTGGTTCACCACTTCCCTCCAGGAACTGGATGTGGTCAACGGTGGCGAGAAGAAGCTCGAACAGGCCATCCGGGAGATTGTACCGGGAGCATTCGCCCAAGTTCCTTGTTGTGGTCACAACGTGCGTGCCGGGAATCATCGGCGATGACGTGGACACCCTGGTCGACGGCATGAAGCATGAGATCAAGGCCCGGATACTTCCCGTGCACTGTGAGGGGTTCAAAACGGCAATCTGGGCGACTGCCTATGACGCCGTTTACCACACCATCGGGCGCAACCTCCTGGAACCGCCTGAAGGTGAGTCCCCGGCGGAGCCTAACCAGCGGCTTGTGAACCTCATGAACGTTTCTTCCATGGGCCGCCCCGACGAGTTGGAGCTGGTGCGGCTCCTGGGCGCTCTTGGTCTGGAAGTGAACATTTTCCCGGTTTTTGCAGACCCTTCCGGAATATACCGTGCTACGCAGGCAGCCCTCTCCATCTCCACCTGTCCGACCCATGACGACTATTTCCTCAAGCACCTTGAGGAGCGCTACGGAGTCCCTTACATCATCCGCCACATGCCCATCGGCATTGCCAATACTGCACTCTGGCTGCGCGATATCGCGCGCGCCATGAAGCTGGAGGATAAAGCCGAGGAAGTCATCTCCCGGGAGACGGCCCGCCTCGATGCTGCTCTGGAACCACTCCTCCCCGCCTTCCGGGGGAAGCGGGCCTTTATCTCGGCCGGTGAAATCCGCGCCCTGGCGAATGCCGCGCTCCTGCGTGAACTGGGCTTCGAGATAGTGGGGGTCCGTTCATTCCACCACGATGAGTTTGCCGAAAGCGAATATGAAAAACTGGCTGCAGGCGGCCGCGACTTCGTGGTGAATATTGCCGACTGTCAGCCTTTCGAAGAGGCCAACCTCCTGCGCCGCCTCAAGCCGGACATGTTCATGGGCCACGTAAACGGCAATTCCACGGCCGGCCGCCTGGGGATTCCCACTGCGGTCATCTACAACGTGGGGATGCACTTCCTCGGATACCGTGGTGTTTTTGAACTGGCGCGGCGTCTCGAGCGTCAACTTCGCAAGCCCACCTTCAACCGGCGCCTCGGGGAACATGTGAAGCTTCGCTACCGGGAGGCATGGTACCAACGCGATCCTTTCAGCCATATTCGCTCTCGAGAGGAGGCCAACCATGGGTAACTTCATCGAACGCCCGCGGTTCACCTGTGCCTTAGGCGGGGCGCTCATGGCAGCGGCGGCCCTGCCGGAGACGATTCCCATCGTCCACTCGGTGGCCGGTTGCGTGGGCAGTGTCGCCTGGGCACAGCAGGGAGGGTCAGCTCTCCAGGTGGGGGGACCCTGTGGTTGTCTGGGAGTGCCGGGGAGCAATCTGCGCGAGCGGGAAGTGGTTTTCGGCGGCGCTGACCGCCTTCGCGAGCAGATCGGCAACACCATCGAAGTGATGGAGGGGCGTCTTTTTGTGGTCCTCACCGGCTGTGTCTCCGAGGTTATCGGCGACGATGTGGATTCGGTGGTGCGCGAGTTTCAGAGATCGGGGGTCTCCATCGTCGCAGCCCACACGGGCGGCTTTCGCGGCGACTCGTACTTCGGCTATGAAGAGCTGCTTAAAACCCTTTTCCGCGATTATGTCAAAGGCGTCCGAAAGAAGACTCCGCGACTGGTCAACCTCTGGGGCGTTGTTCCCGGCATGGACGTCTTCTGGCGGGGCAACCTGGAAGCCATTCGCCACCTTTTGGAGGATCTCGGACTGGCGGTTAACACCTTTTTTACCGGCGACGATCTGCTTGAGACCCTGGAAAGAGCGGGAAATGCCGAACTCAATGTGGTTGTTTCGCCTCGCTATGGAGTGGAAGCAGCGGAAACCTTTGCTGAAATCCATGGAACCAGCTACGTCATCGCCCCTTTCCCTCTGGGGCCGGAAGCTGCGGGGCGCTTTCTCAAGAGTGTAGCCGGGGCGCTGAATATTCGTGAACAGGAAGCGAACAGGATTATAGATCGCGACAGCGAGCGCTTCTACCGCCACCTCTCTCCTTTGACCGATCCCTGGATCGATTTTGATTTCCAGCGTTACGCCCTGGTCATTGGGGATGCCAACTACGCTTTTGCCGTGGCTGATTTTCTGGCGGAGACTTTGGGCTGGCTCCCCGAATAGGTGGTGGTCACTGACGCCCTGCGCGAGGATCAACGCGAGGATCTGTTGCGCCGGCGGGCGGCCACCCGTTCTCAGCCGGAACACCGCCTGATCTTCGAAACCGACACTTCCGCCATTCGCCGGCATCTCGACCCTCGCTGGTTTCCTGTGAGCGATGACCCGTATCGTGAGAGCTTCTCTCCGGCCTTTGTCATAGGGAGTTCCATGGACCGGGAACTGGCCGAAGCGCTACGGGCTGGGCACCTCTCGGTGAGTTTTCCGATGTCCAATCGGGCCATTCTGGACCGCACCTATGTGGGATATGCCGGCGGGCTGCGCCTGGTGGAGGACCTGGTGGGCGCTCTGGTGGCGGGGCGCTGAGGGGAGAAACAGGATGAAAATTGCCTTTGCTATGGAGCTAGACCTCGTCGCCCTGGCCCACTTCGGCCAGGCTGAATGTTTTGTAATCTACAACGACAACGACCAAAGCGGCGCATTCCGGCTGGAAGAACGCCGCTCGAACGCCCCGCCATGCGGGAGTGACAACTCAACCCCTATGATGTCCGCTACGGTCCGGCTGATCTCTGACTGCGCGGCAGTCGTGGCTGCCCGCTTCGGCCCCTGTGCTCTGCGGGAGATGGCTGCCGCCGGGGTCTACCCTTTAGAAATGTCAGGGATCCTGGATAAAAGGGTGCAGGTGGGTCTCACACGCCTGCGCGACTATCTGTTGGGGGGAAAAGCGAAATATCGGGAGCGAAATTATTCATGAAAGGCAAGCTGAAACAAATCGCTATCTATGGCAAAGGGGGGATCGGCAAATCTACGACCACCTCCAATATCTCTGCGGCCCTCTCGCTGGCCGGCTATCGGGTCATGCAGATAGGCTGCGACCCCAAGAGCGACTCCACCAATACCTTGCGGGGCGGCCGTTACATCCCTACCGTCCTCGAGACCCTGCGGGAGAAGTCCCGTGTGCATTCCGAGGAGATCGTCTTCCAGGGCTTCAACGGCGTTTACTGTGTGGAGGCCGGAGGACCGGCTCCTGGAGTGGGCTGTGCCGGGCGAGGGATCATCACCGCCGTGGAGCAGCTCAAACAGTTGCGAATTTTCGAGGATCTTAGCCTGGATGTCGTCATCTACGACGTTCTCGGTGACGTGGTGTGCGGAGGCTTTGCCGTCCCAATCCGGGAGGGGATTGCGGAACACGTCTTCACAGTCTGTTCGTCCGACTTCATGGCCATGTACGCGGCCAACAATCTGTTCAAAGGCATCCAGAAATACTCCCGTGCAGGAGGCGCCCTGCTGGGGGGCATTATCGCCAATTCCATGGGCACTTCATACGCCAGGGAAATTGTGGACGATTTTGCGGTCCGCACCCACACCCAGGTTATGGAATACGTTCCCCGTTCCTTCACCGTCACCCAGGCCGAACTCAATGGAAAAACGGTCGTTGAAGCCGCTCCAGACTCTGAACAGGCTGCCGTCTACCGCCGCCTGGCAGAGCGCATTGCGGCCCATCAGCGCTCGGAAGTCCCGTCTCCCATGGACGAAAGAGAACTCCGTGCATGGGCCACCCGCTGGGCGGAACGGCTGCTGGCCATGGAGAGCGACCAGAGCCGGCATGGAGCGGCCATATGACCCATCGAGGAAAGCTGGGGATTCGGGGTAGCCCCTTCGAGCACCTTGCCCTTCGCCACCCATGCTTCTCTGCCGAGGCGCACACGCGGGCCGGTCGTATTCATCTGCCTGTAAGTTCGACCTGCAACATCCGGTGCCGTTTCTGTGAGCGCAGTTTCGATTCCTCAACCTGGCGGCCGGGGGTGGCCAGCCGCTTGCTGGACCCTGCAATGGCTCCCGAAACGGTGGCTCGAGCCTTGGAACTTTGTCCTGAACTGGCCGTGGTGGGCGTGGCCGGTCCTGGGGAATCCCTGGCCACCAGCCACGCTCCAGATGCCCTGGAAGCGGTGCTGTCACGCTTTCCCGGCCTCATTGGGTGTCTCAGCACTAACGGGCTGAGCCTCCCTCACCAAGTGGACCGCCTGGCTGCTATCGGGGTGCGCACCGTGACCGTGACCGTGAACGCTCTCACCCCGGCGGTCTGGCCTAAGGTTTATGCCTGGATCAGGCACTCGGGGAGGAAAGTGGAAGGCGATGAGGCCGCCTGGATCCTCTCCACCGCCCAGGAGGAGGGAATTCGGCGGGCAACCGCCCGGGGGTTGGTTGTCAAGGTCAATACCGTCCTGGTTCCGGGGGTGAATGAGGCTGAAGTCGGCGCCATCGCTTCCTGTGCCGCAGCCTGTGGCGCCTCGTTGATGAACGTCATTCCTCTGCTGCCCGCCGGGGAAATGGCAGCTTGCCCTTCCCCGGACTGTGAAATGATCGAGAAGGCCCGCAGGCAGGTGGAAAACTATCTCCCGGTCTTTCGCCATTGCCGGTACTGCCGGGCGGATGCCTGCGGTATCCCCGGCGTCGGTCGTGATTTTGCCGGCGATCTTCACGGCGAAGCGCGCCAGGAGACCTTTTCCCACGGGTAGATTGCGCTTTGGAAAAATAGACAGAACGATCGAACCTCATGAGGTGATGGGAGGCCGTCATGGATGAAACATCGAGAACGGTACAGTGTGAAATGGAGCTTGAAACGAGGAGACATTCTCAGGAAGAAATCCCTCGAGTAGTTCAGCAACTTGTGCTTTCCTGCCAGGGAGAAAAGGGCTTCGACCATATCGGTCCCGATCCCATTCCCTCTCGAGACGAGGTCATTGATATCGTGCAACGGATTTGCCGCATCCTTTACCCTGGATATTTCATCCGCACCCGTGTCGAACAGTTCAATCTGAGCTACTACTTCGGGCAGGAGACGACGGAGCTTTTCGAATTACTGTCCGAGCAAATCACCGTGGCCCTTAGACACGACTGTATTCGCCACAATCTTCCCTGCCTGGACTGCGAGGAGCGTGGCCTGGAGATTACCGTGGAGTTCCTAAGTAAGCTGCCTGCCCTGCGGACCCTGCTTGCCACGGATGTTCGCGCTGCCTATGAAGGCGATCCTGCGGCCAAAAGTTTTGACGAAGTCATCTTTAGCTATCCCGGACTATTCGCCATCACGGTCTATCGCACCGCCCACGAACTCTGGCATCGAGGTGTGCCGTTCATACCTCGCATCATGAGCGAATACGCTCACAGCCAGACAGGCATCGACATTCATCCTGGGGCGCATATCGGGGAGAGTTTTTTCATCGACCATGGCACCGGGGTGGTGATCGGCGAAACAACCGAGATCGGGAACGGGGTGAGGATCTATCAGGGCGTGACCCTTGGCTCCCTTTCCCTGCCCAAAGGCGCGGGCGAGCTCTTCCGGGACAAAAAGCGCCATCCGACCATTCAAGACGATGTGATCATCTACTCAGGCGCCACCATTTTGGGCGGAGAGACGGTAATCGGAGCGCGCTCTGTAATCGGGGGAAACGTGTGGCTGGTCGAATCGGTGCCGCCCGAAACCAAAGTGTTCATGAAAACCCCGGAACTCATTTTCAGGGTTAGCCAGCCCGCCAACGTCTGGCCTAACATGTATCATATATAAAGATGTGACAACGACGCAAGACGGCGTCACCGCGACAATGTTCCGTGGCGCCATGGGAGGGAATGATTGTGACAGCCGAATTGTTCAAGGAGACCATGACATCCAAGGAGCGGATCGTTGCCGCTGTGACCGGTAAACCTTATGACCGCATCCCGGTCAACCTGCTGATCAGCGACCATGCAGCCCGGGTGATCGGCGTGAGCGTGGGTGAGTACAACAACTCGGCCCGACTGATGGCCGAGGGGCAGATCGCCGCCTGGCGGAAATACGGGGCCGACAATATCAACACCGGCCCCGGCCTCACTGGCATTCCCGAGGCCATCGGCAGCCGGCTCGCCTTTCCCGACAGCAGCCCTTACATCGCCGAGTATGCGGTCAACGATGAGGCGGATCTGGATCGCCTAAAAGTACCGGACCCTGAGCGGGACGGCCGTCTTCCCCTGTTTCTCGAAGCAGCCGCCATCGTGCTCAAGGAAATCGGGGATCAGGCGCCGGTCAACATGACCACCTCCGCTCCGTTCACGGCCGCTGCCGGAATAAGAGGCACGGACAGGTTCCTGCGCGACCTGCGCAAAAACCCGCAGTTCGCCCATCGTTTGCTCCGGCTGACCACAGACGCCATTATTCGTTTCGCCAAGGCCGCTTTCGGCGCCGGGGCCAGGATAGGCCTGGCCGACCCGACTTCGTCCGGGACTATGATCAGCACCCGGCATTACCTCCAATTCGCATTTCCCTATCAAAAAGAGGTGATCTCGGCCATTGCTGAAACGACCGGCGCGCCCCCTTCGCTCCATATCTGCGGCAACACCAGCAAAATCTTGGGTGAGATGGCCGAGACCGGAGTAGCGATACTCAGCCTCGACGACAGCATTGACCTGGCTGAAGCCAAGGCTCAGGTCGGCGGCCGGGTGCTGCTGCTGGGTAATGTTCGGCCCGTGGCGGTCATGTATCTGGGAAAACCGGACGACGTGGTGGCCAACGCCAAGGAATGTCTGGCCAAGGCATGGAACGCGCCGAAAGGTTACATCCTCGGCCTCGGTTGTGGCCTTCCCATCGATACGCCGCCCGAGAATATCCACGCCCTCGTGGGGGCGGCGCGGGAATTCGGACGCTGGCCTCTCGATCCGGCCCGGTTTGCACTCAGTCATGCAGCCTGACAGGCTGCGGTGGTTTAACGGCTGCTGGAATCTGTAAACGTTTCGAAAAGTTATAACGGAGATTCAACTTTTATAAGCTCTTGCGTTTATAAGGGCGCTCTCCTCTCCTCCGCCGTCCGCCGCCCGCGGTCCTACAGGAAATATTCGACACTTTCCTTGCGGGCGAAGTGGAGCATCTCCAGGATGACATTCCGCAAATGGGTGAAGTACGGGTTGTTTCTCTGGCGCGGACGGTGCATCTCCACGGTGAGGATGTCCTCGACGGTCCCCGGACGGTCGGACATTATGATGATCCGGTCACTCATGTAAATGGCCTCGTCGATGTCGTGGGTGACGAGCAGCATGGCGCCCCGGCGCAACTCCCAGAGTCTGAGCACTTCATCCTGCATGCGCATCCTGTTGAAAGCGTCCAACCCCCCAAGCGGTTCATCGAGAAGAAGCACTTTGGGGTGATTGATAAGCGCCCTGGCCAGGGCGACCCTGTGCGCCATCCCTCCCGACAGGTGCTGGGGATAAGCGCGATCGAATCCCTCGAGCCCAACCAGGCGAATGTACTCGTCGACCTGTCCGGCTCTTTGTTTGAGGACACCGGCGATGCGAAGCGCGGACTCGATATTGCGACGGACGGTCAGCCACGGATAGAGAGTCGGATCCTGGAAGACCAGCCCGCGCTCGGCTGAAGGACCCTCGATGGGTTTCCCGTCCAGCAGTAATTGGCCCGAGGTCGGCATTTCCAGACCTGCGACAAGCCTCAACAGGGTAGACTTGCCACAACCCGAAGGTCCGAGGAGACTGACGAACTCCCCCGGCTGTACGGCGAGGCTGACATCCTTCAAGGCGTGGACCTTGCGCCCGTCGGGGCTTATGAATTCCTTGGAGACGGAACAGACGCGCAGGCTCCCTTCACTGGGTTGCTCCAGCGCTGACGGACTTGGAGTTGCGAGGACGGCTACCATTTGATGACGCCTTTCATCCAGAAGAGAACCCTGTCGCGGACCTTGAACAGCAGGGTCATGATGCTTGAGAAAAAAATGGTGATGATGATAATGGCAGCGAAGACTTTGGAGTACTCCGTCCAGTTCTGCGCCCAGTTCACATACCAGCCGAGCCCCGCCTTGACACCCATCATCACCGCCACCACCAGGGTTAGGAAAGCCGCGCAAAGGCCTATGAAAAGCCCGATGAAGATGTCCGGCAGGGCCGAGGGCAGGGCTACGTGAAAAACGAGATAACGGCGGTCGGCCCCCATGGTTCTGGCCACCTCCAGATGCGCGATCCGGACGTTGGAGATTCCCGTGCTGGTCATGACCGTGACCGGGAACCAAACGGCGAGGGCGATAAGGAAAACCCCCGATAGCCACGTTGTGGGAAAAAGCACCAGAGAGAGAGGGATCCAGACTGTCGCCGGAACCGGACCCAGGGTTTTGAGCACGGGCATCATCCAGTAACGGCATGCGGCGTACCAGCCGATGAGTATCCCGGTTACGAGGCCGGCGAAAATACCCACAAAATAGCCGCTCAGAAGCAGGATCATGGAATGGCAGACGCATTCAAGTAGAAGGGTCCTGTCGGCCCACAGGCTTCTGATGATGAGGTCGGGGCCGGGAAAATACGGTAAAGGCAACAGAGCAAACTTGAGGGTTATCAGGTCGAGAACTGCCGGGATCAGTATTGCGACCGTGAGCAGGGGCGCCATAGAACGATATCGTTGCCGCCACGCTGGCGAAAAGAGCTGCAAAGTTGCCGCTGCAAGGGCCAAAATGAGAGACCCCTTGAGCAGAAGAGCATAGTATCCAGACACGGGCGATGTCTGTCTCGACGGCAGGCTGGTGTGGAGGATTAACGCCAGCAGCAGAGCCGCCACCGGCAGCAGCGTCAATACCGCATGGACCAGGCCTTCATAAGATCGGGTGTGAGGGAGGCTTGCCGGAGCGGAGACCTCCCTCGATGAAGCAGAGTTGAGCGACGCGGTCGTCATGAAGAAACCTTCTCCACTTTGATGGAATCGATCCACTCATCAGATAGGCCGTTGAGAGGTCCGAAAATGCGGTTGGCAAGCTGTTCAATGTCGGTAGTGGCCTCCAGCATTTTGGAAGCCTTCATCTCATTGCCCGCAAGGATCAGGGCCTTGCGCCCGCCGGAAACCGACGGGATGAAATTCAGACTAGCCAGGCTCTTGGCATTAAGCTCCACTGTTCCCCCGACGTATTTCTTCTCTATCGCCAGGGAAGCAGCGGCCTCAGGATTGGCTGACACCCATTTTGCAGCCTTGAGAAGACCGCGGGAAACGGCTGCGGCAACCTCAGGGGACTCGCGGTAGAATTTCCCGGTGAGGAAGACAAGGCAGCAATATTCGTCCTTATAGGGCAGACTGCTGGCGGTGCTAAGGAGGCTCCGTCCCTTGCCGTTGGCTAGAATCATTGTGCCATGGGGGTCCGAAACGACGACGGCGTCAACCTCACCCTTGTCGAGCACAAGTTCAAGCTCCGAAGCAGGAAACGCGCGCCAGTCAACGTCCTTCTTCAGGTCCCAACCTTTGGCGCCAAGCACCCGGTTTAGGAACATGAAAGGAGTGCTGCCAATGGCTGGCACGCCAATACGCTTTCCCTTTAAATCGTCAAGACTGTTAATGGTTGTATTGTTGCCGGCGATGACATGGATACAACCGGTGTGCACTCCCGCCACTACCTTCAGGTCGATGCCTTGTTCGGCTGCTTTGAGCCAGGTGAGGGCCATTCCCTGGGCGCCATCGATTTTATTGAAGGCAAAGGACTCCTTGATGAAGCTCCAGTCCCCCTTGAGCAGCTCCACGTCAAGCCCTTCGGCCTCCCAGAATCCTTTTTCCTTTGCCGCAAAAACCGCCGCTTCACAGGTGGCTCCGATGTAAGCCCATCGGACCTTGGCAAGGGGCTTGACGGGATCGGCCGCCCAGGCAGACCAAGGGATTAAGAAGGTGAGTGCAAGAATGACCGTTAACGTTACCAGGCCGGACTTCTTTTCGCGCAACTTCCTTTGCATGAGTTACCTCCGAATTTTGAAGTGAGGGCGCCGGCGCCCCAGAGCTGCCCACTCAGCCAATTCCACATTCTTCTCAAACAGGTTCGGACAAATGTAGAGTATCTTGATGGAAATAATGAACAAATATTGGTCTATCGTCTGCTTGTCAAGAGAAAAATGAATTTCCTTCTGAAAACAGCTAGATAGCATACGGTGGTTTGATCTAGCCCGGCTGTCTTTCGACCGATAACTGCTTGGCGGAGAGCGTTTTCCAGGAAGACCGGGATGATGGCCGCATTCCCGTATGGGTTTTAGCAACCGGCAAAAAACTGCTTGACAAAACGAGAGGCTTTGTTGATTATACAACTTTGTCGATTGAATAAATGAACTTTATGAGCATGACATAATGAGACATGGAGCAGGAATCATCACAGGGGCCTGCAACGCCATCTCCAGTCTATTTCGGATGCTGGGGCCGCATTGGCCGTTTTGCCGATGAAACTGAGATGTGGTGTCTAATTGAGTCATCAGGAGGAGCAAGACATGCGAAGAAAGCCTTTGCAGAGTCTTTTGAGCCGCGTTTTTCTTTTGGCTTTAGGATTATCGCTGTTCGCGGGCGCGTGGCTCTTTGGCATAAAAGTGGAGTCGGCAGAGCCCGCTGAGCTGGCGCCTTTTGTGATCAAATATCCCAACATTCAATGGTTTGACCCCGTATATGTGGCTGACGAGAAGGGATGGTTCGCCGAAGAAGGGATTCAAATCCAATGGGCCGGTGAAATACCGGCTGCGCAACTGGCGACTGCCGTGGCGTCGAGAAGCATAGATTTTGCCAATCGGCACACCCCCGTCGTGCTCATGGCGATTGCAGGAGGGGCGAGGTTGAAACTGGTGGCTGCCGGGGCAAAGACTACTCCGGAACGGCCGCATATGAAATGCGTGGTGTTGCCGACGAGCAGCATTCAATCCGTGAAGGATTTCAAAGGGAAGAAAATAGCTGTCAACAGTTTTGGAGCCGGCTCTGAATACGTCTTGAAAGAATACCTGAAGCGAAATGGTCTGGACAAGGATGTCGAATTCGTTGTCATTCCCGACGCCAAGCAGGAGCAGGTCCTACTGCAAGGGTTGATTGACGTGGGGGTGCTCCATTCGCCCTACTGTGAGAAAGTGGTGAAGACAGGCGCGGGCCGCGAGGTCTTCAATGACTACGTCGTGGACGACGGCATAAGCGGTATGCTGCCCTATTTCACCCATACGGATTTTATTCAGGAGCATCCCGACATCGTGCGGAAGTTTCTCAGGGTCCTCGTTCGAGCTTCTGAATGGACCAACGAGCACCACGAGGAAGCCGGGGTCATCTTCGCCAAAAGGAGAGGTCTTGACCCTGCTTACGCCGAAAGCCGGGATTATTACAAGAATGGAATCATTCCTGACGATGTCCCGGTGCAGTGGTGGATCGATCTGCTTGTGAGAGAAGGTAAACTGAAAGAAGGACGGATTATCGCCTGGAACGTATATACCAATGACTACAACCCCTATTACCAACCAGGGCAAAAATGAAGAAGTCTCCACTTGCCCCGTTTCCATTTCGCCCGATCGGGACCGAACTCAACCCGCTGCACTCCGATCATGCTCCAAGCCGCGCAATGGCGACATGGGGACCGCACGCCAAGTTCAATGCAATCTGCTTTCTACGGGCATTTACGCTTCATCCTTTTCCAATTTCATCCGGAACCGCCGCCTGTGAACTCCTCTTTTTTGGACAAAAGTGTTTCGCCGCTCAACGAGATGTTTTGAATCCTCCTGATATCTTCCTTCCGGGGCCTGTGTATTCTTTTCCTGCTTTTTAAAGAGAAAGGGGTTGATAAATAGCTTTTTTCCAGAGAAAATGATAACTTCGATATGAAAGGAGATTGGAAATGGCAATTTCTCAAAAGTGCCAGTATGCCCTGCGGGCAATCTATGAACTGGCTAAGAATAATGGGGCCGGGCCTTTGAAAATGGCGGAAATTGCCCGCAGGCAGGTCATTCCCTTGAGGTTTCTCGAAATCATCCTGAATGAACTGAAACGCGGCGGTTTTATAAGAGCGGTCCGAGGCAAAGACGGCGGCTGTTATCTCAACCGCTCACCGGATGAGCTGACGGTTGGCGAAGTGATGCGATTTATAGAGGGGTCCTTTGCGCCGGTCGGCTGCGTCAATGAAGAGAACACCGATTCTTGTCCGCTCCAGGGAAGGTGCGTGTTTCTTCCTCTGTGGGATAAGGCCCAAAAAGCTCTGGCGCAAGTCTATGACGGCGCCACCTTCCTGGATTTAATCGAGATGGAGTCTCAACTCGCCGAAAAGTATGAATCCTGTCTCGATTATGTGATCTGAGCCAGGAGGAATTCTCTCCGAGGTATCTGTTCATCCGGCCGCAGGCACGCGTTTTGTCCCGGTCAAACCCCCGCTTTATTTACATATCCGATTTGCTTCCCATTATTTTTTCTCATGAGCGCTTTGCTCGTAACGCCGCAGATTTTGAGCAAACGCCCATGCCTCAAAATTTTTCTTGACAGCCTTGCGGGAAGGGTGGTAGATCAATGTTCATTAAGTCGATCAAGATACTGACTTTATGAACCATTGACACAGGAGATAGTGATGAAGTGCGACTGCGGGAGGCTCAGATTCAAAATTTTGGCAAAAAACAAAGGAGAAACCAATGGTCCGGCATCCAGCCGTAAGCTCCTACTCGTAAAATGCAGGGACTGTCGCCGCCAATATGTTTGCACCTTGAATCCGACAGAGTCCGGTCTCGGGCGTCCCTGCGCCAAAATCGGAAAAGCGGTCAATGGATACATCCGGTCCGCGGTGGCCAAAGGCTCATTATGATCGAAGCCGCTTAATAGGGTATCCCGGTCCCGGCAACTTAGCCGGGATCGGTCTTCTATGAGTTCTTGCGGGGTGGATTCCAGCGGCGCCCGCTCGGAAGGAATTGCCCTAAATAAAGCGTTTCTGCGTGTCTTTGAGATATTTTTCTTCGAGCAGGGTAATGATTTTCTTGATTATGTTGCGGCGAATGTCGAGTTCCACAGGGAGGTTGGGATCCTGGTGGGCTTCGTTCACGCGGGTTCCCACCAGGAAAAAGATAACGTCGCTGTCCAGCAGGATCGATACAAGTTCGGAGGCGGCGTTGGACCTCGCCGTCTCGGGCTTTTGCCCGCTCTCGAGCATTTCCGCCACCTTGCTGAGGGTAATCGTGCCTTCGGTTATCAGCTCGATCCCCGCCATCCTTGAAGGCGGAGGAATTTCGGGGTCGACAATGTCAAGGTCCATTTCGATCTCTTCGTCAAGTTCGCGGCCCAGAATCTGGGCGGTTGTGCCTCCGCAAATCACTTTGCGCCCGTTGAAAGATTTGACCACTGCGGCCAGTTCCTGGTCTTTAGCCTCCGAAAATGGCGGCCCGGTTACAAGCAGCAGAAAACGGGGATGCCGCAAATATATCACCCCGCAGGTGATATCGTCCTTTGGTTCGAAGGAGTCGATCTGGCGTGCGTGAATCGCGATTTTCCTTGAGAGTTGCCGCGAGGATAACCCCTTTTCCCAGGCAATCCACTTCGCGATATTCTTGCTCACCTCCTTGAGGCCCCATCCGAGCGGGTAGCCGGGAAGTCCCATGCCTGCCTGGCTGACGCCATCGGAAAAATAGACAATCCTATCGCCTATCTGCATATCGAACTCGGAGATGTTGACTTCCCGCGCGCTCCATTTCTTGAGCTGTATCCGGGTCCCGGGCACCTGGACGAGTTCGACGCCCCTGAGCAGCACGTAAGCGGGATTTCCGTGCTCTATTACGCGGGCGTGTCCCGAGCTGTTGATGTCGATTATGGTAAAAGTCGAGTAGCTGATCTTTCTAACCTTACAGACAGGCAGGGTCTCCATAATGACTTCGGCGGTCTCGCTCACATCGGCGTAATTGGAAATGTACTTCAAGGCCATGGTGGCCGTGAGGTTCGCCAGAACGCTCGCCTTTATCCCGCTGCCCAGTCCATCGGAGAGGCAGGTGATCACGCGGTCTTCTTCCTTGATCTTATGGGTCAGCACTACGTCACCGGAGACATATTGCCCGTACTTGTTATACTGGTAGGAGTCGATATCGAGAAAAAAATCCCGGGTGGTCTTTATCATTCGACCTCCTGTGTGGTCACGGCCTGGATTATGGAGTTCAGGATCACTTCGGATTCCGCCGCATTTTCGCCCAACAGGTAAGCTATCTGCTGAACCGTTTCCAGATTTTTCTTGATAACCTCTTGCGCCTTCTGAATCATGGCCTCTTTATGAACGGTCGGCTTGGTGATGTCCTGGAAAATGCCGCACACGACCCTATTTTTTTCGATTGCAAAGATGTCCACGTGGAGCACCGATTTTTTGTGCCTCAGATCTCGACTGAGCATATCTTCGTCTTTCTCGAGCACGGTTTTGAAAAGCGAATGGAACGGCGCGATCTCGCGCAGAAGCACACCCTCCAGGCCGGGCTTTCTGCGGAAGGCCGTTTCAACGTCAGGGCCTAAAATCCTGGCGAAATTCATATTGCACTCGATCAACCTGAGTTCCTCATCGACCAGCACGATTGCGCTGGGGACCTTTTCCATCAGTGCGTTGGCCTTCTTCTGCGCCAGTTTTCGCATGTAGGAAACGCACATCACCTTCTCGGCCTTGCCGTCGATCAGCGCTTTTGCAAACTCGCGGCAATTGTCATAACCGCAGCCGCCGCAGTTCAGTTCGTCCTCGGGACCGTACTTGCCAACCGACTGAAGGGCCTGCTTCATTATCTTGTCACTGTACTCCTTGACAAGAACGGGCTCGGGGGTGGGTCCGGCTGACTGCTGAGCTTCAAGGGCTCGAGGTATCTCATTTCGGGGATATTTTGCATAGTCCATGATCTGGCAGCGCTTCCAGGCGGTAGCTTGACGTTGGCTGGCCTTGGGGCCGTTAACGCAACCACCCTCGCAGGCCAGCAGCTCAAGAAAGACAGGGTGGGAAAGGCGCATTTCATTCAGGCCTGAAATTGCCTTTTTGATATTCCGAATCCCTGAGAACGCCATACAATCTGCTTCCATGATGCTGCAGTTTGCTTTGACCCCGGCCATCATTCCCCCGTCGATCGGGTAGAGGCCCCCTTCACGGGCGCTATAAGGAACAAAGCTCTCCGAGTCGCTCGAATCGGTTTCGAAGAGGAGTCTCTCTTCAACCATCCAGCGCCTCATGTCTTCGAATGTCAGCGCTACGTCGAGCATGGCCGGATTTGAATCCGCCTCACGCTTTTTGCCGATGCAGGGGCTGAAAAAGACGATGCCAATGCCCGGCCCGAATGTTTCGCGCAGCATTTTGCAGTGCGCCAGGACCGGCGAAACTTGGGGCATAAGGCAGTTGACATATTGCGGAACGTATTTCCCGATGTAATTAACGACTACCGGGCATGCGGTGGATATGATAACCCGTGGGGTCCTGTCCTCGAGCAGTGTGGCCACGCTCCCTGAGACCCGTTCCGCGCCGAGCGCCGTCTCCGAAACGCCCTTGAAACCGAGCTTCTTCAGGGCGCGGATAACCGCCGTTGGTGGAATATCGGGGAATTCGCTGACAAAAGACGGCGCAAGCGACGCATAGACCTCTTCTTTCTCGGCAAGAAGGTTGCGCGCCCGCTTCAGATCGTCTCTAACATGCTTGGCCCCGTTTGGACATATCTCGACGCAGTGACCGCACATGATGCAGAGGTCTGGAATTACGGCGGCGCAAGCGTTTTCCACTTTAATCGCTTTTATGGGACACTCCCGAATGCACTTGAAGCAGTCCTGGCATTCAGTCCGTTCGGTATAGATGGGGTTTTGAGAGTTCATGTCGCTCCCTATTGCTTGCCTTTAAGATGCTCATCGAGAATAAATTCCAGGTTATCGGAGTTCAACAGGCTAAAGATGTCGCCATCAGCCGTCAGGTTGGGGCCGTCTTTGCAGAGGCCTTCGCAGAGGTGTCCTTTCAAGAGCACCTTTCCGCAAAGCCCGTGCCGCTCGATGTAATCCCGGATCAGGGCGATGTTTCTCTTGTTGCCTCTCGAAAAACAGGAACTTCCCATGCAGATGGCCAGCTCAATCGGTTCTTTTCTGTCGCTCACGGCTGTCCCTCTCGCCGCCAGTCAGTTTGCACCCCTGAGAGGCGTGATTTGCGGTAAATCTCCAGCGCAGCGGGGAACGGCGCCAGCGCGCGTTCCATGATGCCCAGGCTGTACGCGATTACGAGCCCGTAGTTGGTGATCGCAACCCCCGCCTGGCGGCAATGAAGTATTCGGCTCAGCATTTCCCTCCGGTTCCACATGCAGGCGCCGCAGTGGATTATAAGCCTGTAAGGCGCAAGGTCATCGGGGAAATCGTGCCCCTGGACGTGATCGATTTGCAGCTTTGCTCCCACATATTGAGTCAGCCAGCGCGGGATTTTCACCCGGCCGATGTCCTCGGCGATCGGATGATGAGTGCAGGCCTCGGCGATCAGCACCCGGTCTCCAGCCCTCAGGTTTTCGACCTCGAGGGCCCCTTCGACTTGCGTGAGCAGATCGCCCTTGAAGCGCGCAAACAGGATCGAGAAGCTGGTCATCGGTACGCCCGCAGGTGTATCGGCCGCAACTTTCAAAAAGGCCTGCGAGTCCGTGACCACCAGCTTGGGTGGACTCTTTAACTTTTCAAAAGCCATTCGCAACTCACGCTCTTTTACAATCATGCAAAGAGCGTCGCTGTCGAGCAAGTCCCGAATGGTCTGAACCTGGGGCAGAATCAGCCGGCCTTTGGGCGCTTCCTTATCGATCGGAATTACCAGTATGGCCACCTCTGCGGGCCCGACAAGGTCACCGGCAATTGCAGGATCGTCGATGAACTGGGCCGGAGCGGTCTCCAGCATCGCCTGCCGCAGTGAACCAACCCCTTCACCAGAAAGCGCGCTGACGCAAACAGCACGTATTTTTCGGCTGGAGAGTTCCTTTAGGTGGACCGGGTCAGGGGCTCCGAGATCGCACTTGTTGAAAACGACGAACATCGGGATTCCACGCGCCCCAAGTTCTTCGACAATACCTTCCTCGAAGGCGCTCCAGGTTGAATAATCGGTTGCAAGCACACCGATGTCGGTTCTGTCGAATACCTGGCGCGTCTTTTCCATCCGAAGTCTTCCAAGAGCCCCTTCGTCGTCTATGCCCGCTGTGTCGATGAAGAGCACAGGACCGAGCGGCAGCAGTTCCATCGGTTTTTCGACCGGATCGGTAGTCGTTCCGGCGAATTCGGACACAATGGCTACGCTTTGGCGCGTTATCGCGTTCAAAAGGCTCGATTTGCCCACGTTGCGGCGGCCGAAAATGCCGATATGAATGCGCATGCTCCGGGGCGCTTTCAGCATCCTGCGCCTCCCGGCATTTTTGCAGCACCTCCAAGACTGCACACAGCCTCCGCGCTTGTAAACCGGTCAAACTGCTCAGCGCTCAGCAGCTTTTCGTCAAGCACCATCTGCCGGACGCTCTTTTTTTCTTCGCGTGCGCGCCGTGCGATCCGGCACATGAGATCGTAGCCGAGGACTGGCAAAAGGGCCGTTGCCGCTGCGGTGGATATCTCAACGTATCTCTTGCACTTTTCCTCGTCGGCTTCGATCCCGGCCACGCAGAGCCGGCACAAAATATCGGAGGCATTGGCAAGCAGGTCGATGCTGTCGAGCAGGCAGGCGGCTACCAGCGGCAGAAAGGGATTGAGTTCAAGGCTCCCCGAAGCGCAGGCGAAAGTGAGCGAGGCGTCCAGACCGAAGACGAGCATGGCCGCCTGGCTTGCTGCCTCCGGGATTACCGGATTGACTTTGCCCGGCATTATGGAAGACCCGGCCTGACGCTGGGGCAGGATAATCTCGGCAAACCCACTCTCCGGTCCGCTGGCCATCAGCCGCAGGTCCGAGCAGATTTTCAGCAGACTCGCTGCACAGGCCTTCAAAATTCCGGATACTTCTACAAAAACGTCTGCGTTTTGGGTGTTGTCGATCAGGTTCTCGGCGCGGGCGAAGCCAATAGAGGTATTTGCCCGTAAAACCTCAGTCACCCCAAATATGAAATCCCGCGGCGCAGACAACCCGGTGCCGATGGCGGTGCCGCCAAGATTGATTACACGCAGCCGCTCCTCGCATTTGTAGATCCGCCATCTGTCACGGTTCATGGCTTCTGCATAGGCGCTCATTTCCCGCCCGAGAGTCGTCAGGACCGCGTCCTGAAGCTGGGTACGGCCAACCTTGACCACGTGCGCGAAGCGCCTCTCGAGGTTCTGGAATTCTTCCTGCAGAGATACGATTTTTGATTCCAGCACCCGAAGCCCCCGGATTGCAGCGAGCTTCAGGGCCGTAGGATAGGCATCGTTTGTGGACTGGTGAAGATTGATGTCGTCGAGCGGCGATACCCTGCCATAGCTGCCGTGCGCCTCACCAAGAATTTCCAGGGCGCGGTTGGCAAGCACCTCATTTACATTCATATTGCTGCTGGTGCCGGCGCCTCCCTGAAGCTGGTCAACCACTACATGCTCGGTAAGCAGCCCTTCCCCCATTTCGAGGCAAGCACGTTCGATAGCCTCAGCTTTTTGGGGATCGCCTTTCCATGCCCCGAGTCTTCGGTTGGTCTGGGCGCACGCCAGCTTAACCTGACCGAAAGCGCGAACCAGCTCCCTATGAAGCGGACGACCGCTGACGGGAAAATTCTCGAGCGCTCTGGCCGTATGAATGCCGTATAGCCTGCCCTCCGGAATGGCAAGCTCGCCGAGGAAATCGCGCTCTATTCTAGACATCATACATAAACGTCCCGTTCCCCTGCGCGAACCCGGTCGAGCATCCTTGAAGCTCTCGCCCTGGGGTGTTCCTCCATTCGATCAAGTTGCGCCTCTATCAGCTTTTCGCCTGCAAGCCCGGTTTCAGGCAACGCGTAATCGATCAGGTATTCAAGGAAGGTCGAAAGCGCGTTCGGGTCGCAACGGAACTTGATGGCGCCCGGTTTTGCAACCGCCATGAAGTCCTGGCCCGTTCGCCCTAACCTGTAGCATGCCGTACAAAATGACGGGATGTACCCTAGCCTGGCGAGATCGCCGACCACTTCGTCAAGGGGGCGGTGGTCGCCAAGTTCAAACTGAGCGCCCCTGTTCTGAACTCCATCCGCATATCCGCCCGGATTGGTCCGGCTGCCTGCGGAAATTTGCGAAACTCCCAAGGCTAAAGTTGACCGCCGCGTATCAGCATCTTCGCGGGTTGACATTATTATGCCCGTATATGGCACGGCCATTCGCAAAATGGCTATTATTTTAAGAAAATCGCTGTCGCTCACCGGGTGTGGCGGATTTGAGGCGACCCGTGAGCCGACTGTGGGTTCCAGCCTGGGCACGCTTATCGTGTGCGGTCCAACTCCGAACACGGCGTCGAGATGTTCGACATGCCGGAGCAGGGCCAGAATCTCGAACCTCCAGTCGTACAATCCTAAGAGCACCCCCATCCCCACATCGTCGATTCCAGCCTCCATCGCACGCTCAACTGCCCCAAAGCGCCAGGCGTAATCGTGTTTGCGGCCGGTGGGGTGCATGATGGAATAGGTCTCCGGGTGATAAGTCTCCTGGAAAACCTGGTAGGTGCCGATACCGGCGGCTTTAAGATCCCTGAATTCATCTATGGACAGTGGGGCCAGGTTGACGTTTACGCGCCGGATCTCCCCCCGGCCGCTACGAGTTTTGTAAACCGTTTCGATTGATTTAAGAATATAGGAAAAACCTTCGCCGGCATAGCCTTCGCCGGCGACCATCAGAATGCGCTTGTGGCCCTGCTCTACCAGTATCTTGACTTCAGATGCGATTTCTTCCTGCGACAGAGCCCGCCGCCGTATCTCCCTGTTTTCGGCGCGAAATCCGCAGTAGAGGCAGTTGTTTTTGCAGAGGTTGGAAATGTAAAGAGGCGCGAAGAGAACGATGCGGGGGCCGTAGATCGATTCTTTCACACTTTTGGCGGTAAGAAAAAGCTCTTCGAGCAAGTCGGGGGCGCTGACGGCGATAAGCGCTTCGACGTCCTCCGAATCGAGTCCTTTGAGTTCCAGCGCCTTGGCCAGGATTTCCCGAACCCGCACCGGATCCACACGTAACTCGAAGGCTTCCATCCGGTGGTGAATGGAGCGGCTGTCAATAATTGCGTCGGTTTGCTCTGGCTGATTCATATAGTGAGCTTTCAAACGGAGAACTTGAGAAGGAGCGTGATCTGATGACTCCAGAGAACCCCTCACTTCAATAAGGATTATTTTACTCTTTTTTAGTTATTAATTCAATTCATATTTTCGTCTTCGGGGCAACGCCGCGACGGGGCTCGTCAACCCCTGGGGCGCGTTCTTGACCCCTGGCTGATTTATATGCAGCCCCATTACTTATCTGAAAAGTATCGATGACCTCTTGAAGGAGCTTACTTGTCACAATCAGCGTTGATACATTTCCACCAATCACTTCTTTGTTGAGTTCATATCCCTCACAGATATCTTTGGAATAGCGGGCCACCATCTCTCCAATCGCACGATCCTCCGGCTCTTTGACAATTCCTGTCGCCAAAGCTGCCGGTCCTCTGAAATTTGCAGGGGTAAAGAGGGTGAATCCGGGTTTTGTCAAGCTGCTGATCCTCTCATTCTCCGCTTCATTCCTGCCCACGATAACCTTGAGATCCGGCAGGACCCTGAAGTGTCTTCCCACTTTCAGAAGGTGGATGTCAGTCATGTCAAAGCCGGGCGTGCAGGCGAAGAGGTCCCGCAGCCTGGACGCTATGATGGGGTCGGTTAGCAGGCATCCGCCGGCGGGGCAGGGATAGTCCCTTATCCCGAGATTATCCGCCATATGGATCTGTATTTTTCTCGATCGGCC
Source organism: Syntrophobacteraceae bacterium (assembly GCA_003165235.1). GTDB lineage: Bacteria > Desulfobacterota > Syntrophobacteria > Syntrophobacterales > Syntrophobacteraceae > SbD1. The sequence goes on from PLSV01000336.1 coordinate 30,704, forward strand.
CGTGATGGAGAGAAGTTTTTCCCGGTCCACTATCCCCTCCCGCTCGGGCAAGCTCGGCGGAAAAAGGTGGGCTGAAAGGGGCCTCAGGATGAGTCCCTTAAGGCCGCTTTCCCTTTCGATGACTTCAATGGCGTTTCTGTGCTGAGACATGGGTCTCTGGCCGAGCACCTCTCCAGTGACCACAAAGGAAGCGCCGAGCGAAGCCATCTTCTCCCTGACTTTCCTGAGCATATAGATCCGGCAGTCGATGCACGGGTTCATGCCCCTGCCGTGACCGTGGGGCGGGTCCCTTACTATTTCCAGGTAATCCATGCCCTTGACCATTACCTGGATATCGACTCCCAGTTCTTCGGCAATGATACGCGCCTGGTTCCTACACCCGGCCTTTTTGGGCGTGCAGTTGCAAAAAGGACTGGTAAAATGGATAGCTGTTACATCGATCCCCTGGTCAATCATGAGCTTGACGGCCAGAGAGCTGTCCAGACCTCCGGAAAGAAGCGCAATCGCCTTCATATTCATCCTCGTATGACAGATTTATATACAACCCTTCACGATGTGCTTAACACTTTGCGATGTACTCCGCATAGCGCGGAAGGCCTACAGATGAATGCGCCTATCATGAGCGTTGGGCGCTCGCGGGAGGCCTTCAGGACGCCGCCTGCCTGATCACATGCCCGCAGTCGGCGCCAATTGTCCTGTTAAGCGAGATAATCCTGGATGTAGCACAGTCAAAGCACCTGTCGGCATTTTCATCCAGACATATCTTGTTGGGATAGAGTTCATACAGTGGCCTGACCCTGGTGGGGGTGATGTTGGGCATCATAACGTTCGCTCCCGCCTGAAGGGCTTTTTCTCTGCCGAGGGGATCCAGGACGCCCATCGCAGTTGTCGCCGGGATATGGGCATACGGGAATACGAGCCTCAAAACGGCCACAAGCCGCAAAGCCTGCTCGAGAGTTCCGCCCTTCTCGTTTCTTAAAGGGGTCTGGGGATGAGGTATGAAAGGACCGATGCCGACCATCTCCGCTCCGAGTTCGTGCATCCAGATTACGTCTTTGGCCAGGCTTAGGGCGTCCTGTCCCGGCAGCCCGACCATGACGCCGCTTCCTAACTGGTAGCCGAGTCCCTTGAGCACGAAAAGGCCCCGCTTTCTTTCATAAAGGTCATCATCCGGGTGGATCTCTCTAAAGATTTTCTCCTCAGTTGTTTCAATCCTCAGCAGATACCGGTCAGCACCGGCTTTCCTCCATGCCGAATAGGCGCTCTTGTCACGTTCTCCCAGGCTCAGGGTTATAGCGAGTCCTGTCCTGGATTTTATTTCGCAAATGATATCGGCCATCAGGTCCGTGCTAAAATAGAAGTCCTCGCCCGACTGAAGCACAACGGTCTTATAGCCGATCCGCCAGGCCCTTATCGCGGTCTCCACGATCTCTTCGCGCGTCAGCCGATATCTTTCAAGGCTATCATTATGCCTTCTCAATCCACAGTACAGGCAGTTTCTTCTGCAGTAGTTCGAAAACTCTATGAGGCCTCTAAGATGAACGGCCTCCCCCACCATTTGGGCTCTCACCCTGTCGGCTGCGTGGAGCAAAAGGCATTCTTGCTCTCCTTCAGCTTCAAGCAGCGGAACAAGCCATTCAACGGTTGGCCTTCTGTGTTCCACTCCCGCCCTCAGGGCCTCGATGAAATCCATTTCGTAAGCTTCCATTAATGCCGATCGCCCAAGACGCCTATATCCCAAGATATCGCGCGTAAAAAGTCCTTGCCCTGGCCACATCTGTCGTATTGGTGACAATGGCCCTGCCATCCGGAAAGATAATCATTTCGCCGTCATCGGCTTTAAAGCGCATGAGCAGGCCGCTCGAACTGACGCTGCCGACCGGCTCGAGCCGTTGGCGAAGCGCCTCAAAATCAAGCTCAACGGATCGCGGAGGGTTTACCTGGACAGAATTGCGGCCGCAAAGAGAGGTTGTCCAGGAGACTTGGCGCGCATCGAGGAATTCGAAATTACCCTTGGCGCAACATGGACATTGGTCATCTTTTTGGAACTTCATAAACTCAAAGGAACCGTTCCATACATCGACGTAGAAGAGGCCAGTGTCGGCCGGGGGCGATCCCAGCAGAACCCGCAGGGCGATCGTCACCTGCAGGGACGCCATTACGGCGACGGCTGAGTTGAGTACGCCGGCGGTATCACAGGTGGGCGTGGCCCCGGGATCGGGAGGGCTGGGGACAATGCATCTCAGGCAGGGACCACGGCCTGGGAGGATCGGCATAACCATGCCCATCGTGCCTATCACTCCAGCGTAAACCCATGGTTTGCCCTGTTTGATGCAAACGTCGTTCAGTAGATAACGGGTCTCGAAGTTGTCGGTTCCGTCGAGGACAAGATCGGCGTCCGCCAGCAGCGATTCTGCGTTTCGCGTTGTCACATCGACAGCCAGCGATTCTACGCCGATGGTGGAATTGATCGCCCGCAGCCGCCGCGCAGCGGCCTCGGCTTTGGAGACGCTTGCCGCTGCGTCGCTCTCTTCGAAAAGAACCTGCCTCTGAAGATTGCTCCACTCCACAAGGTCACGGTCTGCTATTCTAAGTCTGCCCAGACCGGCCCTTGCCAGCAGTTCGGCCTGAAAGCATCCCAAGGCGCCGCACCCGACGATGAAAACGGTGCTTTGAGCCAGTTTAGCCTGGCCGTTTGCGCCTATTTCGGGCAGGATTCGTTGCCGGGCATAACGATTGTTATCGGTTGAATTCATCGTATCCCTTCATACGGAGGACGGAAGACTTAAGCCGGATGACGGAGAACGGAACTTCCGACCTCTTACACCGATTTGCGTTCAAGAAAGCATCAAGTGATGTTCTTCAAGAGCGTGGGGAGCTGGGCCCCCCGAACCCTCACTATGATCGNNAACCTTCCAACCCATGTCGGATGCTGGACCCTCACTGCGCTCAGGTCCGGGCTTAGCACTACCGACATGGTTAAATGCTTCAAGTCCGGGCACGACCTTTTGTGAGTGCCCAGTTCGGCGTCCGATCTTTTGTGAGGACGCACCCCCTCGCCGCTACGCGGCTCAATCTTGCGGGGGTGCGGGGTATCTTTAAAATGAAAAAACTTTCCCCCGCGCAGTTTGGGGTCATTGGTCGCTCTTTGAACGCAACCTGGTATTACATCCGATCTTCGATCTCCGGCAAGCATCGGTCGATCCATCCTCCTCCAAGCACACGGTCGCCGGAGTAAAAGACTGCGGCCTGTCCAGGCGAGACGGCCATCAGGGGACGCTCGAACCGGACCCGCACGGTTCCCGGTTCGTCTTGCTCGACGGTGGCCAAAACCGGGGTCTGATTGTAGCGAACCTGCACGGAACAGCGGAGCCGCTTGAATCTCTGCGTCAAAGCATGCCAACGGACACCTGTGGCGATAAGCCCCTGAGCGTTCAAGCCTTCTTTTCTGGTGGTGAGAAACACAGTCCCACTCTTCGGATCGATGGATTTCACCCATGCGGCGGAACCCAGGGCCACCCCGAGCCCACGCCGCTGTCCGACCGTGAATCGGTGAATCCCTTCATGCATACCCAGGAACCTGCCTTCTTCATCCAGGATCGGCCCAGGGTTCATGCCTTCATTGAATCGTCGCCGCAGGATTTCCGGGTAGGCTGCGCCTTTGATGGAAAAACACGCGTCCTGGCTTTCTTCCCTGTCCGCGTTCCGCAGTCCAATGCGCCGCGCCATACTGCGAACCGCATCCTTCGTGTGCCGGCCGATCGGGAATAACGCCGCCGAAAGACTCTCGGAGCCCACCGCAAAGAGAAAATAGGACTGGTCCTTTCGAGTGTCCGAGCCGCGCAACAGGAAAGCCTCGCCGTTCTTTCGCACGCCGATGCGGGCATAATGACCCGTGGCTATTTTCTCTGCGCCCAGCGCTTTGGAATAATCGAGCAGCAGGCCGAATTTTATGTGCTCATTGCAAATGACGCAGGGGTTGGGGGTGCGGCCGCAGGAGTATTCCCGCCAGCTCCGGAGCAGGACGGTTTGTTCGAAGAATTGACGGCAGTCCAGCACGTAGTGATGTATACCGAGGCAGCCGGCCGCAGCCCTGGCCTGAGCGACGGCGTCGGTCCCGCAGCACGATCTCCCCGGAGCGGACTCGTGACATGCATGCAGTTGCAGGGTGACTCCTATGACATCGAATCCCTGCTCCAGGAGCAGGACAGCCGCGACGCTTGAGTCAACCCCGCCGCTCATGGCCACCACAATACGTCTTTTCGGCAAAGTCAATGCCGCAGTCCTTCCACCAATTCCGTCAAAGCCTCGAGAACAATGTCCACTTCTTCCGCCGTGTTATCACTGCCGAGCGAGAAGCGAATACAGCTCGATGCCTGGTCTACCGTACATCCCATCGCCGAAAGCACATAGGAAGGTTCCCTCGTTTCGGACTGACAGGCGGACCCCGTAGAAACCGCAATTCCCATCAGGTCAAGATTCATGGCGAGCATCTGGTTGTCCACCCCCTCGAAACTCACGTTCAAGGTGTTGGGCAGGCGGTGTGCCTTGCGTCCGTTGATTTTGACCCGAGACACTCGCTCGACGATCCCTTTTTCCATTCGATCCCTGAGCGATTCGGTGAGGCGGCTGTTCTCCTCGAGCCCCAGCCCGGCAAATCGGCATGCCTGCCCAAAACCGACGATGGCCGCGACATTCTCGGTTCCAGCCCGCCCATTTCGCTCCTGATGGCCGCCGTGGATAAGCACCGGCCCATGAACGCCCGAACGGACGAAGAGCGCGCCGCAACCCTTGGGACCGTGAAATTTATGGGCAGACATGCTCAACAGGTCGACCCCCAGGCAGCGCACGTCCAAGGGAATTTTCCCCGCAGCCTGAACAGCGTCCGTGTGGAACAGTATTCCCCTCGATCTTGCTATTTGCGCCGCTTCCCGAACCGGCTGGATAGCGCCGACCTCATTATTGGCCAGCATTACGGAGATCAGGATGACGTCATCATCGATTGAATCGGCAAGGGCCTGCAAGTCTATTCGGCACTGGCTGTCCACGGAAAGATAGGTCACGCGAAATCCGTTTTTCTCCAACTGACGGCTGGAGTTCAATACCGCCTGGTGCTCGACGGCCGTGGTGATGATCCGGCTGCCCGGCTTTCCGAGGAGGTTGGCGATTCCGAGTATTGCCTGGTTGTCAGCTTCGGTTCCCCCGCTCGTGAAGACGATTTCATCGGGGGATGCGGCAATAAATCCCGCAACGTGCTCTCGAGCCAGGTCCATGGCCCGCCTCGCCTCCTGGCCAAGCCAGTGGATGCTGGATGCATTGCCGTAATTATCACGAAGATATGGGAGCATCTCCTCCAGGACATCGGGATGGAGCCGCGTAGTGGCGTTGTTGTCAAAATAGATGCGTTTCATGCCTGAAAATACCCTTCATCAGGTAATAACTTCACCAGAAAGGGCAGGCCTCATAAATCCTGTTCACGCGAAGACGCGAAGACGCGAAGCCTGAACACTTGCCGGCATACAATTTGCTTTTCCCGTTCACTGTTCACTGTTCGTCACGAAGCGATGGAACCAAAAGGAATTATTTTTTCTGCTATTCACGATTCACTGTATCTACGGCTTCGTTCATGGCCCCGGTCCGATATCCCTGCAGATCGAGTGTGATGAAGGTGTAGCCTGCGTCCTTGCATACTGCTACGACGGCCTCCCTCAGCCCGTTTTCAAACAGCCGCTTCATATCCTCCGGCAGCATTTCCACTCTGGCGACCGTTCCGTGGTCGCGAACGCGCAACTGGCGAAATCCCATATCGCGTAGAAGCGATTCGCTCCTGTCGATACGCCCAAGACGTTCAGGGGTTATAAGTTCGCCGTATGGAATTCTTGATGCAAGGCAGGCCGAGGAAGGCTTGTCCCAGTTCGGAAGGCCGTAATGCTTTGCAAGACGGCGAATCATTTCCTTACCGATGCCCAGTTCCAGGAAAGGGGACCGTATGCCGAGTTCACGCAAAGCCGCCATGCCCGGCCTGATGTCAGTCAGATCGTCGGAGTTGCTGCCTTCAACGACAAAAGGCAGCCCCTCCTGGGACGCCCTTTCAAGTAATCGTGTGAATATACTCTTCTTGCAGAAGTAGCAGCGATTGCCAGGGTTGGTTACATACTGTCGATCGTCGAGTTCGCCGCTTTCCACGGTTATCCAGCGCACGTCCAGCCGTGAGGAGATAGTCCTTGCCGATTCCAGGTCGTGGGCCGGGACGCTCGCCGATGTGCCCGTGACAGCCACCGCGAGGTCTCCCAGTGCTTTATGGGCCGCAGCCAGAAGCACCGAGCTGTCCACACCCCCCGAAAAGGCTACCAGCACACCCCCCATTTCTTTCAAGAGTGCTTCGAGTTGACGCCCTTTGGCTTCCATTAACAAAACCTCCTGCTCTCTGTAAGGTGAATGAAAATTATAACCTAAACTTGGCGATTAGCTAGAGTCCAATGGAATAAGATGCGTTGAGAGTTGAGGCGGCGAGCGCCTCCGATTTTTCACGGCTGGCGCAAGGCGGGCGATGTTTCGTGCGGGCCCCCGGGATGCCGGATCGCGCGCAAGGCGCCGGGAGCGTGGCGCAGTCTCGGCCATGCAGCCGGGGCCGGACTACGGCGAAAGATACGCGGCCTGCTAGTCCAGGTAAGACACTACCTCGATCCCGTGCTCCTCGAGGTCTGCAATGATTGGCTTTACGTCGGTTTTTTTGAGCCGAATGGAATATGAGTATTCGGGGCCCTCTTCAAGGGGCAGATGACAAAGACTGATAATTTCGGCCCCATGCAGCCTGACGATTCGGGTTATCTCCGGAAGCGGGTTGGGAGAGCCTGAAACCTTTATGTCCAGTCGCGTGGAATCAGTGAAAAGTCCCAGGAAATTGATGAACGCCGAAAGAATGTCGGTGACGGTTATCACGCCGACCAAAATGCCATTCCTGACGATGGGCAGGCCGCCGACACGCTTGTCCAGCAAAATGCGCGCAGCCTCCTCGAGCGCCATCTCGGGATGGATCGTAAAGGGCTTTCGAATCATCACGTCGTCAAGGGTCAGTTCCTCGAGCATCGAGGCGATAAGCACCCCCCTCAGGTCCGCGTCCGTAATCCAGCCAAGCAGATTCATCTTCTGATCCACCACCGGCAGATGCCGGATGGATTCCTGCTTCATCAGGGCCATAGCTTCCTGAATGGAGGCTTCCTTACTGACCGTCACCAGCTCCGTTGACATCCAGTGGCTCACTATCACGCGGCCTCTCCTTGCACGCAAAGAGCTAAAATCCAAAAATTCCGATTTAATGAGTAAATACAAGCGTTTTCAAGAAACGAAAAAAAGGCTAAGCCAAATCCCCTTAAATTGCAACTATGTTCTTATCCTCACCGGATCGCGATCGCTCTTTTCCATGAGACTGGCTATGCTCACAGTCCGGTCCCCGAGCATATTTGTGTAGCTCCCAAGTTCGTTGTCGTACCAGCCGTAAATTACGGCCTGGGTGACCGGCACCTCGATAAACCTCTGGCGCAGCGACCCCTCAGTCTCGACGCTTCGCGAGACTACTCCCAAGTCCAGCGAAGCCGAATTGCCCGCACCGGGCGACTCCAGGTATTTGAATGCGGAAGCCAGGCGCTCGACATCGATGTGAACTGCCGAAGTGCGCGTGTGGTTCTCGCAGCCTTCGATGACCGCAGCGGCCCGGGGCAGCCCGATAATGTCGGATGACACATTCTGTTCTTCAGAAAAAATGAGGTAGCCCTCGGGAAAATGGGAAACGGCTTTTTTGTAAATATTATTCACCAACTCATGATTAATCGGGTTCGTCATGCTCTCGTCCTGAATCATCAATGCCAGGATTATGAGAGAGCCGGTCGTCACGGGGACTCTAACCGACTCGGCGATGATGCCGATTCTCTTCATCTCCGGGATCACCAGTTCGAGCGCTTTGGCCGCCCCGGTGCTGGTAAGGATGATATTGTTGAAGGCCGAACGAGTCTTTCGCAGGTCGGTCGCTTTGGCTTGAGGCGCGCGGTCCAACACGGATTGCGAACTGGTGGCTGCGTGAACCGTGGTCATCGCCGCCGAAAGGACGCGCTCGGCCCCGAAGTAATCCAGCAGCGGTTTCACCATGTAAGCAAGACAGGTGGTCGTGCAGGATGCGTTCGATACGATCAGGTGCTTCTTGGGATCGTAATCTGAATCGTTTATGCCCATGACGGTCGTAACGGCATCGGCGGGCATCTCCCGGCCCTTGTCCTTTATCTTGAACGGCGCCGATACGATAACCTTCTTTGCGCCCGAAACAAAATGACCGCGCACCGACCCTTTCGGGTCGTCCGGAAGGGCGGCGGGATCGAGAAAAGATCCCGTAGCGTCCACGACGAGGTCAACCCCGTATTTCCGCCAGTCTATATGAGCCGGATTTCTGGAGCTGCGCAAAAAAGTTGTCTTTATCCCGTTCACCACAAAGCTGCCCGACTTTTCGTCGATCCCTTCAATGACCCTGCCGGCCCTGGAGCCATAGAGAAAGCTGTTCAAAGCGCCATAGGTGGAATCCTTCTCCAGGAAATGGGCTATGTCCGCAAGTCTTGTCCCTACCTCCCGGCCTATATTGACCACGATCTCCGAAAAATATTGACGCTCCACATGGTGCCAGATCGAGAGCTTTGCGATTCTCCCAAGGCCGTTGACGCCCAGTTTCCGTGCAACCATTGTTTCTTCGCCCATAATGGCCTCCCTGCTAAAAGAAGATGAGAATTGGACTGTGAACCATAATTGTTAAATATCGACCATGAGCGGGCGATTGTCAAAAACTTATTCCGGCAATCCGGGCCAATTCCCGGCATGAACCAGGGGGTTTCCTTTTAAGGTAAGGCCAAATGGAAAATCTGTTAACGATTTACAGAGTAAATTGGTTCTTTGATGCTTATCTTTATCGTATGAGAACCACCGCCTCGGGCGTTGGAATCGTCGTCGCCATATATGACGATGTAGAGCTAGATGACTGAAAGGACCACAAACATGGAAAAGACAAGTTGCGAGTTGCAGGGCGAGACTTTCCCGAATGAGAGCGTAACATGCGTAGGTGACCAGTGTATCCGATGCTCCGATGGGGCATGGCGGCCCGACGACTTCGAATTTACGCTGAGCGGCGTTCAGGATTAGACTGATGATTCATGATAAAATGGAGCTTTTCCGCAAAGCAGGGCAGGGTTGAGCTTTTCAAACCTCCGAATCGGCAAAAATGGGCCTGGCGTCATTCACCTGTTCTGCCCTGTCAGCGGCAGACCCGGAACCGGCCCGCCCCGGTTCACTTATTCAGTTTGTCCAGTTCAGACATCAGCGTTTCCATTTTCGGCCGCTCGTTTATGTCGTGGACGTCGATGTACCTGATTATGCCCTTCCGGTCGATTACAAAAAGCGCACGTTCCGAAACGCCGCTTGAGCGGAACACTCCGTATTTGTGGGCTACGTCGCCGTGGGGCCAGAAATCGGAGAGCACCGGAAACCAGATTTTTCCCATATCAGTGGTCCAGGCAAAAAGAGTCGGAACATTGTCCGTCGTAATCCCGATCAATACGGTGTTTCTTGCTTCGAAAGAGGCCCGCAACAAATTGTACCCCGGCCACTGCTCCGAGCAGACAGGGGTCCACGCGGCGGGCACAAAGGATATGACGATATTTTTCTTTCCGGCGAAATCGCTAAGTGAAACAGGCCCGCCTGAAATGGATGGCAACGTGAAATCAGGCGCCTTGTCCCCCACTTTCAGGGTGGACTTGCTGTCAACAGCCTTAAGCTCACCGGGCTGATATATCCTTCCCTGGTACTGTTCGGATATGGCGAAAGCCGTAGCGCACACAATGAGCGCAATGAAAAAAGTCGAGAAAGTTACATATATCTTGCTCATAATATATCCTTTCAACTGTAAACGGCTATTTCCCCTGGTCGATGCCCGTCTTGGCGCATATAAGGTCCAGAAAAGCCTTGGGGTCTCCAAAGCTCCCAGCTTTCGAATATACGACCTGCCAGCCGCCGGGTTTCTTCCAAAGCACAAAGAAATAAGGAGTTCCTACCCGGCCCAGTAGCTTGTAAACGGCCATATCCTCGTCGGTGGTGAGCGAAAACCCTACCTTGAAGCAGTCCCTGAACGCGTCTACCTCGTAGGAGGAATTTCCTGCGCCGATTCCAAGCACTTTGATGTGCGATTTTGTCTCCGGTCTCGCTGTAATTGCCTCGTAGAGCGCATTGACATTTGGCGCTTCCTTCTGGCAATGGGGACAGTACATGCTGAAAATTTGAACGATCAGCACTTCCGAATCAACCTGGGAAAGGAGAAACGGGCCCTTGGCGACATTAAGATATTCCCTCTCATACGTTTTCTCAGGAAGGGGGAGCTTAAGGTTGGGAAAGATGTCGCCTTCGGCCGGGGTGTTATCCGCAAACAGCGCTGGAAGCCGGTACTGCGACACGCAAAGCAGAAAAAGCAGCGTTGCGGGTATTGTCAACAATTTCATTCTCATGTTTTCTTCTCCATCATAAAGAAAAAACTGCAGCGCCCGGGTCGTCAATCCAAAAAAGGTTCAAACATGGCCTGATCCGGGGCGGCGGCAATACGAAATCTCCGATAACCGGTTCGGATGCTATCCAACGCGTTCTGCGCCGCACTGCATGCTCCCTCAGGATTGCCAGGAGCTGCCTGAGGGGATTTTGAATTTCGGAAAAGAGCCGGTTCTCTCATGCTTGAACGCGCTTGCTGCTAAACGCCGCCAAAAAATCACTCCAACGCGCCTTATTTTACCTTCTTTTCTCCAGCATCTTTTCGGCCGGCGGCTTGCACTCCTTGCCTGGCTATTATATCCATTATTATTTTATTTCCATCCATCATTTTCCTGGCGCCTTGGGACAAATCTCGCATTCTCGCGATTACCCTATTGCGTTATCCCGATTTGCTTCATGTATGTCGCATTATCCCAGTAGAGCCATTCTTCGATCATGACGCCATTTTTCCAATGTCCCACGGTAGCCATGGGAAGGCTGAACTCTTTGCCTGTTGGTTGAATGAATTTGCCGTCCCCGACCGGCATAGGTTCGGTGAAGGTTCCGGTCATGATGCCGGTTACGCAGGTAAATTCCCCCGATCCGAATTTTATGGGATGTACTTTTATCTTTGTATCAGGCGCATACACGAATAACGCCTTGAGATCCTCAATGTGCCTTTCTATGCCGTTTGTTTGATGTCCATCCGGCCAGTTGACAACGACATCCCTCGAATGGCTCTCGTGCAGCCTTGTCCATTCCTGATTACTGAACACAACAAAATCCAGCGTGTCAAAGGTCTCGATATCTTTATCGATCGTCGCCTTTTCATCGGTATACTGTGCTATCTCTTTTTTCATTTCATCGATTTTTGCCTGCATAGCAGGCGAGTAACCCCCATCGGATGCATCGCCGGCAAAGGCGGGAGCGATTGCCCCGCAAACAAGGAGAATCAGTGCCGTTAGCGCTATTAACCCGGCAAATACACAGAACCGCTCCTCGATGCCGGACTTGGGCCGGCGTCCAGTATCTTTGCCGGATTCCGGCTTTCGTTGGAACGAACACTTGCGCAAATTCAATTGACGGGTTAATAACAACCAATTCGTAATGTTGCTCATTAGTACTCCTTGACACAAAAAGAGGGTTAAAGTCCTGCTTGGGTAAAACTAACCACTGTTTTGACCGGATTGTAACAATTACGCGAAAATGGCTGGTAATTTTATGCAGTGACGGCTCTTGATTTAAATTCCGAAGGGGTCATGCGAGTGAGTCTTTTAAAGACTTTTGAGAAGTAGGAGTGCTCTGAATAGCCGAGATCAAAGGCAATCTCTTTAATGGAGAGATCCGAAAAAAGAATGAATCTCTTCGCTTCCTGTATTAAACGTTCATCTATGACTTCTGCTACGTTCTTACCCGTGTAAAGCTTGACGATCTCCCCCAGCTTCCTTGATGAAACGCCCAGTTCGGATACATAATAGCTGACTTTATGTTCCGCCTTGAACTTCTTCTCGATCAGATCGTTGAAACGGTTCCAGATACAAAGAGTGCGTGCGTAATCATGGGGCTGCACCCTGGAATGCTGCAGGCTGAATTCTTCTAACTTGGCGATCAATGCAGAGAGCAGGTGTCTGAGAGGTTGCAGATGATATGGGTCAGCTTCATGATATTCACTACGGATAAGAGAGAAATAGGCTTCCATGCAAACAGATTGTTCGGGAGTCAATTGTAATGCCGTATGCTCGATGAATTGGCAAAAAAGCAAGTATGAGGAGTTGGGCAGAAATTCTTCCTTGAATCTGATGACGCTCGCAGAGCAGTCGTATGATGGAATAAATCTGTGGATGCGCCCCATTGGCACAATCAGAAGCGTGCCCGATGGAATTTGTACGACATTATCGTCAAGCAGATGTTCTGCCAGACCCTTTCTGATCCAAATTATTTCCTGATACGAATGACGATGAGGATGTGTAATGCTTTGGTTCGCATATGGAACAGCTTCAGCATCTAATTCAAAAATAATGCACTGATCCTGAGAAGTTTCGACCCAGGTAATATCACTCGTAATTGTGTTGGTTGTTATCATCAAAGCTGCCGGGAAAATGGATCAATTTGCGCGCCATGCATCCGAACCCCATTTCCAGGCCGGATTCCGCCCAAAAAACCGCCGGAACAACCCTAAAGCCCGCAAAAGCATACAATTTTGCAATCGAAGATGCAAGCGACAGGTTTAAGAGACACGGGCCGGGGAAGGACTGAGGACTGAGGACTGAGGACTGAGGCCCCGGATTGGATACTTCCGGGGTGACGAGAACGGAGGACGGCGGTGAACAGGGAGCGGGGAGCAGGAAGCAAGGAGCGGGAAGAAATCAAATTACTCAATTCCTCAAATCCCTCAATCCCCTTATCTGTGTCTATCCGCGTTCATTCGCGGTTCACAATTCCTCAATTTGTCTTAATCCGGCAATATTGTACTACACTGTGATTTCACCGTGCAAAGCGGCAACGAGAAACGGCAACGAGAAACGGCAACCAGAAGCGGCAAAAACCAGCGGAGTAACAAATCGGCTGGACATATCAGTCAAATTAACGGCATTAGGGCCGACCCCGCCCGTCGCCCGCTTTAGTTAAGAGCAGCGTCCGAAATTGTTCTTTAAAATCTGCATAATCATACATATAATGAAGTCAT